>NZ_JBEZFV010000008.1:0-70476 GCF_040649655.1 Micromonospora sp. NPDC048905 | reverse complement strand
CCCTGCGCACCCTGAAAACCTTGAGCACCCTGAACACCGACATCGCCCTGAACACCCTGAGCACCTTGAGCGCCAGTTGCGCCTTGCGCGCCCTGCGCCCCCTGAGCGCCAAACGCGCCCTGCGCGCCTTGAGCACCCTGAACCCCCGCCCCGCCCTGCGCACCCTGGAAACCTTGAGCACCCTGAACACCGACATCGCCCTGAGAACCAGTCGCGCCTTGTGCGCCTTGAGCACCTTGGGATCCCTGAACCCCCGCTTCACCTTGAGGGCCTGCGTCGCCCTGCGCGCCCTGCGCACCGGCCTCACCCTGAGCACCTGTGTCACCCTGCGCGCCTTGGAAACCCTGAGCGCCCTGTACGCCAGCCTCACCCTGAGCGCCCTGAGCGCCTTGAGCGCCTTGAGCGCCTTGAGCGCCTTGAGCGCCTTGAGCACCAGCGTCACCCCGCGCGCCCTGGAAACCCTGAGCGCCCTGCACGCCGGCCTCACCCTGAACGCCCGACGCGCCCTGCGCACCTTGGGCGCCCTGAACCCCCGCCTCGCCTTGAGCGCCTGTGTCACCCTGCGAACCCTGGAAACCCTGCGCGCCCTGTACGCCGGCTGCGCCCTGAGCACCCTGAACACCCGAAACACCCTGCGCACCCTGAGCGCCCTGAACTCCCGCCTCGCCCTGAGCACCCTGAGCGCCCTGGACCCCGGCCCCACCTTGCGCCCCTTGAGCGCCCGAGTCGCCCTGCGCACCTTGGAAACCTTGAGTTCCCTGCGTACCCGCACTGCCCCGCGCACCTGCGTCGCCCTGCGCTCCTTGAGCACCTGCGTTTCCCTGCGCTCCTTGAGCGCCCTGAACGCCCGCGTCGCCCTCCGCGCCTTGAGTACCTTGCGCACCCTGAACGCCGGCGTCACCTTGAGCGCCGGTATCGCCCCGAGAACCCTGGAAGCCTTGTGCGCCCGCGTCGCCCTGCGCACCCCGAACGCCCGCATCACCCTGCGCACCCTGAGCGCCCGCGTCACCCTGGGGGCCTTGAGCGCCGGTGTCGCCCTGGGGGCCTTGAGCGCCCTTGGCGCCGTGCGAGCCGTGCGGGTAGTCCGACTTGGGCTGCTTGCCCCTGTCGTTTCCACCCCACGGACCCTGCCAGCCCTGCGGGCCACAGTCAGTTGGCGCGTCCGGGTACTGGTCTGACGAATCAGGTCCGTCGCCGTCCTGGCGAACGCTCGACCAGGCCAACGGCCAGCTGCCGTACTGGCCGAGCGGACCGGGCGTACCGATCTGCATGCTCCGAGCAGAGGATGTCGCCTCCTCGGGTTGCGCTGCGGCTGCGGGTCCACCCGTCATCCCGACTACCAGCAGGGCAGAACTCAGCCCTGACGCGGCGCGGCCATGCTTCAGGACGCGCTGCAGCCGTCGGTCGTTGTTCATGACCCCTCCAGAGAGCCACTCCGGACACACCAGAGCTGCTTGGCAGTGACTTGCCGCCACGCCGCAGGCAAAGGCGACGCATCAGACCGATTCAGACCTTACGTACGATTTAGCCGCACATGACGGTTTTGTCGAAGGTGGATGTTCGTCATGATTCGGCGAACAGGCCGCGGGGGAACGTGATGCGCGTGGGCGATCGTCCGTCACCACTCCCGGCCGCCGACGACTGCTGACTCACCCTGGGCCGGGACGTCGACAGTCGACGCTCCCCCGGTGGAGGGACGGTGTTGGCCCCTGCTGGGGAGGAGTGGCGCCCCCGCCGGCGCGGACGATCGACCTATGACTGTCGATGAGGTGTCGCGTGGTCCCGGCGTGGAAGGGCTGGTACTCGACCGCTCGCGGCGTACGCGGATAACCCGAATGGTGATCGGCTATGGGGTGGTCGCCGCTGTGCTGCCGTACCTGCTGCTGAAGATCTTGTGGATCGGCGGGGTGATGGTCGGCGTGCCGGAGGGTTCGCCGGCGCGTGGCGCGGACTTCGTCGCACCGAACATCGTCACCGCGGCGATGGATGTCGTGGCGATCCTCGTCGCGGTCGCGTTCACGCACCGCTGGGGACTGCGGCTGCCGGAGTGGCTGGTGCTGGCACCGGTCTGGGTCGGCACCGGGCTGCTGACCCCGGCCGTGATCGAGGTGGTCAACGGAGCGGCGGCCGGCGCGGTGACAGGTGGCCGGGAGGTGAGTCTTTCCGGAGGCCTCGTCGCCCCGTGGACCTATGTGGTCGTCTACACGTCGTTCGCGTTGCAGGGCCTGCTGCTGTCTGCCGCCTTCCTCGGGTACGCGCGGTCGCGCTGGCCGTACCTGTTCGACCGTCCGTCGGCCGCCGGAGTCGGCGCGACCCGCGGCCTGCAGGTGGTGCTTGCCCGCGTGGGTGGCGCCGTCGCCGCGGCGATCGCGGTCGCGCACCTGCTGATGGCGTTCGGTACGGAGGGCGCGTTCCTGGGTGCCTACCAGGAGGGGTGGGAGTACACGGCCCGCTCGGGCGAGGTGGTGAACGCGCTGATGGCGGCGTCCGCCGCGGTTGGCGTTCTGCTCATGCTGCGCCGGCCGTCCGGCGGCGGCCGCACGGCGGCGCGGGTGGGGCTGGCGCTCACCTGGGTCGGTACGGGCGCGATGTTCGGGTACGCGCTGCTCACCCTCCTGGCGGTGGTCCTCGGCGCGCCGGAGTCGGACAACGTCACCGCCCTGAACGGGCTCACCCAGTTGGGCGCGCTGCTCGCCGGGGCTGCCCTGGCGATCACCGCCGCCCTGCATCTGCTAGAACGTCGACCCGGCCACCAGCACCCCGCGCTCGCCGAGGGCACGCGATGACGGCGGCGAACCGGCCCGACCGGGTCCGGACCCGGACCGGTACGGCTACGCCGCCGTGCTCGTCACCGGTGGACTCGCCGTGCTGACTACCACCTTCGCCGCCGCGAACGATGTGTCACCTGCGGCGCCGGCGACAACGAGCGGCAGCCAGACGATCGGGAACGTACGTAACAGCGGTCATCGTTGTTCGGGACCGGGTCGGCCGTCCCCATCGATGTCGCGGGTTTGGGTATGTTCCGCAGGTGATCTCCGTGGGAATCCGCGACAGACCTGGGGTGACGTGACGTCGGCACCACGTTGGCCGGTGGTCGCACCCACGGTCGCGGTCGGCCTCCTGGTGCTCGGCCTGGCGCTTAACGGCGCGACGGTGATCTACGACCTGACGAGCCACGACGCGGTCTATCGCGTGCCGCCCGAGGAGGCCGTCAACCGCAACGGTCTCGCGGACCTCGGCCTCGTGGTGTTCCACCAGGTGGCCACTGTCGTGTCCGGCCTGGCCATGGCCGGTCTCCTGCTGTCGATGGTGGGGCTCGTACGCGGCCGGAGGTGGGCGCATGGGACCGCCTGCCTCGTGGCCGCCCCGTTCGCTCTCTGCTGCGGCGTGGCATTCGTCGAAGGGCGCGGTTCCTTCGCCGGAAACCCAGATGCCCCGAGCGCCAACACGCCTCAACACACGTCGGCGCCAACCTGGGTCCTCGTTGCGGACGTGCTGGGGCCGCCCCTGATCGTGGGCGCGGCGATCACCGTCCTGATCCTGCTGTTCATCCCGATCACCTACCGGCGCTTCCACCCGCCTCAGCAGCGGACCGGACCCGGTTTCCGGCGAACGCTGTTCGGCGAGGAGTGAGGCAAGGCTCCTGCCTGGCCCGGACAACCCAACTTCGCGCGCTAGCGGCATCGATCGTTGTAGGGTGCCCGCCGTGGGATACACGGTGCGGCCTTCAGGGCGTCTGAACCCCCCGGAGTCGGACGACGACGCCGCGGCCGCCGCTGCCCAGGCCGCCATGGCTGGACAAGCTGGTTGGTACAAGCCGGACGCGTCTCCGTCGATTGACACGGTTGCCGACCTGGCAGTCGAGGCCAGAGCCTCGATCATCCGGGACGGAGACTGGATCGAGTTCGGGTACGACGACGAGGGTGACCCCAAATGGTCGAACCAGGCCACGGCTTTCTACGTGGCGATAGCGCCGTTCGTGCGCTCGGGCGCCCTCCACATCGAGGGCGAGGACGGTGCCCAGTGGTCATACACCTACGTTGACGGCCAGATCACCCAACAGGGCTGGAACGGTTGGGATGGATCCACCGAGCCGTTTGGCGAGTACGTGAACCTCGAAACCCTGGACAACCCGTAGGCGCGGCTCCCGCACCGGCCGCCCCGGACGGGATGACGAGCGCAGGGCCTCCGCTCGGGCCGCCTTGATCGTGTATCGAAACTGCGGTCTAGATTGCGCTGCCGTGTTCTGCATACACGGACACGCCGTTACTGCGCGCTGCGATAGCGGTGCGGATCCTACGGACGAGCCGGGGCAGGCCGTGCTGTTCCAAGGACTCTGGGCTTACGTAGCGCCACTCGGTCAGTTCACCGTCCGTGAAGCGGATGTCGCGCTCCTGCTCGGCGCCGAGTGATCCGCCGTCGAAGATGAAGAGAAGCTTGTCGCCTTCATGTTCGGCAGGTGCCCAGTCCACGACCAGCATCGGCCCGACTGCCGGGGTGAGACCCAGTTCCTCTTGGATTTCGCGTATGCAGGCTGCTCGGGGTGACTCACCGGGTTCGACATAGCCGCCGGGGATGTCCCAGTGCTCTTTGTAGCTGGGACGTACGAGGAGCACGTGGCCATCGTCATTGAAGAAGAGGGCACCGGCGGCGACGTGTGGGGTTGCCATGGGTGGCATCTCGTTGGCCGTCACCAGGGCAGCCTAGATGGGCCGGTTCAGTCGAGCACCTTGAGTCGCTGGGCCAGGCCGACCAGTTCGGCCGAGGGCTTGCCGCGCTGCCGTCGGATCCAGGTCAGCGCGAGTTGGCGGCTGAGGAAGTGGTGCCGAACTTGCTCGGGTGCCATCTGTTCGGCGTCGAGGATGACGGCCTGGGCGTCGTCGACCCGGTTCCACGCGCTGTAGGCGCGGGCGACTTCGAGGGAGTGCCGTACCCGACGCTCCATCGGTAGCCCGGCGGTGTCGACGCGCGGGCCGAGGTCGATGGCGACCTGTAGGTCGCCCAACTCGGCGGCCGTGGCGACGCGGTGGATGGCGACGTTGGTCGGGCCGAACGCGGTCCAGAGGTAGTTGGCGTCGGCCCCGAGTCGGCCGGCGGCCTGGTCGGCGGCGGCGAGGAAGGTACGGGTGGTGAGGGCGTCGTTGGAGCGGGCTGCGGCCATCGAACCGGACAGGAAGAGCGTCCCGTAGACGGAGAGCAGCGCCGGTGTGGCGTGCGTGAGGTGGGGTTCAAGGAAGCCAGCGGCGTCTTCGGTGAGGCGTACCGCTTCGGCGTAGCGCCCGGTGGCGTGCAGGGCGTGTCCGACGGAGCGGAACAGGGAGCCGGTGACGAGTGGGTCACCTGTGGGTCGGACGGCGGTCAGGCCGCGGTCGGCGGCGATCCATGCCAGGTCGCTCTCGCCAAGCTTGGTGAGCTGGGTAGCGGCGAGTTGGTACGCCAGCCGAGAAGCCGACGAGCCTGGTCCTGGCCGTCGCCGTCGTGGTGGTCGGCGGCGGCCTGGGCGCGGTGCAGCAGCTCGGGCAGGCGGCCGGTCACGTACCCGAAACGGGAGTCCTGGTAGGCATCCCAGAGGGCGCCTACCTCCTTCCTGAGCACAGCGACGCTCGTTGGCTCCGCGTCCGTGTCGCTGCCGAAGGGGCCGAGGGCGCGATAGTCCATCAGGGCGGCACGGAGTGCGGGGACAGTGGCGGTGCCGCTGTCGCCGGTCCAGTCGAGCAGCGAGGGTTCGCCGAGCAGGTCGCCGAGGGAGACGTCCAGGACTTCTGCGAGGGACTTGATGACGGAGAGCCGGTCCAGCTCGATTCGGTTGTTCTCGACCTTGCCCAACCAGTCAGCGGTGCGGCCGATGAGTCCGGCCAGGACCTCCTGGGACAGGCCGCGCCGCCGGCGGTACCAGCCGACACGTTCGCCGATGGTCAGGGTGTTCGTCATCCCGCGCACCGGTTCACTGTCTCCCCTCGGCCGACTGCGACCCCGGAAGTATTTTCCGGGTTGCTGGGCGGTATGTGCCACAACCTGGCTGCATGAAGGGGCTAGACGTATCGAAAAGCTGGCAATCCTGCTGGGGCTTGGGCTGGAAGTACACACTTGCTCGCACCGCCATCCGGGGGATGGGGCGTGGGACGGAGCGGACCCGTTCTCTGGCCCAACGGTCGTGCCCGGACTGCGCGGGTTTCGGTCGCGCGGCGACCTGCTGAGGCTGGCCCGGGGTGGGTGCTGGTGTGGAGCCGCGACGCGATCGACGGCTCGTGAATGCCCCGGCCGCCTCGGCGCTTCGCACACCGACGCCCCGCCGGCCGGGTGTCCCCGTTCCGGGCGACCTGGTGCTGATCGACGGCCGGACGTCGGTGCAGTTCGGCGGCGATCGGGCGCTGTGGCTGCGGGTGACCTCGGTCTGCGACAAGCCGACGTATCACGGCTGGGTGTGGCTCACCGGTTACTCCATCAATCCAGCGAGCGGCAAGGCGCTGGCCCGGCGGGAGATCTTCGTGCAGATCGCCGGCCTTCAGATCCAGCCAGGCAAGACCGACAGCGCGCCGCCTCGCAACCTGGCGCCGGTGATGAGGAGACGCGGTGTTTGACATTCGGATACGACTCGGCGCGGTGCTGAAGATCGACACGGCCGATCGCCTTCTGCCATCGGACGGGTCGGTCACGCTGTGGGTGACCGGTATTCGGCTGGTGGCTCACCGCCCCCCAGAGGGTGAGTGGATCTGGGTCGAGGGGATTCGGCTTGGTCCGTCCGGCCGCCGTGGTCCGCAGGCGCAAATTTTGGTACGCGCGAGCAAGTTCCCGCCCGACGGTGCGGTCCCGTGACCATCTACCTCTCTGGTCTAGTGGGTCACCGAGGTAGCGCCGGGCCGATGGATGGCGGCGTGGCCGGACCAGAATGGCCGGGTCCGGCCAATCCTCGCTAACTTCCCCCCGCCGCCTCGCTCGGCTGACCCGGGACACCCGCATTCACCTGGCCGGGAGCGCTCCCCACAAAGGGACGACCCCCGTCGGGGGGAGACGGGGGTCGTCGAAGGTTCGGCTCCGGGGGGGTCGAGCCGAACCACTCAGCGGCCACGGGGGGTGCAACCGCTGAGGGTCTTTGTCTGTTTCGGGGATGTGAAAGCTCGTCGTACGGACAAGTCTGCCTGAGCGGACCCGTCACGTCGAGTGGTGCCGACCCCACTCAGTGCGAAAATCTCCTTGCGGAGTGTGAGCGTGATCACGCAGAGCGGGATTTGTGGTGTCAGCCCGCAGGTCTGAGGGGTGGCTTGACCCCGGGCACCCGCCGACGATAGACCATCCGGCTAGACTTTCGCGCCGTGGGCCGAAGTGCCGCTTTCTTCGATCTGGACAAGACCGTCATCGCCAAGTCGAGCGCCCTGGCGTTCGGTCGGCCGTTCTACCGGGACGGGCTGATCACCCGGCGTGACGTGGTCAAGTCGGCGTACGCGCAGCTGATGTTCCGGCTGGGCGGCACCGACGAGCAGACCATGGCCCGAACACGGGACTACCTGGCTGCGCTCTGCAAGGGCTGGCAGGTGGAGCAGGTCCGCCAGATCGTCGCGGAGACGCTGCATGAGCTGATCAACCCCTACGTGTACGCCGAAGCCGCTGTCCTGATCGCGGAGCACCAGGCCGCCGGGCGGGACGTGGTGCTGGTGTCGGCGTCGGGCGAGGAGATGGTCCGGCCGATCGGCGAGCTGCTCGGGGTCACCGACGTGATCGCCACCCGGATGACGGTTCGGGACGGCCGGTACAGCGGCGAGGTCGAGTTCTACGCGGCCGGTCCGAGCAAGGTCGAGGCGGTCGGCGAGTTGGCCGCCGCCCGGGGTTACGACCTGGCCGACTCGTACGCCTACTCCGACTCGTACAGCGATCGTCCGCTGTTGGAGTGTGTCGGTCATCCGAGTGTGGTCAACCCGGACCGGCAGCTGCGCAGGCTGGCCGCGGAGAACGCGTGGCCGGTGCTGGAGTTCCGGCACCCGATCCCGCTGGGTCGCCGCCTGCGGGAACGGCCCGCCGTGCCGGTGGCTGCTGCGGCCCTGGGTGTCGGGGTGGGTGTGGCCATCGGTATCGCCTGGTACGGCCGGCATCGCCGGACCCGCGCCGCCGCGACCGCCTGACCGGTCCGGGCTTCGCCACCTGGCTCGGCCGACTGGTCAGCGATGCGATGATCGCACCGCCGCACCCGGCCCGGCCCCGAGGAGAGCCATGTCCGACACCAAACAGCGCCTCCTCGACGGCACCATCGCCGCCATCCGGGAGCACGGCATCGCCGGCGTCTCCGCCCGTACCATCGCCGCCGCCGCCGGGGTGAACCAGGCGCTCGTCTTCTACCACTTCGGCACGGTCGACGTCCTGCTCGCGGCGGCCTGCCGGACCAGCACGGCCGCGCGGGTCCAGCACTGGTCGGCACGGTTGGCCTCGGCCGGTTCGCTGCGCGAACTGCTCGCCGTCGGGCGGGCGCTGCACGACGAGGAACGCCAGCTCGGCAACGTCACCTTCCTGGCCCAGATGCTGGCCGGGGCACAGGCGGACCAGCGGATGGCCGCGCCGACGGCCGCGGCGCTCCAGCTCTGGGTGGACGAGATCGAGGCGGTCCTGCGCAGGCTGCTCGCCGGGTCACCGTTCGTCGAGGTGGCCGACGTGCCCGGCCTGGCCCGCGCGGTGTCGGCCGCGTTCATCGGGCTGGAGCTCTACGAGGGGGTGGACCGGGCGGGCGCCGACCAGGCGTTGGCCGCGCTCGACCAGCTCGCGCTGCTGCTGGAGATCGTCGACGACCTCGGGCCGATCGCCCGCCGAGCGCTGCAAACCAAGGTCAACCGCGCGGTACGGCGGGAGTGACCGCCACTCAGGCGGCGGCGAGGATCTCGTCGCCGATGACGGTGAGCTGGTCGGCGCCGACCTCGACCGCCGCCAGGTAGTGGCGCAGCCACGAGCGCAGCCCGTCCGGGGTGCCGGTGGCGAAGGCGCCGGCCGAACCGACGTACTCGGGCTCCCGCTCGCGGTGACCGACGTCGACGGCGAGCAGCCCACGTGGGTCGAGGCCGCTGGCGAGCAGCACCAGTCGGGCGGCGCCCCGGGCCACCACGCCGGACGGCCCGGCGAACGGGCGCAGGTTCAGCAACTCGCCGTGAACCACGGCGGCGAGCACCAGCGGTGAGACGGTGCTGCCGCCGGCGACCAGCCCGGCCAGCCCGTCCAGCCGGGCGGCGACCACGGGGTCGGCCACCGGCCGGCCCAGCTCGGCCTCCGGCACCAGGTCCCGGGCGGCGAGCACGTGCAGTTTCGCGAGAGCCTGCCGCGGGGCCTTCGGCCAGAGCTCACTCAGGCCGGGCAGTGCCCCGGCGACCCGCAGCGCCCCCTGGAGCACGGGATCGGTGACGGTGCCGGCGCGGACCGCCTCGCGTTCGTGCCCGGCCCCCTCCAGGGCGGCGCTGGCCACCGCCGAACGGAGGCTCACCTCGGCGGCGACCTGCCCGCCGTGCCGGCGCAGCGCGCGATGCCCGAGCGCCTGGTCGAACCGCTCGCGGGCACGATCGACGGCGGCGGCGATATCGGCGAGCGCGAGCAGGGGTGCGAGCGGGTCGGTGGTCACCCCGCCACGCTAGCGACCCGGGCCGGCCCGGCGGGGCGCACCCGGCCGCAGCGCGACCCGGACCACCCGCCCGGCGCCCGTGGGGGCCGACACCCGATGCGGGCAAGGTCAACACGGGTTCGTTGAAGTCGGGGTGTCCGCCTGGCCTGGACACCGCGACGTCAAGAAACCGGTGTCGATCAAGTGCCTCGTGTGGCGACGGGCCGTCGGGCGCGCGGCGGGAGCCGCTCGGCGCGACCGGGGCGGGCAGCGGTCGCCGGCCGGAGGACCCGGGACTACCCTCGTGCCCAGCGAGACGCAGGTCACCCGAGGACGAAGGAGTCACGGCATGAGCGAGGCATTGGCAAATCTGCTGAACGAGACGCGCCAGTTCCCCCCGCCGGCCGAACTCGCCGCGCACGCCAACGTCACCATCGACGCGTACGCGGAGGCCGACACCGACCGCCTCGCCTTCTGGGCGAAGCAGGCCGACCGACTGGCCTGGTCGAAGAAGTGGGACGAGGTGCTCGACTGGTCGAACCCGCCGTTCGCGAAGTGGTTCGTCGGTGGGCAGCTCAACGTGGCGTACAACTGCCTGGACCGGCACGTCGAGGCGGGTCGGGGCGACAAGGTCGCCATCCACTGGGAGGGCGAGCCGGGCGACACCCGGACCCTCACGTACGCCGACCTGCACGAGCTGACCTGCCGGGCGGCGAACACGCTCACCGAGCTGGGTGTGACGGCCGGCGACCGGGTGGCGATCTACCTGCCGATGATCCCGGAGGCGGCGGTCGCGATGCTGGCCTGCGCCCGGATCGGCGCGGCACACAGTGTGGTCTTCGGCGGCTTCTCCGCCGACTCGCTGAGCAACCGGATCCAGGACGCCAGCGCCAAGGTGGTGATCACCGCTGACGGCGGCTACCGGCGGGGGAAGCCGTCGGCGCTGAAGCCGACCGTGGACGAGGCGGTGGCGAGCTGCCCGTCGGTGGAGCACGTGCTGGTGGTCCGCCGTACCGGCGAGGACGTGGCCTGGTCGGAGCGGGACCACTGGTGGCACGAGACGGTGGAGACCGCGTCGGCCGAGCACACCGCGCAGCCGTTCGACGCCGAGCACCCGCTGTTCATCCTCTACACCAGCGGCACCACGGCCCGCCCGAAGGGCATCCTGCACACCACCGGCGGCTACCTGACCCAGGCGTCGTACACGACGCACGCCGTCTTCGACCTCAAGCCGGAGTCGGACGTCTACTGGTGCACCGCCGACATCGGTTGGGTCACCGGCCACTCATACATCGTGTACGGCCCGCTCTCGAACGGCGCCACGCAGGTGATGTACGAGGGCACCCCGGACACCCCGCACAAGGGCCGGTTCTGGGACATCGTGGAGAAGTACAAGGTCAGCATCCTCTACACCGCTCCGACGCTGATCCGCACGATGATGAAGTGGGGCGAGGACATCCCGGCCGGGCACGACCTGTCGTCGCTGCGGCTGCTCGGCAGCGTCGGCGAGCCGATCAACCCTGAGGCCTGGATGTGGTACAGGGAGTTCATCGGCGGCGGAGCGCTGCCCATCGTCGACACCTGGTGGCAGACCGAGACGGGCGCCATCATGATCTCCCCGTTGCCGGGGGTGACCGCGACCAAGCCGGGATCGGCGATGGCCCCGCTGCCGGGCATCGTGGCCGACGTGGTCGACGACCAGGGCCAGTCGGTGCCGAACGGTGGCGGCGGTTACCTGGTGCTGCGCGAGCCGTGGCCGTCGATGCTGCGCACCATCTGGGGTGACGACAACCGGTTCATCGAGACCTACTGGAGCCGGTTCGAGGGCATGTACTTCGCCGGTGACGGTGCCAAGAAGGATGACGACGGGCACATCTGGCTGCTCGGCCGGGTCGACGACGTGATGCTGGTGTCCGGGCACAACATCTCGACCACCGAGGTGGAGTCGGCACTGGTGTCGCACCCGTCGGTGGCCGAGGCGGCGGTGGTGGGCGCGACCGACCCGACCACCGGGCAGGCCATCGTCGCGTTCGCCATTCCGCGCGGCAGCACCGACATCGCCGGCGACGCCGGTGAGCAGCTCATCGCCGAGCTGCGCAACCACGTGTCGAAGACGCTCGGGCCGATCGCCAAGCCGCGGCAGATCATGCTGGTGGCGGAGCTGCCGAAGACCCGCTCCGGCAAGATCATGCGGCGGTTGCTGCGCGACGTCGCGGAGAACCGGTCGCTCGGTGACGTGACCACGTTGCAGGACTCCTCGGTCATGGAGTTGATCTCCTCGGGGATGAGCGGGGCGAAGTCCGACGAGGACTGACGACAGGCGTACACACCGGAGGGTGGCGGTCCGTGCGGACCGCCACCCTCCGTCGTTTCTTACGGGTACGACTCACACCGGCGCGCGACTGTCACATCGGTCGGTCGGCTGACCCGATAGCGGCTAAACGGCCACAGACGGTGGGTCACCTCTGTCCTTTCGGCCAGTTGTGACTTAGGTTCACGCAGGTTGGCAGAGTTCGACACTCGTCACATCGACGGTCGGGCAACCCCACGTCCTCCTCCCCATGCCCGAGAAACGGAGCGGCATGAACCACAAAACCCAGTCCGGGTCGCGGCGACGACTACTCGTCGCACTGCCCGCCATCGCCCTCGCGGCCACGTCACTGACCGTGACCGGCAGCGCGGCAGCCCAGTCGGCGTCCCCGACGCCCCGGGCGGTGATCGGCGCGGATGAGCACTACATCAACTACGCCGAGCCCGAGGTGCAGCCGGACACCACCGGCCGCGAGGTGAAGGGCAAGGGTGGCGTCTACACCCCTGCCATGCAGTCCGCGCGCGAGTTCGACCAGAAGCACGCTCGGGGCAACCCGGTGACCGCGCGGCAGCTGGCCAAGGACGAGGCCAAGTCGCTGAAGACCGGCCAGAACCCCCGCAAGTTCAAGAAGGCGCCGACCACGCAGACGGCGAAGCTGTTGACGCTGCTTGTCGAGTTCAACGACAAGGCCAACGACGACTTCACCGACGTGATGGTGCCGAAGACGGTGTTCGAGGACCGCACCTGCGTGCCCGGCACCGTGCAGAACGGCCCGAAGCACAACAAGATCCCGGACCCGTCGCGGCTGCCGCACGAGGACAACAACTCGATGTGGGTGCCGGACTTCTCGCCGTCGCACTACAACAAGATGCTCTACAGCAAGAAGGGCATCACCGAGCGGGTCCGCACGGACCTGCGGGGCCCGGACGGCAAGAAGGGCATCGACCTGTCCGGCCGCACCATGCACAACATGTACCTGGAGATGTCCAAGAACGCGTACACGGTGGACGGGCAGTCCAGCCCGTGGATCACCGTGCCGCACTCGGAGGGCTGGTACGCGGCCAACCGCTGCTTCCAGGACGAGACCGGCGCGTGGGTTCCCGGCCGTGAGCAGTCGATGAACGGCCACCCGGACAACCCGGCCGGCGCGGGCCGCCTGGCGACCGACGCGATCGACGCGCTCGTCGCGAAGGACCCGACCTTCCCGTGGGCCGACTACGACATCGAGGACCAGGCCGACCGCGACGGTGACGGCAACGTCTACGAGCCGGACGGCGTGATCGACCACCTCGTGCTGGTGCACGCCGGGCAGGGCAAGTCCCGCGGTGGCGGCGACCAGGGCGTGTACGCCGTGTGGGCGCACTCCTCCACGGTCGCCGGTGGTTACACCATCCCGGGCACCAACCTGAAGGCGTCGAACTACATCGTGCAGCCGGAGGACGCCGGCGTCGGCGTCTTCGCCCACGAGTTCGGCCACGACCTGGGCCTGCCGGACCTCTACGACACGTCCGGCAACGCCGACTCCGACGTGGACTTCTGGGACCTGATGGCCTCGGGCTCGCACTCGGGTGAGATCTTCCAGGCGCTGCCCACGCACATGGGCATCTGGGACAAGTGGGTGCTCGGCTGGGCCGACCCGCTGACCATCCGCCCCGGGTCGAACCCGCGTGAGGTGAAGCTCGGCCAGACCTCGCGTACGCCGATCGACTCCGAGGACGGCATCAAGGTCGACCTGCCGGACAAGGTGACGACGCTGGCCACCCCGCACAGCGGCACCAAGATGTGGCACAGCAACAACGACCAGGAGTGGGCCGACGTCAAGCTGAGCCGCTCGGTCGACGTGCCGGCGGCAGCCGACTCGAAGTTCTGGATGTGGAACAACTACATCATCGAGGAGGACTGGGACTACGGCTTCGTCGAGCTCTCCACCGACGGCGGTACGACCTGGACCGAGCAGAAGGTGTACGACGAGGCCGGCACGGCGGTCACCACGCCGGACGGCTACGCCGACCCGAACGGCCGGATGACCGACTTCGGCGGCAAGAAGTACGGCCTGACCGGCAGCACCGACGGCTGGCGGCACGACTACGTCGACCTGTCGGCGTACGCCGGGACGACCGTGCAGCTGCGACTGCGTCAGGCCACCGACGAGGCGTTCCAGGAGCGCAACTGGTTCGTCGACGACTTCTCGGTCACCGGCGGCGGCGCCACCACCTGGAGTGACGACGTCGAGGGCGGCGCCAACGGCTGGACGGCCACCGTCGGCACCTTCGTCGACACCACCGGCGGGGGCTGGAAGGTCTCCAGCGGCACCGAGGTCCACGCGCAGTTCTACCTCGCCGAGTGGCGCAACTTCGACGGCTTCGACAAGGGCCTGAAGTACGCGTACGACACGATCTACTCGCACGAGGCGTGGAAGGTCGACCGGATCTCGTACAACGCGCCGGGCATGCTCGTGTGGTACCGGGACAGCGCGCTCGGCGACGTCAACCACGTCACCGGGCAGATGACCGCGCTGCCCAGCTACGGCGCGAAGGGCGGGTTGCTCATCGTCGACTCGCACTTCGACCCGTACCGCCGTACCGGCGTGGCGGCCGAGAAGGACCCGTCGGTGACGGACAACCTGCCCAGCCGCCCGCAGTCGGCCAACGCGGCCTTCACGCTCCAGAAGACGTACCCCTTCACGGAGTGCCTGGAGGCGGCGGACGAGCCGTACAGCGAGTACTGCACCAAGTTCAAGGCGCAGGCGCCGGTGAAGTCCTTCACCGATGCCAAGACCTGGTACCCGGGCATCGAGATGCGTGACGGGGCCGCGTACGCCCGGGACAACGACGCGTCGGTTGTCGTTCCGTCGCGCAACAACGCGCCGTACACCACCCGGGTCACCCACCCGGACGGCAGCCCGGCGCCGGAGTTCTACGGCGTCACCCTGGGCGGCGGCGCGATCGTGCTGGGCACCGGCAACCCCGGTGACGCGGGCGTGAACTACGGCGTGTCGCTCACCATCAAGAAGGCCGCGAAGGACAACTCGTCCGCGACGATCTTCGTCACGCCGGCGAAGAAGTGACGATCTGCTGAGCGGTAACCGATAACAGCGGTGTGGTGGGGCCGGTGGCGGAGACGCCTCCGGCCCCACTGTCGTACATCGATCACATAGATCGAGATATGTTGTTGCGTGTCGGCACGATCAGCCCGCCGCAGGTCAATGTGGCTGGTGAAACGCTGGGGGTGTGACGGCGGAACGCATTCCCCACAAAATCTTGCAACAAATCGACGCGTTCGTCTTCCCAGGTGTCCCAGCAGTAACTATGTTCACCCTTGGTCCCACTCGTGGGATCGATCTCCCACCGGCCCGTACCCCCGTGGGGCCGGTTCCCTCACACCGGAGGTACCACGTGCGCAAAGTCGCAGTGGGTCTGCTCGGGCTCTCACTGACGGCGACAGGCCTGGCTTTCGGCCCGTCCGCCTCGGCGGCGCCTCAGCCCAAACTGCCGGTAGCAGCACCCGCCGCTGCCGAACCGCAGGCACTGAAGGATGAGCTCCCCGACACGCTCGAGGACAAGCGCCGTGCCCTGCGCGAGCAGGGTCTCAGCGACGTGCTGAGCGGTCGTAGCAAGCCGATCGAGCGCAACGGCAGCACGGTCGTCAAGGTCGGCGAGGTCGGCAAGGCGGCCACCACCACGGCCAACGCCCGCTCCGCCGCCACCGATCCGCCCACCCAGGATCAGTACGTCGAGCTTGAGCGTGAGCAGACCGACAAGATCTTCGTGATCCTTGCCGAGTTCGGTGACGAGCGGCACCCGTCCTACCCCGACAAGGACATCGAACCGGAGATCGCCGGACCGACGACGTTCGAGGGGCCGCTGCACAACAAGATTCCCGAGCCCAACCGGGCCGTGGACAACTCCACCATCTGGCAGCCGGACTTCAGCCCGGAGCACTTCCGCCAGATCTACTTCGGCACCAACCCGGGCGACGAGTCGCTCAAGCAGTACTACGAGGCGCAGTCCTCGGGTCGCTACAGCGTCGAGGGTGAGGTGACCGACTGGGTAAAGGTCCGGTACAACGAGGCCCGTTACGGTCGCTCCGACGACCCGATCCCGGACCCGCTGCCCGGCCAGCCGATCGACCCGCGGGACGACCGGGCCGTCTGCGCCGACAACGTCTGCTCGAACACCTGGAACCTGATCGCCGACGCCGCCAACCAGTGGGTCGTCGACCAGAAGGCCAAGGGCCGGACCGACGCGCAGATCGCCACCGAGATGAAGTCCTTCGACCAGTGGGACCGGTTCGACTTCGACCACGACGGCAACTTCAACGAGTCCGACGGCTACATCGACCACTTCCAGATCGTCCACTCCGGCGGCGACCAGGCCGACGGTGACCCGCAGCAGGGTGAGGACGCCATCTGGAGCCACCGCTGGTCGGCCTTCAACAGCTCGCCCGTCGGCCCGGCGAACAACCGGGCTGGTGGCACCCAGATCGGCAACACCGGCATCTGGATCCGCGACTACACGATCCAGCCGGAGAACGGCGGCCGCAGCGTCTTCTACCACGAGTACGGCCACGATCTGGGCCTGCCGGACGACTACGGACCCGCGGACAACAACAACGAGCACTGGACCCTGATGGCGCAGAGCCGGCTAGGTGCCAAGAACGACGCCGGCATCGGCGACCGGGGCGGCGACCTCGGTGCGTGGAACAAGTTCCAGCTCGGCTGGCTCGACTACGAGGTGGTCGTCGCAGGCCAGGACAAGAAGGTGGAGCTCGGTCCACAGGAGTACAACTCGAAGGAAGCACAGGCTGTCGTGGTGGTGCTGCCCAAGCGGGAGTACACCTTCAACTACGGCGCACCCGTCGAGGGCTCCAAGCAGTACTTCTCCGGTAATGACGACAACCTCGACAGCAGTATGACGAGGACGTTCGACCTCACCGGCAAGTCCTCCGCGGCACTGTCACTCAAGGGCAAGTACAGCATCGAATCCAACTACGACTACCTCTACTTCGAGGCGTCGACCGATGGCGGCCAGACCTGGATCGACCTGAACGGCACCGCCAACGGCCAGCCGATCGGCGTCGACGGCGCCGGCCGCCCGGCCCTCTCCGGCAGCAGCAACGGCACCTGGGTCGACATCAACATCCCGCTGACGGCGGTCGCCGGCAAGGCGGCGCAGGTTCGCCTGCACTACGTCACCGACGGTGGTGTCTCCGAGGGTGGTTTCTTCGGTGACGCGATCACCGTGACCGCCGACGGTCAGACCGTGTTCAGTGACGGCGCCGAGACCGACGCCGGCTGGGCCCTGGAGGACTTCCAGGTGGTCGGCGCGACCTACACCCGGCTGTTCGACAACTTCTACATCGCCGGCAACCGGTCGTACGTCTCGTACGACAAGTACCTGAAGACCGGCCCGTACTTCTTCGGCTACGCGAACACCCGCCCGGACTGGGTGGACCACTACGCGTACCAGGAGGGCCTGCTCATCTCGTACTGGAACACCCGCTGGTCGGACAACAACACCGCGCCGGCGTCCGAGTCCAACCCGGGTGGTCACCCCGGTGAGGGTCGCAACCTGTACATCGACGCGCACCCGGAGCCGATCTACAACCTGACCGGTGCTCCGTGGCGGGCCCGGATCCAGGTCTACGACGCGCCGTTCAGCCTCAAGAAGGCCGACTCGTTCACCCTGCGCCTCAACAGCCAGCCGCAGTACATCCGTGGTAAGGCTGCGCAGCCCCTGTTCGACGACACCAAGAAGTACTTCTACGAGGAGCTGCCGAACCACGGCGTCAAGCTCCCCGCGACCGGTGTCAAGATCAAGGTTCTGGAGCAGGACGGCACCTCGATGAAGATCCGGATCTTCTGACCGACGATCCCGCACCACCCAGCGGCGCCCGGGCAGCTCGTCTGCCCGGGCGCCGCCCTTTGTCCTCCCGGTAGGGGACAACCCGGGCTTCTCCCTGTTCAACGCGACCGCCGGGGCCGCCTGCGACAACCGGGTCCTAGGCTGTCTGCCATGACCGACCAGCGCGGCGGAGTCGTCGACGAGTCCTGTGTCCTCACCGAGGGGCCGTGGACGCACCGATTCGTCGGCGCCAACGGCACCCGGTTCCATGTGGTCGAGGCCGGCACCGGGCCGATGGTGCTCTTCCTGCACGGCTTCCCGGAGCACTGGTGGGCGTGGCACCAGATGCTGCCGGCGGTCGCCGACGCCGGCTTCCGGGCGGTCGCCGTCGACCTGCGCGGCTACGGCGCCAGCGACAAACCACCCCGGGGGTACGACGGTTACACCCTCGCGGCCGACATCGCCGGGTTGATCCGTGCGCTCGGTGAACGGTCGGCGACGATCGTCGGCAGCGGCGTCGGCGGCATGGTGGGCTGGACGGTGGCCTCCTTCCATCCGCCCCTGGTCCGCCGCCTCGTGGTGTTGGGGGCACCACATCCGCTGCGACTGCGCGCCGGCATCTTCGCCGACCCGCGCGGGCAGTTCGCCGCCTCCACACCCGCGCTGAAGTTTCAGCTACCCCGCTACGAGCACGTACTGACCCGGGACGGCGCGGCGGCCATCGCGGAGATCCTGCGTCGCTGGGGTGGGTCACGTTGGGTCGCCGGGCCGGACTTCGAGGCGTACGCCGAGCGGTGCCGGGAGGCGATGTGCATCCCGCAGGCCGCGTTCTGCGCGCTCGAGGGTTACCGCTGGGCGTTCCGCTCGCTGCTGCGGCTGCACGGCTACCGGTTCGTCCGCCTCATGCAGAAGCCGCTGGCCACCCCGACCCTGCAACTGCACGGCGCACTGGACACCGCCTCCCTGCCGCGTACCGCCCTGGGCTCCGGCCGCTACGTCGTCGCCCCCTACGAGTGGCGGCTGCTGGACGGGGTGGGGCACTTTCCGCACCTGGAGGCACCGGAGTTGGTGCTCGGCGAAATCCTGCGCTGGGCCAAGAGCTGACCGCTCAGACCCGCTGCTCCCGGAGGTCGGTGACCTCGGAGGCCGGCGCCCAACCCTGGTAGACGCCGAAGTCGAAGACCTCCAGCCGCATCGCCTCGGCCACCGGCCAGCGGCCACCCGTGTATTCGACCCGCAACCAGGCGTCGTGCTCGCCAAGCACGATGAATGGCTGCCCCTGCCAGGTGCAGGTGGTCCGGACGTACGCCAGGTCCTCGATCTCGCTTGCCGGCAGCACCCGGACGTACCGGCCGGCGCGGACCTCCTCGAAGCCCTCGCCCGGCTCTCGTTGGTAGAGGCGGATGCTGTCGCCATCGGGGCTGGCCTGGTATTCCCGGCCCTGCCACCGGGCCACGTAACCGTCGCGCATCACGCCTCACCGACCCGTCGCCAGACCACCGTGTCGGTGTCCAGTTCGGCGATCACCCGCTCGGTGCTGTCCGCGCCGATCCGCCAGAGCTGTGCGCCGTGCGGAAGGCGCGCGCTGTCCACCTTGAACTCGGCCACCACGTCGCTGCTCTCCCCCGGGGCGAAGCCGTTGCCCCGGAAGGGGGGACGCTCGATGACCCACCCCTCCATGGCCCGCATCGCCGGCTCGTTCTGACCGCCGTAGGGGATCCGGTAGAGGCTCGGCCGGTGCGCCGGCCAGCGCAGCACGTAGATCTCCTCGGCGTCCCGGGCGAACGGCGAACCGGGGTAGCTGAGGCCGAGCGCGTCGTGCACCTGCGCGGGCGTGGTCAGGTGGGCCAGCTCACCGGCCCGGTGCACGAAGCCGGAGACCCGGTCGTACCCGCGATCCAGGTAGTAGGCGAGTTGGCTGGGCGCGACCGCCTTCTGCATGACCGTCGGTCGGGTCGGGTCGACCGCCGTGGGGGCGTACCGGGGGCGGGCGGTGGGCTCCGCCACGGCCGGCGCTTCCTCCGGGTCCACCTCCAGGTCGTCGCCGAGCCCCACCTCGGCGGCCCAGTTGGCCAACGCGACGATCTGCTCACCGGGCAGCTTGGCACCGACCGGCGTGCCCGGGTTCACCGCGAACGACCAGTCCTCGTCGGGCCACCGCCGGATCAGTTGGGCGAACTTCACGCGGACGGTGACCACGTCGCCCTCGACGTGGTCGGCGAGGCGTTCCGGTGACGTGTAGACCACCACGTACGTCTCACCGTCGAGCTGCGCCGTCCGCCAGACGAAGCCCGAATCACCGGGACGGCTGCCCGGCAGCGAATCCGGGGCGGCCGGTAGCAGCACCCGGGCCAGCAGCAGGGTGGACAGGAACGTGTCGGTGCTGCCGGCACCTGCGGCACCGAGGAGGTCCTCCTCGACGGTGTTGGCCGGCTCGAACTCGACCGGGGCCGGCTCGTCGACGGGCGGCGGCTGTCCGGTGCCGTCCACGGTCGCGTGCTCGCCACCGACCCGATCCGCGCCGGTCACGCCGACCGACGAGCCGTCGACGTCGGTGCGATCGCCACCGACCGCGACGCCGCCGCGGTCGTCGGTGTGCCCACTGCCGACGCCGCTGAGGTCGTCCGGGGTGTGGCCCCCGTCCGACGGGCCGCTGGAGGGCGGCGCCGATGGACTCGGACCGGGGTCGAACGACGCGGGACCGGACGGGCTGGGGCTGAAGGACGACGGCCGGAACAGGTCCGGACCGGAGGGCGCCGGCACGTACGGCGGCGGGGCGGCCTGGGCCGGGCGGGACGGCCGGGCCGCGTCGAACAGGCCGCTGGTCTCGACCGGCTCGGTGAGGTCGCGGGACTCGATGATGGTGCCCTCGATGACGATGGGCGTGAAGCCGCGGCGCGGCGCGGGCGGGCTGGAGACCGGTTCCGCGACGGACGCCGACAACTCCTCCACCGGCCCGAATCGGCTCGGCCGGTCGTGCGGGATCGCCTGGGTCTCGTCCGCCGACGGGCTGGGCCGCTCCGACACCCGGCTCAGCGGCTGCTCACCTGTCATCCGGAAGGCGCGGGTCGGCTCCTCGGCCATCGGGGCTGGTCGGCGCGGTGGCAGGGGCTGGGTGATCTCCTCGCCGGGCGCGGGTGCGCGTACCCCTCGGAACGCGCCGAGGTCGCCGGCCGGCGGTCGCGGCGGCCTGGTGGCGTCCGGGTCCGTCATCGGGAAGGCCCGGGTAGCGGCCTCCTCGGCCGGCGCATCGGCCGGACGGCGACGGGGGAAGGGTTGGCTGCCGCGCCCGAAGCGGGTCGGCGGGGCCGCCCGGTCAGCGGAGCGCCCCCCGCCCAGCGGCGGGTCGGACGCCCGCTCCCGGGCGGTGGTCGGTTCGAAGAAGGAGCGCCGCGCGGGCTGGGGGCCGCCGTTGCCGTTGGCCGCTGCCGGGCCGTCGGCGTCGCTGGGCCGGTTCGCTGCCGGCCAGCCCACGCCCGGCCCGGGGGCGTCGGCCGGACCGGACCCGGAACGATCGGCGGGCTTCAACGGCGTGAACCGGGATGGCCGACCGCTGCGGGGCAGCGCGCCGATGCCCGGCGCTCCGGGTTGGGGCGGATCGCTCGGGTGTCGCTGACCGGCGGCGGGCAGATCCTCCTCGTAGGGTCGGCGCGACGGCGCGACGGGGCCGGGCGTCCGCGACGTCGGGCCGGGCACCGGCGGGGCGCCGGCCGCCCGGGACGCCGGACCCCACGCGGCCCTCCGAGGCGGAACCGGAGCCGGCGGCACCGGGGCAGGGGGGACCGGAGCAGCGGGAACCGGAGCAGGCGGGACCGGGGCAGGCGGGACCGGAGCAGCGGGAACCGGAGCAGGCGGGACCGGAGTGGGGCCGGACGGTGTCGCAGCCGTCGTGGGAGGCGATCCAGCAGCCGGCGCGGCGTCCCGACCGGGCGTGCCGGTGCGGGTACGGGCCAGGGTCTCCGCCCGCTCCAACCGGGCGCGGGCACCCATGGCACGGCCGGGTAGGCGCACGTCGCCTCGGGAGAGCTGCGACACGAACCACGCCGGCAGGTAGCCCTCGACCGGCAGACCCGGGTTGACCGCGAGCCACCACTCCTGGTTGGGCCAGCCGACCGCGAGGTCGGCGAAGGGAACGCGTCGGTTGGTGCCGGGGTGCTCACCGAGGCAGACCCGCAGCGCGGCGGCGGATGTGAAGGCCAGCACGTGCGTCCGGCCACCGGTGGTCCAGGTGCCCCACCCGGGCGGGGCCTGGCCGGGCTGCGCCGGCGCGGAGACCGGCAGCAACAGGTCGGTGCGGGACAGGAGTCGGAAGTAGAGCTCCTGATCGTTGGCGCTCAGCGCGTCGCGCATCGCCACCTCGGCCTCCGTGGCCGGCTCCCATGCGGTCACGGCCACCTCCCCTTCCGAGAACAGGCCACAGGTATCGCGTACAACCTACAAGGTGGTACCAAGATCACAATGGCTGGCCGTCGGCGGCCCGCCGGGGCGCGGGCGAGCCGATAACATCCCGTTCCGGAGCCGACACGATACGGAGGCTGTCGATGTCCCGATCGATCACGCGCCCGGTCCTCGCAGGTCTGGCCGTCAGCGTGCTGACCGTACCGGTCCTCCCGACCGTCGCCGCCACCGCCAGGCTCCGGACGGCACCGGCGTGCGCGACCCCACTCGCCCCCGTCCAGCCGGTCACGGCCACACCGTGGCCACAGCAGCGGTACGACCCGACCCGGCTCGCGCCGCTGGCCACCGGCGCCGGGGTGACCGTCGCGGTGGTCGACTCGGGGGTGGACCGGGTGCACCCCCAACTGGCGGGGCGCGTGCTGGCCGGCACCGATCTGCTCGACCCCGGCGGTGACGGCAGTCGGGACTGCGCCGGGCACGGCACCGGTGTGGCGAGCATCATCGCGGCCGCGCCCCAGCCCGGAGTCGCCTTCCGCGGCCTGGCGCCGGATGCCCGGATCATGCCGGTGCGGGTGAGTGAGCAGCAGGTGGTGCAGGGGCGCGAGTCGGGGCGCACGGTCAGCGCCGACGAGTTCGCCCAGGCCATCCGGTGGGCCGTCGACCACGACGCCGACGTGGTGAACCTGTCGGTCGTGTTGTACGCGGACGACCCGGAAGTAAGTTCGGCCGTGCGGTACGCCGTCGACCGGGACGTGGTGCTGGTGGCCGCCGCCGGCAACCTGCACGACGGCGGGGATCCACGACCGTTTCCTGCCGGCTACGACGGGGTGCTCGGCGTGGGGGCGATCGGCGCGGACGGTGGACGGGCGGCCTTTTCGCAGACCGGTTCGTACGTCGACCTGGTCGCGCCGGGCAGCGACGTGCTGACCGCCGCGCCCGGGTCGGGCCATCATCAGGTCGAGGGCACCAGCTACGCCGCGCCGTTCGTGGCCGCCACCGCGGCGTTGCTGCGCGAGTACCGGCCCGAGTTGACCGCAGCCCAGGTCGCGGAACGGATCATCGCCACCGCCGATCCGGCTCCCGACGCGGGCCACGGCGGCGGGTACGGTGCCGGCGTGCTGAACCCGTACCGGGCGGTCACCGAGACCAGCGGTGGCCGCGCGGCCGATCCTCGACCGGTGGCCGTGCTCGCCGACGACCGGGCCGACCCGGCACTGCTGGCCCGCCAGGCCCGCCGGGCGACCGCGCAGAGGCGCGCCCTGCTGGTCGCCGCGGTAGTCGGCACGGTGGCGGCCAGCGTCGCGCTGCTCGCTCTGGTGGTGCCCCACGGAGCCCGGCGACGCTGGCGCCCGGCCGACCCGGCCTGACCCCGACAGCCGACCGCCCGGACCGACGACCTCCGGCGGGCGGGTGGCTGACCGGGACACGGTCAGCGCTCCCGACCCACCGCGTTCACTGGAACAGCCCGGTGTTCTTCTTTTCGGTGTCCAGGTAGTCGGTGGCCGAGTCGTGCACCGCCACCTTGATGTCCCGCAACATCGCCTGGAGATCCTGCGAGGCGGACCGCCACCGTGCCTGCCGCTGCTCGTAGGCCTGACGGGCCTCACCCGTCCAACTCGCCACCAGCGGGGCGGCGTCTCGTTCGAGTTGACCGAGCTGCGAGTCGAGCGTGTTCAGCGCCTTTTGAATGTCCGCGCCGGCCTGCTGAAGCGCGGCGAAGTTGACGACCAGCACACCATGGTCCATCGGATTTCCCTCCCGAGCGGGATCAGAGCGGCAGCTGGATGCCGCCGCGATTGGTGCCGGCAACCCGGCTGGCCACCTCGTCGTCGGAGACGTCGTACTGCCGGCCGGCGGTGCGGATCGCCCCGGCGGTCTCCCGCAGCGCCCGGTGCAGCGCCACCTGGTCCTGGGACCACTGCTGTTTGACCTGCTCGAACGACCGGCCGCCAGCACCACGCCAGGCCTGCTGCAACACCTGCAGCTCGGCCAGCAGGCCGGTCAGCATGGACTGCAACGACTGGTCGATCTGCTCGAACTTCGCGGCGGTCTGCTGCATCACCGCGGCTTCTGCCTGGGTCTGGGACACCCGGACGTCACCTCGTCTCCCTGATCGCGCCTTGGCCGTCGACGCGCCCGCCCTGTGAACGCGTCGTTCGCTTGGCCCGGTCGTCGAGCACTGAGACGCGGGTCAGCGATGACTTCGTGGCTGACGGTAGCGGCCTCGTTGCGGTTCTGCTACCCCTGACGTCTCCCCTGTGGACAACCACATGAGCCATCGGTCGCTTACGATGTGCCGCAGCCACGTCGCGGCGAGTGACGGGCCGTCGGAGGGCGGGCCGGTCGCCGGGACCCCGGTCCCACTGGTCGAGGAGGCACGGTGCCGGCGATCACCACCGGAGGGCCGCACCCGGCGACCCCGGTCGGGTCCGGGCCGAGTGCCAGCCCGCGAGCGATCGGGCCGGGTGAGTCGGCCGGCACCGAGGTCAGCCTGCACCCCACCGGTCCGCACACCGCCCGCCGCCGGTCACCCCTGGACCGCTGGGCCTGGTCCGAGCGGCGGGCCGGCGCCGGGGTACGGGCCGGTCAACTGGTCACCGCGCAGGTTGCGGCAGCGCTCGTCCTTACCGCCGTGGGCCGGCCCGCGCCGGTCGTCGTCACTGCCGCACTGGTGGCCGCGCTACTGCTGGCGGTCGCCGGGGTCCGGTTCCGGGGTCGGTGGCTCTTCGAGTGGCTGGGCACCGCGGTCGGGCACCTGACCCGCCGCCGGGCGCTCGCCGGGCCGACCGGGGCGGCCGAACTGCTCGACCTGGTCGCTCCCGGCACCGTCGTCCGCTCGACGGAGCTGACCGGCGGTCCGGCCGCCGTCCTGGTGGACACCGCGGGCCTGGTGGCGCTACTGGAGCTCGGCGACCCCGGTGACCTGCTCGGTGACGTGTCCCGGGTGATCCCCGCGCCGGCCGCGTTGCTGCCCCCGGCCGGTCCGGACGTGCCCCCGCTGCGGGTCCAACTGCTGCTCGCCGGGTCGCCCGCGCCGGCGCCGGCCGTGGGTGGCACGGCCGGCACGTCGTACCGGCAGCTCACCGACGGGCGGCTCGCCGGGCGGGAGCGGGCGGTGGTGGCGATCCGGGTGCCGCGGGTGGACGGGTGGTCCGAGGACGACCTGCGCCGGGTGCTCGCCGGCACGGTACGTCGCGTCGTCCGCCGGCTCGGACCGCTGACCGCGCGGCCACTCGGCGTACCCGCGGCCCTGCGCGTCCTGGCCGAGCTGGCTCACCACGACGGCCATCCGGTACGGGAGTCCTGGCCGGCCCTGCGCACCGGCGCCCTGGTGCAGGCCACCTTCCGGCTGGTCCGGTGGCCGGAGTCGGGCGCTCCGGGTGGGCCGCGGCTGGTGCCCCGGATGCTCGCGCTGCCGGCGACCGCGACGACCGTGTCGATCACCGCGGGCCCGTCGCCGAGCACCGGTGCCGGCCCGGCGCCGACCGAGCTGACCGTACGGCTGACCGCCACGACGGCGACCGAGCTGACCGCCGCCACCGACGCGCTGCAACGGCTGGTGACCGACCTGGGCGGGGAACTGCGACGTCTCGACGGTGCACACCTGCCCGGGTTGGCCGCCACGCTGCCGCTGGCGCTGACCACACCCGGGGCGTGGCCACGCATCGCGATGGACGACTGGGAGCTGACCCTGGGCGACGCGGGCATGATGGTCGGCACGAATCGGCATGGCCGGGCCGTCACCGTGCGACTCTTCCGGCCGGAGAGCACCCGGGTGCTGCTGGTCGGCGGGGTGCGCGCGGCGCAGTTGGTGGCCCTGCGCGCACTGGCACTCGGGGCGCTGGTGGTGGTGCAGACCGCGCGGCCACGCACCTGGGAGCCGTTCGTCCGGGGGGTGGGCGCACCGGGCGGGACGATCCCGCTGCTCCCGCCCGGTCGACGGGTCGCCGACGGGGTGGGCACCGCCCTGCGTCCGTTGCTGCTGGTCGTCGACGCCGGGCCGGTGCCGGCGGAGGCCGAGCCGGATCCGCCGTGGCGGGCCACGCTTGTCGTACGGGACGAGTTGACCCCCGCCGACGTCGACGCGTTGAGCCGGGCCGACCTCGCGTTGCTGCAACCGCTTGACGACGGCGAGGCCGCGCTGGCCGGCGCCGCCCTGGGGCTGGGCGGCTCGGCCGAGTGGCTGACCCGGATCCGGGACGACATGGTCGCCGTGGTCAACCGGCGGGCGCTGCGCTGGGCGCTGCTCTCCCCCACGCCGATCGAGGCACAACTGATCGGTCGGCCGGGCCGCGGCTGACCCACCGGCATGGTCAACTGGCGGGTTACGCCGGTGCGAGGTCCGTGGCACGATCCCCGCCATGGGTTTTCTGAAAGGTCTGCTGATTCGGCTGGCCAGCACAGCGCTGGCATTCTGGCTGGCCACACTCCTCATTCCGGGCATCTCGTTGGAGTCGGACTCCGCCGTCGAGACGGTCACCGCGCTGCTCCTGGTAGCGGTGATCTTCGGCGTGGTCAACGCGGTCCTCCAGCCGGTCATCAAGACCGTCGGCTGTGGCTTCTACCTGTTGACCCTGGGTCTCATCGCGCTTGTGGTGAACGGGCTGCTGTTCCTGCTCACCAGTTGGATCGCCGACCAGGCGGGGCTGCCGTTCACGGTGGACGGTTTCTGGCCGGCCGCGGTGCTCGGTGCCCTGTTCGTGAGCATCGTGACCTGGATCCTCGGCGCCGTCCTCGACCGGGACTGACCGTCCACGGGCCGGCGTCGATCCGGCCCACCGAGGCTGTGACCACGACCGGCCAATGACCAGGATCTGGGAATTGGCCGGTCTGGCCGCCCATCGGGGCGGCTAGCGTCGATGCGTGTTCTCGTTGACTCGCACCGATGGTTACCTGCTCAGCACCGACCCCGACCGACTCGATCTGGCCCGCGTGCATCTCTGGTTGTCCACCGACGCGTACTGGGCGCTCGGTCGGGACCGGGAGACCACGGCACGGGCGTTCGCCGGCTCGCTGCCGTTCGGCGTCTACCGACCCGAGGACGGCCAGCAGGTGGCGGTGGCCCGGGTGGTCACCGACGGCGCCACCTTCGCGTGGCTCTGCGACGTGTACGTCGACCGCGCCGCCCGCGGCCGCGGGCTGGGCGGCTGGCTGGCCGGCGCGATCCGCGACCATCTGGACGACCTCGGCGTACGCCGGATCCTGCTGATCACGAAGGACGCGCACGAGGTGTACGCGCGGGCGGGCTTCACGCCGTTGGACGTGCCGGAGCGGTGGATGCAGCTCGACCGGCGTACGCCGGTGACCCCGGTCACCAGAAAGGAGCAAAGTGACAGTACGCCCCTTACAGTGGAGGGGTGACGCCACTCCGCCTGGGATACCTCTACGGCTTCGGCGCGTACCTGCTCTGGGGCTTCTTTCCGTTGTATCTCAGGCTGTTGCGGCCGGCCGGGCCGCTGGAGGTGCTGGCCCACCGGATCGTCTGGTCGGTGGTCTTCGTGGCCCTGCTGCTGGCGGCGCTGCGCAACATCGGCTTCCTGCGGGCGCTGGTCCGACGTCCCTGGGCGATGGCCGGGATCGTCGCCGCCGCCATGCTGATCGCCATCAACTGGGGCACCTACATCTACGGGGTCAATTCCAACCGGGTGGTCGAGACGGCGCTCGGCTACTTCATCAATCCGCTGGTCGTGGTGCTGCTCGGCGTGACCGTGCTGCGGGAGCGGCTACGTCCGGCGCAGTGGCTGGCGCTGGGAATCGGCGCGTCGGCGGTCGTGGTGCTCACCGTGGACTACGGCCGGGTGCCCTGGTTGGCGTTGACGCTGGCGTTCAGTTTCGCCGGCTACGGCCTGGTCAAGAAGCGGCTCGGGCTGCCGCCGGCGGAGGGTCTCTTCGTCGAGTCGGCGGTGCTGGCACTGCCGGCGTTGGGCTACCTGGCCTGGCTCACCAGCCGCGGGCAGTCCACTTTCGGCCACGTCTCGGCCGGGCACACCGCGCTGCTGGTGCTCGCCGGCGCGGCCACGGCGATCCCGCTGCTCCTGTTCGCCGGGGCGACCAACCGGCTACCCCTGAGCGGCCTCGGCATGATCCAGTATCTGGCGCCGATCCTCCAGCTCGGCTGCGGCGTGCTGATCTTCCATGAGCCGATGCCGCCAGCCCGCCTCGCCGGGTTCGCGCTGGTGTGGCTGGCCCTGATCGTCTTCACCGCCGACGCCGTCCGAAGCTCCCGCCGGTCCCACCGCACCCGTGCCGCGGCCGAAACACCCGTCCCAGCCCTCTGACCCACCCCTCAGGGCCTGGGCAGGTCAGGGGACCGCGTACGTCAGCAGGGGCGTGCCGTCGGATCGTTGGAGTTCCACGCTGACCAGCTCGGCGTCGGTGAAGCGGGTGAGGCCGGAGAAGCTGAGGTCGTCGCCGGGGGCCGCGAGCCAGGAGCCGATCTGCTCGCTGCTGCCGTTCGGACCGTGCGCCACCAGCCGGAACGGGTACGCCTTGCCGTAGCTCGTCCGCGCGTCGTACCCGCAGTGCATGGTCACCCGGGTGCCCCACTTGGTGCCGATCAGCCCGATGTCGGCGTGCACCGGCCCGGTGCTGGCCACCGGACGCATGGCGACCATCGACACCTGCGGTGCCGGAGTGCTGCCCTGGGCGACCGGCGGGCCGGGCGTGCTGGCGGGCCGGGGCAGCACCACGGCGGTGCCCACACCGACGAGCACGGCCAGTCCGGCGGCGGCCAGGGTGGTCAGCGCGAACCGTCGCCGGTCCGTGGCGCGTTCCCGACGCCGACGACGCCGGGCCTCCTCCAACAGCGCGGGCACCCGGGGCGGGGCCGGCGGCGGCAGGATCTGCTCCAACCCCACCGGGTCGAGCCGTCCGAGCAACCCGGGCAGGACGGCGATCTCGGCGACCGCCTCCCGGCAGGACGCGCAGCCGCCAAGGTGCCGCTCGTAGGCCGCCCGCTCGGCGGGGGCCAGGGCACCCAGCACGTACGCGCCGTCGTCGTGCGCGAACTCGCACCGGGTCATCCCGTCACTCCCATCTCAGCCAGGACCAACCGTAGGGACCGCAGCGCGTAGTGGGTGCGGGACTTCACGGTCCCCGGTGGTACGCCCAGGCGGGATGCCGCCTCGGCCACCGACCGTCCCTGGTAGAAGCACTCGACGAGCACTTCCCGGTGGGTCGGGCTGAGCCGGTTGAGCGCCTCGGCGACGGTCCACGCCTCCACCGCCCGCTCGGCCTCGTCGATCACCTCGGGCGGTTCGGGAAGGTCGTCGGTGAAGACCTCACCGACCCGGGTGGAACGTCGCCGCCAGGCGTCGATGGCCAGGTTCCGGGCGGTGGTGAAGAGCCAGGACCGCACCGAGCCGCGTTGCGGGTCGAGCGACTCCGGATGTCGCCAGGCCCGCAGCAGCGTCTCCTGCACCAGGTCCTCGGCTCGCTGCCGGTCGCCGTTGACCAGCCGCAGGGCGTGCGCGTACAGCGCCTCCGCGTGCTCGTCGTGCAGCGCGCGCAGCAGTTGGGCGTCGTGGTCGCTGATGGCGGTCTCCCTCGCTTCCGGCGCGCGTCCGGCGTTGCGTTCGCTCGGGAATACGTGCGGTCACGCCGATCGGTTCAGCCCGAGGTCAGACCGGTTACGTGCGGTAGCCGCCCGCACAGGTGTTCACGGCCGGTTCACATCCTGGCCGACGGGTGCTCACCACGTCCTCCTAGCGTCCGCCTGGTACGCCGCCTGCCGTGCCACCGACTTCTCTGGAGGCTTCCCCCATGAGCGACCGCCCCCGGCTGCTCCCCCTGTTGACCGGCACCCGCCATGGCACCCGTGACGCCATGACCTGTCTGTACCGCTGCGGAAACGCCTGTGACCACCCGGTACCGAACACCTCCGACAACGCGTACTTCGGAGACGTGGTGAACGCGGAGGTCTCGCGGCGCGGCGTGGTCCGTGCCGGCGCGGTCGGCGCGCTGGTCCTGGGCTTCGGCGGCGCGGCGGCCGGTGCGGCCCCGGCCCTGGCTGCCCCCGCCACCCCGGACGTCCCGGAGTCCTTCGGTTTCGGCCGGCCCAGCACCGGGGTCGGCACCGGCGCGCTGACCTTCAAGCCGATTCCACCGAACAAGTTGGACACCCTGGTCGTCCCGAACGGCTACGACCACGCCGTGGTGATCAAGTGGGGTGACCCGGTGCTGCCGGGTGCGCCCGAGTTCGACCTGCACCACCAGACCGCCGCGGCGCAGTCCAAGCAGTTCGGTTACAACAACGACTTCGTGGGCGTGCTGCCGCTGGACAAGCAGGGCAAGCGGGCGCTGCTCGTGGTCAACCACGAGTACACCAACGAGGACCTGATGTTCCCGGGCTTCCCCGGCCTGGACGGGCTCTCCGTCGAGCAGCTCCGCACCGCCATGGCCGCGCACGGCATGTCGGTGGTGGAGTTGGAGCGGGTCGCGGGCACCGGGCAGTGGAAGCCTGTCGACTCCGGTCGGAGGCCGTACAACCGGCGGGTCACCGCGCTCAGCACCAGGTTCGACCTGACCGGCCCGGCCGCCGGTTCGGCCTGGCTGCGGACCGCCGCCGACCCCAAGGGTCGTACGGTCGTCGGCACGCTCAACAACTGCGCCGGTGGCGTGACCCCGTGGGGCACGGTGCTCTCCGGTGAGGAGAACTTCAACCAGTACTTCGTGGGCGCCGACGCCGCGCCGGCCGAGCTGAAGCCGAAGCTGGACCGCTACGGCATCGGCACCGCGAGCCGCTATCCCAGCGGCAGCCGCAAGTGGGAGCGCGCCGACGAGCGCTTCGACCTGGCCAAGCACCCCAACGAGGCGCACCGGTTCGGCTGGGTCGTGGAGATCGACCCGTTCGACCCGGAGAGCCGCCCCCGCAAGCACACCGCGATGGGCCGGTTCAAGCACGAGGGCGCGAACGTGATCGTCGCGAAGGACGGCCACGTGGTCGCGTACATGGGCGACGACGAGCGGTTCGACTACCTCTACAAGTTCGTCTCGGACCAGAAGTTCCTCAAGGGCAACTCCTGGGCCGCCCGTAAGCACAACCTGACCCTGCTGGAGTCCGGCACGCTCTACGTGGCGAAGCTCGACCAGACCAGCGCCGCCGAGATCGACGGCTCGGGCCAACTCCCCACCGATGGCGCGTTCAACGGCCGGGGGCGCTGGATCAAGCTGGTCAGCGGCAACCGGTCGTTCGTCGACGGAATGACCGCCGCGGACGTGCTCACCTTCACCCGGCTGGCCGGCGACAAGGTCGGCGCGACCAAGATGGACCGCCCCGAGGACGTGGAGCCGAGTCAGCTCACCGGCAAGGTGTACGTGGCGCTCACCAACAACACCGACCGCGGTAAGGCCGGCAAGGCCGCGGCGGACGAGGCCAACCCGCGCAACGCCAACAAGCACGGGCAGATCCTGGAGCTGGTCGAGGACCGCAACGACAACACCGCGGAGACGTTCGCCTGGTCGCTGCCCATCGTCTGCGGCGACCCGACCGACCCGTCGACCTTCTTCGCCGGGTACGACAGGACCAGGGTCTCCCCGATCTCCTGCCCGGACAACGTCGCCTTCGACGCCACCGGCAACCTGTGGATCTCCACCGACGGTAACGCGCTGGGCAGCAACGACGGCCTCTTCGCCACCGCCGTCGAGGGCCCGGAGCGGGGTCACCTCAAGCAGTTCCTGACCGTGCCGCTCGGCGCGGAGACCTGCGGCCCGTTCATCACCGGCGACAACCGCTCGGTCTTCGTCGCCGTGCAGCACCCGGGCGAGATCACCGGCGCCTCGGTGGAGAACCCGGCCTCGAACTGGCCCGACGGCGACTACGCCAAGCCGGGCGTGGTGGTCACCTGGCGTCTCGACGGCGGCCCGGTGGGCAGCTGACGGTGCCGCCACGGTCGGTGGATCGCTGAACGTCACTCACGGCGGGTCCGGCGCTGGACCGCCACGAGAGGCCCTCTCCCAGCCCGGGAGAGGGCCTCTCGCCGTCGGGGGTCAGGTGTCGCCGGCGATGCCGTCGGCGACGCTGCGGGCGACGGTGAGCAGTTTGGCGCGGACCACCCGGGCGGAGGTCATCATCTCGCTGGCCGGCAACGCGCAGGCCAGCACGACCCGGCGTTCCATGTCCTTGTCCGGCGCGACGAGCACCGCCGCACACGCCACCCCCTGGCGGAACTGCCCCATCTCCAGTTGCATGCCACGCCGGTCGCCGGCGGCCAGGTCGGCCTCGAACGCCTCGCTGGTGGTCAGCGTGGCGCTGGTGAACGGGCGCATGCCGTACTCCCGCAGATAGCGGTAGCGCTGATCGACGGTCAGGGTGGCGAGCAGTGACTTGCCGAGAGCCGTCGCGTGCGCCCCCTCGTCGAAGCCGGGGACCAGATCCTCCAGATAGGGCGAGCGGTGCCCCTCGGCGACCGCCGTGAGGGCCACCTGTCCGCCGACGAAGCGACCCAGGAAGTGGCTGTAGCCGGTGTCCAGAGCGGCCCGCCGCAGCGTCTCACCGACCACCGGCGGGCCGCGGAACGCCGTGACCAACTCCCGGTACCGGTCGGCCACCTCCAACCCCACGATGTACGTGCCGTCCTCGCGACGAATCACGTAACCCTCGTAGGCGAGCGTGCGGACCAGGTGGTAGGTGGTGGCCACCGTCAGCTCACACCGCCGGGCGATCTGCTTGACGGTCAGGCCTTTCGGGGCACGACCTACCGACTCCAACACCCGCAGCGCTCGGGACACGCTGCGGATCAGATCCGAAGGTTCTGCCAAGGGGTCGCGCACAACCACCTCCGCCGCCGGGGACTTACACCATATGAAAAACAGGCCCAGTGCGAAATGCCTGTTCGGGTGGAGGATGCCAGATCATCACCAACAGCGTGTACCCCGGTGGTCACCATGAGTTGCTTGAGTAGGGTTCACGTAGCTTTGCCGGACGATGACCAACACCGTCTCCACCTCCGACCCGACCATCGCCCGACCCCGCCCGGTCCGGGCCAGCGCCGGCGCAGTCGTCACCACCGTGGCCTGCGTACTGCCCGTGTTCCTGCTCGGTGGTCTCGCCGTGCAGATGGGCGCGGACCTCGGCTTCTCCCCCGCCGGCCTCGGCTTGGCCGTGGCCGTCTACTTCGGGGTCAGCGCGCTGACCTCGGTACCCTCCGGCCGGCTGGTCGAGCGGTACGGGCCGGCCCCGGTGGCCCGCTGCGGCATCGTGCTGGCCGCCGGGTCGATGCTGGCCGTGGCCGCCCTCGCCCGGTCGTACCCGACGCTCGTCGGCCTGCTGGCGCTCAGCGCCGCCGCGAACGCGCTCGGCCAGTTGGCCAGCAACGCGGCGTTGGCCCAGCACGTGCCGGCCCGACGACAAGGGCTGTCGTTCGGCGTCAAACAGGCCGCCATCCCCGCCTCCACCCTGCTGGCCGGAGCGGCGGTGCCGGCCTTCGCGCTCACCGTGGGCTGGCGCTGGGCGTTCGTGGCGGCCGCCGTGGCCGCGCTGACGACGCTGCCCGCCGTACCCCGGCAGTTGCCCGGACCGGCGCGGCGGGCCGACGCGGCACGCGCGGGTCGGGCGACGGTGGCGCTCGTGGTGATCGGCGCGGCGGCGACGTTGGCCGCGGCCGCCGCCAACACGCTGGGCACCTTCCTGGTGGACTCCGCTGCGGCTCGGGGCCTCTCGCCCGGCATCGCCGGCCTCACCCTGACCCTGGGCGGCACGGTCTGCATGGTGGCCCGGGTGGGTGCCGGCTGGTTTGCCGATCGGCGCGACACCGGTCACGTCGCCCTCATCGCCGCGATGCTGGTCGTCGGCGCGGCCGGGTTGGCCCTGCTCGCGGCGACCGGCTCGGTGCCGCTGGTGGCCGGCGTGGTGCTCGGCTTCGGCCTGGGCTGGGCCTGGCCCGGCCTGATGAACTTCGCGGTGGTCCGGCTCCACCCGCAGTCACCGGCCACCGCCACCTCGATCACCCAGACCGGGGTGTACGCGGGCGGCTGTCTCGGCCCGCTGAGCCTCGGCCCACTCGCCGCCCACCTCGGCTACTCCGCGATGTGGACAACGGCGTCCGTGGCGATGCTGCTCGCCGCCGCTCTCATGCTCGTCGGCGGTCGCCTGTTGGCCCGCCCCACCCCGCCGTGATCATGACGTTGTCGTCGGATCACACGGCGTGTTGCGGCGATAACCTCATGACCGCCGCCGAGCGGCGGAGGTGCTGGGGTGCGGACCGCAGGGGTCAGCTGGTGCGGTCGGCGATGTAGTCGCAGAGCGATTCGAGGGCCTGCCGGGACGGACCCTGCGGAAGTGGGTCCAGGCGCGCGCGGGCGTCCTCGGCGTAGCTGCGAACGGTCTCCCGGGCGCGCTTGAGCGCCGGGCTCTCCCGCAGGAGCCCCAACGCCTCCGCGTGCAGCGCGTCGTCGGTCAGCGGGCCGGTCGCCAGGATCTCCCGCAGCCGCACCGAGGACGCGTCGGCGTCGTCCGCTGCGCGCGCGTAGAGCACCGGCAACGTCGGGACACCCTCGCGCAGGTCCGTGCCGGGCGTCTTGCCCGACTGACCCGACTCGGAGGCGATGTCCAGCAGGTCGTCGGAGAGCTGGAAGGCGACGCCGATCGTCTCGCCGTACCCGGCGAGCGCCTCCACGTGCTCCGCGGGGGCGCCACCGAACATCCCGCCGAACCGGGCCGACGTGGCGATGAGCGAGCCGGTCTTCTCGGCGATCACGTGCAGGTAGTGGGTCACCGGATCGTCGTCGACGCGCGGACCGACGGTCTCCGCGATCTGACCGTGCACGAGCCGGGCGAAGGTGCGCGCCTGCAACCGGACCGCCTCCGGGCCCAGATCGGCGGCGATGTCCGCCGCCCGGGCGAAGAGGTAGTCGCCGACCAGGATGGCGACGGAGTTGGTCCAGCGGGAGTTCGCACTCGGCGCGCCCCGACGGACGGCAGCCTCGTCCATCACGTCGTCGTGGTAGAGGGTGGCGAGGTGCGTGAGCTCCATCACCACGGCGGCCGGGACGACCTGCGCGCCGCTGGGGTCGCCGAACTGGGCGCCGAGGGCCACCAGCAGCGGCCGGAAGCGCTTCCCGCCGGCTTCCAGCAGGTGCCGGGCAGCCTCGGTGACGAACGGGTCGGTGCTCGCCACACTGGCCCGCAACTCGACCTCGACCATGTCCAGCACACCGAGCACGGACGCCTCGACGTGGGGATCGGCGAGATGGAGGCCGAGCGCGCCGAACTGACTCGTGCTCGCCCGACCCCGCCGACCGCCGGAGCCGGAGGAACCTGAACGCTCGCCCGCCGGATTCACCACGCTATCAACCATGCCACACCCGTTCTACCTGCTCCGGGCCGGGGATACGCACCGGGGGCCGGCCCGTGAACACGCGCCAACCCCCGGTGATCGTTCCCTCGGTCATCGAACGAATTCGGCAGCTCCGGTGGCCAACTCGAGCAGCGGCGCCGGGGCGACGCCCAGCACCAGGGTCGCCAGTACCCCGATCATCAACGCGGCGGAGGTGAGCCCACCGGGCACGGTGACGGTCGGGGTGGACTCGCCCGGTTCGGACAGCCACATCATCACCACGACCCGCAGGTACGGGAACGCCAGCACCATGCTGGTCAGCACACCGGCGATCACCAGCCAGGTCTGACCACCCTCCAGCGCCGGCCCGAAGACCGCGAACTTGCTCATGAAGCCGCTGGTCAGCGGGATACCGGCGAAGGCCAGCAGGATGAAGGTGAACAGGGCGGCGAAGAACGGCGAGCGGCGGCCCAACCCGGCCCACCGGGACAGGTGGGTGGCCTCCCCGTCGGCGTCGCGCACCAGGGTCACCACCGCGAACGCGGCCAGCACCGAGAAACCGTACGCGACCAGGTAGAACATCGTGCCGGCCAGCCCGTCGCGGCTCGGCGCCAGCACACCGACCAGCAGGTAGCCGGCGTTGGCGATCGAGGAGTACGCGAGCAGCCGCTTGATGTCGGTCTGGGTGACCGCGAGGACCGCGCCGATCAGCATGGTCAGCACCGCCACCACACCGAGGACCGGGGTGAAGTCCCAGTTGGCGTCGGCGAACGCGACGTGGAAGACACGCAGCAGGGCACCGAACGCGGCGACCTTGGTGCAGGCCGCCATGAAACCGGTGACCGGCGTCGGGGCGCCCTGGTAGACGTCCGGGGTCCAGACGTGGAACGGTGCCGCCGCGGCCTTGAAGAGCAGGCCGATGGCGAGCAGCGCCATGCCGGCGAAGAGCAGCACCTGGCTGGACGGCGACTCGCTCACCGCCGCGTTGATGGTGGCGAAGTCGACGCCGGCCACCCGGCCCGGCGTACCGGCGGTGAAGCCGTAGATCAGGGCCACCCCGAACAGGAAGAAGGCGGAGGCGTACGCGCCGAGCAGGAAGTACTTCATCGCGGCCTCCTGACTCAGCAGGCGGCGACGACGGGCCAGCGCGCAGAGCAGGTAGAGCGGCAGCGAGAACACTTCCAGCGCGATGAACATGGTCAGCAGGTCGTTCGCCGCCACGAAGATCAGCATGCCGCCGATCGCGAACGTGGTCAGCGGGTAGACCTCGGTCAGACCGTTGCGCCCCTCGGCCTGCCGCCGGTCGTCGGCCGACTCGGCGGTCACCGCGGCCTGGGCGACGAACGCCCCACCCAACTCGACCGAGCGGTCACCGATCAGCAGCAGCGCCATCGCGGCCAGCACCAGGATCGCGCCCTGGAGGAACAGCGTCGGACCGTCGATCGCGAGGGCCTGGCCGGCGGTGATCATCCGCTCGTCGGCGTTGAGCACCACCATGGTCAACGCCGCGAGCACCGCCACCAGCGCCACCGTCAACTGCACGACGTGCCGCCAGCGTCGGGGCACGAAGGCCTCGACGAGCACGCCGAGCAGGGCCGTGCCCAGCATGATCAGGATCGGGGAGAGCGCCGCGTAGTCGATCGACGGCAGTTTGAAATCGGTCACTTTGCCGCCTCCTGGACGGTGCCGACCGACGGGGCCGGGTCGGTTCTGCCGATGTCGTCCATGGTCGCCTGGACGGCCGGGTTGATCACGTCAGTGACCGGCTTGGGGAAGAAGCCGAGCAGCACGATCAGGGCGATCAGTGGAGCGACCACGACCTTCTCGCGCAGGTTGAGGTCCCGGCGCATGCCGTCGACCTCGGTGAGCGTCGGGTTGAGAGTGCCCTGGGTGGTGCGCTGCACCATCCACAGCACGTACGCGGCGGCCAGGATGATGCCGAGCGTCGCGATGATCGCGACCGGCTTGTTCACCGTGAAGGTGCCGATCAGCACCAGGAACTCGGAGATGAACGGCGCCGTACCGGGCAGCGCGAGCGAGGCGAGACCGGCGAAGAAGAGCACCCCGGCGAGCACCGGGACCAGCTTGCCGGCACCACCGAAGTCACTGATCAGCGCGGAACCCCGCCGGGAGATCAACATGCCCACCACCAGGAACAGCAGGCCGGTGGCCAGACCGTGGTTGAGCATGTAGAGCACCGCGCCGGTGCCGGCCTGGGTGGTGAAGGCGAAGATACCCACCCCGATGAAACCGAAGTGCGCGATCGAGGTGTACGACACCAGCCGCTTGAGGTCGTTCTGACCGACCGCCAGCAACGCGGCGTAGACGATGCCGATCACGCCCAACGCCAGCGCCCACGGCGCGAACCACTTCGACGCCTCCGGGAACAGCGGCAGGCAGTAGCGCAGGATGCCGAACGTGCCGACCTTGTCCAGCACACCGACGAGCAGGGCCGCGGCACCAGCCGGGGCCGCCCCACCGGCGTCGGGCAACCAGGTGTGGAACGGGAAGAACGGCGCCTTGATGGCGAACGCGAGGAAGAAGCCGAGGAACAGCCACCGCCCGGTGCCGGTGCTGATGTCGACCTCCGACAGCTTCTGCCAGTCGAAGGTCTTGCCACCGGCCACCCACAAGCCGATCACGGCGGCCAGCATGAACAGACCGCCGACGAGCGAGTAGAGGAAGAACTTCACCGCCGCGTACTGCCGCTGGTGGCCGCCGTAGCTGCCGATCAGGAAGTACATCGGCACCAGCATGACCTCGAAGAACACGTAGAACAGGAAGACGTCGGCGGCCGCGAAGACACCGATCATCGTGCACTCGAGGACCAGCAGCAGCGCGAAGTAGACAGGCACCGACCGCTTCGACGACTCCGCGTCGTGCCAGGAGGCCAGGATCACCAGCGGCACCAGCACCGCGATCAGCATCAGCATCACCAACGCGATGCCGTCGGCGGCGAACGTGAAGCTGACGCCCCAGTCCGGGATCCACGAGTACGACTCGCGGAACTGGAACCGCTGACCGTCGGCCTTGAAGCTGACCCACATCACCACGGAGAGCACCAGCACCAGCAGCGACCAGACGAACGCCACCTGCTTGGCCAGCTCCGGCCGATGGCGCGGCAGGAAGGCCACCACCAGGGCGCCCACCAGTGGCGCCACGGTGAGCACCGAGAGGAACGGGAAGTTGGACATTATGCGGCCTTACCTCCGTCGTCACTGCGTGGTCCGCCGGCGGGGGCGGCCGGGAACAGGTCGATCACGCCAGCCACCCCGCCTGGACCGCCAGGAACGCCGCCATCACCAGCAGCGCACCGGCCAGGATCGAGGTGGCGTACGAGCGGACGAAGCCGGTCTGCATCCGCCGGAGCCGACCCGAGCCACCGCCGACCGCGGCGGCGAGCCCGTTGACCAGCCCGTCGATACCCCGGTTGTCGAGGTAGACGAGCGCCCGGGTGAGGAAGATGCCCGGCTTCTCGAAGACCGCCTCGTTCACCGCGTCCGCGTACAGGTTGCGCCGGGCGGCGGTGACCAGCACCCCGGCCGGCTGCGGTGCGGTGGCCGTACCGGCCCGGAACAGGAACCAGGCCAGCCCCGCGCCGAGCACGGTCACCAGCAGCGACAGCGTGGTGATCACGGCGTGCGAGAGGACCGCCTCGTGCTCCGCGTGCTCGCCGCCCAGCCCGGCGGTCGCCGTCAGCCAGTCCGGCACCGACGTGGACAGCAGGAAACCAGCGCCGACCGAACCGGCCGCCAGCAGGATCAGCGGAATGGTCATCAGCTTCGGCGACTCGTGCGGGTGCTCGATGTCGTCGGTCCAGCGCTTCGGGCCGTGGAACGTGAGCACGAACAGCCGGGTCATGTAGAACGCGGTGAGCCCCGCGCCGAGCAGCGCCGCACCGCCGAAGAGCCAGGCGGTCCAGTCCTCCCGCTCGAAGGCGGCCACGATGATCGGCTCCTTGGAGAAGAAGCCGGAGAACGGGAACATGCCGATGATGGCCAGCCAGCCCATCATGAACGTCAACCAGGTGACCTTCATGTACGTCGACAACCCGCCGAAGCGGCGGATGTCGACCTGGTCCTTCATCCCGTGCATGACCGAGCCGGCGCCCAGGAACATGTTGGCCTTGAAGAACCCGTGCGCCAGCAGGTGCACGATGGCCAGCGCGTACGCGCCGCCACCCAGGCCGACGCCGAGGAACATGTAGCCGATCTGGCTCACCGTCGACCAGGCGAGCACCCGCTTGATGTCGTCCTTGGCCGCGCCGATGATGCAGCCCATCAGCAGGGTGAGCGCGCCGACACTGACCACCACGAGCTGGAGCGTCGAGTTGGCGGAGAAGATCGGGTTGGACCGGGCGATCAGGTAGACGCCCGCGGTGACCATGGTGGCGGCGTGGATGAGCGCCGACACCGGGGTGGGGCCCTCCATCGCGTCCGGCAACCACGCCTGGAGCGGGAACTGACCGGACTTGCCGGCCGCACCGAGCAGCAGCAGCAGACCGAGGACCAGCACGGTCGCACCGGTCAGCGCGCCGACACCGTTGAACACCTCGTCGTACTGGGTGGTGCCCAGCGTGGCGAACATGATGAAGATGCCGATGGCCAGGCCGGCGTCGCCGACCCGGTTCATCAGGAACGCCTTCTTGCCGGCGGTGGCCGCGCTCGGCCGCTCGGTCCAGAAGGAGATCAGCAGGTACGACGCCAGACCGACGCCCTCCCAGCCGAAGTACAACATCACGTAGTTGTTGCCGAGCACCAGCAGCAGCATCGCCGCGACGAACAGGTTGAAGTACGCGAAGAACCGGCGACGGCCCGCGTCGTGTGCCATGTACTCCACCGCGTACAGGTGGATCAGGAAGCCCACCCCGGTGATCAGCAGCACGAAGACCGCGGCCAGCGGGTCGAACAGCAGGCCGAAGTCGACCCGCAGATCACCGACCGCGATGAAGTCCCAGAGGCTCAGCTCGACCGACTTGTTCTCCAGGCCGCGAAGCTGGACGAAGAACGTCAGGCCGAGCACGAACGCGGCACCGATGGCGGTGACGCCCAACCAGTGCCCCCAGCGGTCGGCCCGGCGGCCGAGCAGCAGCAGGATGGCCGCGCTGAGCAGCGGGATCGCCACCAGCAGCCAGACGCCCCCGAGCAGCCCCGTGGCCTGGGCGTATTCCACAGTCTCTTCCACCGGTGGACCCCTCTAGTACTTGAGCAGGTTGGCGTCGTCGACACTCGCCGAGCGTCGCGTCCGGAAGATGGACATGATGATCGCGAGCCCGACCACGACCTCGGCCGCCGCCACCACCATCACGAAGAACGCCATGATCTGACCGTTGAGATCACCGTTGATCCGGCTGAAGGTGACCAGCGTCAGGTTGGCCGCGTTGAGCATCAGCTCCACGCACATGAACAGCACGATCGCGTTGCGCCGGATCAGCACCCCGGAGGCGCCGATGGTGAACAACACCGCGGCGAGGACGAGGTAGTAGGTCGGCTCGACCGAGAAGAACGATCCCATTACTTGTCCGTGCCCTTCAGCGAGGTCTCCTCGGCGGTCAGCTCGCGCTGCGGGAGGATCGCCGGGGTGCTGCGGTCGGTCAGGCGGCCGTCGGGGAGCCGGGCCGGGGTGGCCACCGACGAGGAGGTCGCGAAGACGCCGGGGCCGGGCTTCGGACCGGGGTAGTTGCCCGGGGCGAAGCGCGCCCGCATGGTCGACACCTGGTCGACCTTGTCCTGCTTCCGCCGCTCGACGTGGGCCAGCACCATCGCACCGACCGCCGCGGTGATCAGCAGTGCCGAGGTCAGCTCGAACGCGAAGACGTACTTGGTGAACAGCAGTCGGGCGATGCCCTGCACGTTCCCCTCCGTGTTGGCCTGCTCCAGGCCGACCGCGGTGGTTCCGTCCAGCGCCTGGTAGAGGCCGGTGGCGACCAGGCCGGCGAAGCCCAGGCCGAGCACGATCGCGGCGACCCGCTGGCCCCGCAGCGTCTCGATCAGCGAGTCCGTCGAGTCCCGACCGACGAGCATCAGCACGAAGAGGAACAGCATCATGATCGCGCCGGTGTAGACGATGATCTGCACCATGCCGATGAACGGACCGGCCTGGAGCACGTAGAACACGCCCAGACAGAGCATGGTCAGCACCAGCCACAGCGCCGAGTGCACGGCGTTGCGCGCGGCCACCATCCCGATCGCGCCGATCAGCGCGAGCGGGGCGAGGATCCAGAAGGTGACCGCCTCGCCGCCGGACACCGTACCGGCGGCGGCGAGCACCGTAGACGTGGTCATGCTTCCTCTCCCTTGCCGGCCGCGACGCGCTGGGCGGCCTGCTCGGCGCCCGGGAACGTCACGCCGGGGTGCTCCTCGACCTGGTAGCGGCCCGGACCCATCGGGGACGTCTCCGCACCGGCGGAGGTGCCCGGGTTGTCCAACGCGCCGACGTAGTAGTCCTTCTCGCTGTCACCGAGGCGCATCGGGTGCGGAGGCTGCTCCATGCCCTCCAGCAACGGCGCGAGCAACTGCTCCTTGGTGAAGATCAGGTCCTGCCGGTTGTCCCGGGCCAGCTCGTACTCGTTGCTCATGGTGAGCGACCGAGTCGGGCAGGCCTCGATGCACAGTCCGCAGAAGATGCACCGGGCGTAGTTGATCTGGTAGATGCTGGCGTACCGCTCACCCGGCGAGAAGCGCTGCTCGTCGGTGTTGTCGCCACCCTCGACGTAGATCGCGTCCGCCGGGCAGGCCCACGCGCACAGCTCGCAGCCGATGCACTTCTCCAGGCCGTCCGGGTGCCGGTTGAGGATGTGCCGCCCGTGGTAGCGCGGCGCCGACACCGGCGGCTTGAACGGGTAGTCGGTCGTGACGACCTTCCTGAACATGTGCGAGAAGGTGACACCGAATCCCTTGAACGTTCCGGTGATCGCGCCCACGTCACACCTCCCTGGAGTCCGAGCCGGCAACGATGTTGGCCGGCTCCCGCTCGGCGACCACGCGCGTGATGCGCGGGCTCGGTGGTACCTGAAGATCCATCGGTGGCAGCGGGAAGCTCCCGTACGGCCGGTTGTCGACCTGTTCCTGCGTCGTCGGCTTCGGCTTCGGACGCCGGCTGGGCCAGAAGATCGTGACGATCAGCAGGATGCCGGCCGGGATGCCGACCGCGATCACCTTGCCGCGCGAGTCCCAGTCCTCGATGGACCGCAGGCCCGACAGGACCAGGATCCAGACCAGGTTGATCGGCAGCAGCACCTTCCAACCGAGGCGCATGAACTGGTCGTAGCGCAGGCGGGGCAGCGTGCCGCGCAGCCACACGAACACGAAGACCAGCGCGATCACCTTGCCGAAGAACCAGAGCATCGGCCACCAACCGGAGTTGGCGCCCTCCCACAGCGTGATCGGCCAGGGTGCACGCCAACCGCCGAGGAACAGCGTGGTGGTGACCGCGGACATGGTCACCATCGCGACGTACTCACTGAGCATGAAGAGCGCGAACTTCAGCGAGCTGTATTCCGTCATGAATCCCGCGACCAGCTCGGACTCGGCCTCGGGCAGGTCGAACGGCGCCCGGTTGGTCTCACCCACGGTGGCGATGAAGAAGATGACGAAGCTGGGCAGCAACAGGATCGCGTACCAGCCCGGCGCCGGGATCGTCTGACCGAAGACACTCAGCTCGGTGCCGTCGCCCTGTGCGGCGACGATCCCGCTGGTGCTCATCGTGCCGGCGGTCATGAAGACCGCCACGATGCTCAGGCCCATGGCGACCTCGTAGGAGATCATCTGGGCGCTCGACCGCAGCCCACCGAGCAGCGGGTACGTCGAACCGGAGGCCCAGCCGCCGAGCACGATGCCGTAGACGCCCATCGACGAGCAGGCCAGCAGCAGCAGCACCGCCACCGGCACGTCGGTGACCTGCAACGGCGTGTGGTGGCCGAAGATGCTCACCATCGGGCCGAACGGCACCACCGACAGGGCGGTGACCGCGCAGATCACCGAGATGGTCGGGGCGAAGAAGTAGACGACCTTGTCGGCCGCCTTCGGCAGGATGTCCTCCTTGAAGGCCATCTTCAGGCCGTCGGCGAGGGTCTGCAGCAGGCCGAACGGACCGACCTGGTTGGGGCCGGGCCGCACCTGCATGTAACCGACGACGCGCCGCTCGAACCAGACACCGAGCAGGGTGGCCAGCAGACCGAAGGCGAACGCGAAGACGATCTTGCCGAGAACCAGCCACCACGGATCCCGGCCGAAATCGGCAAGCGTCGGATCCTGGGCCAGGATTGACGGAGTCACTGGTTACCCCCGGAGTTGAGGAGCGGGAGACCGGTCTCGTCGGCCGCCACGCGTCCGGCCGGGATGGCCGTTCCCGTCGCGGGGACGGAGATCCGGACGACCGCGCCGGACGTCGCCCCGAGGCTGCGCCGCACGGTCGAGCCGGGTGAGTTGGTCGGCAGCCAGACCACGCCGTCCGGCATCTCGGTGAGCTCGGCCGGCAGGGTCAGCGCCCCCCGGTCGGTGCCGACCGTGACCGCGTCACCGTCGACCACACCGAGCGCCTCGGCGGTGCCCTTGCCCAACCGGACCACCGGCGGGCGAGCGGTGCCGGCGAGGTTCTCGTCGCCCTCGGTCAGGCTGCCGAGGTCCACCAGTTGGTGCCAGGTGGCCAGCACGGCCTCCCCGTCGCCCGGGTGCGGCACCCGGCCCGGCGCCACCGACGGCGCGGACGGTCGCGACGTACGCGTCGCCGGCAGCGCGCCCAACTCGCGACGCACGCTCGGCACGTCAGCGGTGCCGAGCCGCACGTCGAGCAACGCGGCCAGCGCGTCGAGCACCCGACCGTCGGTCATCGCCGCAGTGGTCAGCACCGCCTCGAACGGGCGCAGCCGACCCTCCCAGTCCAGGAAGCTGCCGGCCTTCTCGGCCACCGGGGCGACCGGCAGCACCACGTTCGCCCGCCGGGTCACCGCGGTGGGGCGCAGCTCCAGGCTGACCAGGAACGGCACCGTGTCCAGAGCGGCCTCGGCCAGTCGCGGGTCGGCCAGATCGGCCGGGTCGACCCCGCCGACGACAAGCGCACCGAGCTGCCCGTTGGCGGCGGCGTTGAGGATGCCGTCGGTGTCCCGACCGGGCTGGCTCGGAATCACCCCGGCCGGGATGTCCCACGCCTCGCCCAGCTCGGCGCGGGCGGCCGGTTCGTTGACCAGCCGTCCACCGGGGAGCAGGTTGGGCAGGCAGCCCGCGTCGACGGCGCCGCGGTCACCCGCGCGCCGCGGCACCCAGGCCAGCTTCGCACCGGTACGCCGGGCCACGTCCGCCGCGGCGGAGAGCCCGCCCGGCACACTTGCCAGCCGCTCGCCGACGATCAGGATCGCGCCCGGTGCGCTCAGCGCCTCGTCGACCGTGGCGTGCTCGGCGAGCACGCTGGCCTCCTCGCCCGGCACGACCCGGGCCAGCTTCGCGCCGAGCTTCTCCAGGCCGCGGGTGGCGAACGGTGCCAGCGCGTACACCGTCAGGGTCTTCTTCAGGTACGCCTTGCGCAGCCGCAGGAAGAGGATCGGGCACTCCTCCTCCGGCTCCAGGCCGACGAGCACCACCGCCGGCGCGTTCTCCACGTCGGTGTAGGTGACGTCGGTGACCCCGGCGACCGAGCTGGCCAGGAAGTCGGCCTCCTCGCGGGAGACCGGCCGGGCCCGGAAGTCGATGTCGTTGGTGTTCAGGGCGACCCGGGCGAACTTCGCGTACGCGTACGCGTCCTCGACGGTCAGCCGGCCGCCGGTGAGAACCGCCGTGCCCTGGCCACCCTCGCGAGCGGCGTGCAGCCCCTCGGCGGCCACGGTGAGCGCCTCGCTCCAGGACGCCTCGCGCAGCTCACCGGTGCGCTCGTCGCGAACCAGCGGGGTGGTCAGCCGATCGGTGGCGCGGGTGTACTGGAAGCCCCACCGGCCCTTGTCGCAGTTCCACTCCTCGTTGACCTGCGGCTCGTCGCCGGCCAGCCGGCGCAGCACCTTGCCGCGTCGCCAGTCGGTGCGCTGCCCGCAGCCGGCCGAGCAGTGTTCGCAGACGCTCGGGCTGGAGACCAGGTCGAACGGGCGGGCCCGGAACCGGTACTGGGCACCGGTCAGCGCCCCCACCGGGCAGATCTGCACGGTGTTGCCGGAGAAGTAGGAGTTGAACGGAACGTCGCCCTCGTCGCCCTCCTCGCCGTACGCGTCGTCCCGGTAGATGTTGATCTCTTCGGCGGACGACCGGCCCATCAGGTCGATGAACTTGTCGCCGGCGATCTCCTCGGAGAACCGGGTGCACCGCTGGCAGAGGACACAACGCTCGCGGTCCAGCAGCACCTGGCTGCTGATCGCCATCGGCTTCTCGTACTCCCGCTTGTGCTCGTGGAAGCGCGAGTCGGTGCGACCGGTGGACATCGCCTGGTTCTGGAGCGGGCACTCGCCGCCCTTGTCACACATCGGGCAGTCCAGCGGGTGGTTGAGCAGCAGCAGCTCCATCACCCCCTCCTGCGCCTTCTTGGCGACCGGCGAGGTGAGCTGGGTCCGGACGACCATGCCGTCGGCGACGGTCTGGGTGCAGGAAGCCACCGGCTTGCGCTGGCCCTCCACCTCGACCAGGCACTGCCGGCACGCGCCGGCCGGGGCCAGCAGCGGGTGGTCGCAGAACCGGGGGATCTCGGTGCCCATCTGCTCGGCGGCCCGGATCAGCAGCGTCCCCTTGGGGGCGGTGACCTCGACGCCGTCGATGGTGAGGGTGACGGTCTCGGTCTTCTTTGCTACATCAGTCATCAGTGCGCCCCTACCAGGGTCTTCTCTGACAGCTTCGGTGCGGTCCGTCCCTCGATGTAGTCGAGGTAGTCCTGCTTGAAGTACTTCAGTGAGGAGGTCACCGAGCTGGTGGCGCCGTCACCCAGGCCGCAGAACGAGCGGCCGAGGATGTTGTCGCAGGTGTCCAGCAGGGTGTCCAGGTCCTCGTGGGTGCCCTGACCGGCGAGGATCCGCCGGTAGACCCGGACCATCCAGTAGTTGCCCTCCCGGCACGGGGTGCACTTGCCGCACGACTCGTGGTGGTAGAACTCCAGCCACCGGTACGTCGCGTAGACCGGGCAGTCCTGGTCGGAGAAGATCTGGGTGGCCGTGGTGCCGAGGATCGAGCCGGCCGCCGCCACGCCCTCGAAGTCCAGTGGCACGTCCAGGTGCTCGGCGGCGAGCAGCGGGGTGGACGAGCCACCCGGGGTCCAGAACCGCAGGTTGTGACCAGGCTGCATGCCACCGGCCAGTTCCAGCAGGTCGCGCAGCGTGACGCCCATCGAGCACTCGTACTGACCCGGGTTGACGATCCGGCCGGACAGCGAGTAGATCATCGGCCCGGAGGACTTCTCGGTGCCCATGGACTTCCACCAGTCGGCCCCACCGAGCACGATCGGCGGCACGCTGGCGATGGTGCCGACGTTGTTCACCACCGTCGGGCTCGCGTACAGGCCGTGGGTGGCCGGGAACGGCGGGCGCAGCCGGGGCTGACCCCGGAAACCCTCAAGCGAGTCCAGCAGCGCCGTCTCCTCGCCGCAGATGTACGCCCCGGCGCCGGAGTGCACCACCAGCTCCAGGTCGTAGCCGCTGCGCAGGATGTTGCGGCCCAGGTAGCCCTTGTCGTACGCCTCCTGGACGGCGTTGCGCAGCCGACGCGCGGCGTGCACCGCCTCGCCCCGGATGTAGATGTAGGCGCGGCTGGCCCGGATCGCGTACGACGCGATGATCACGCCCTCGACCAGCGCGTGCGGGTCGTGGGTCATCAGCGGCAGGTCCTTGCAGGTGCCCGGCTCGCCCTCGTCGGCGTTGACCACCAGGTAGTGCGGCTTGCCGTCGCCCTGGGGGATGAAGCCCCACTTGAGGCCGGTCGGGAAGCCGGCGCCACCGCGCCCGCGCAGCCCGGAATCCTTGATCAGCTGGATCAGGTCGTCCGGGTGGGCCTTGAGCGCCTTACGCAGGGCGGCGTAGCCGTCGAGCTGCTCGTACGTGCCGATGCGCCACGCATCCGGCGACAGCCAGCGCTTGGTCAGCACCGGCGTCAGCTTGGCCACGGTCTCCGGGCGGGGAGTGGTCACTTCTGTGCCCCCGTTTCGTTCGCGTCCGCCGGTCCGGCGCCGTCGGCGTCCGTACCAGCCTTCGCTTCGGTGAGGTTGCGCTCCTGCGCCCCGGCCTCGTCGCCGGCGGGCTTGCCGTCGCCGGCCGGCGGGTTGGCCGCCACACCGGCGGCCTCGGCCGACCGTGCGTCGCGCGGCTCGGACGCGGTGCTGTCCGCCGGGACCTTGGTGCCCGGGGCGTCCGGCACCGCCGTGCCCGCGTCCGGCTGCCGGGTCTCGGCGGTACGCACCTGCGGCGACTTGTCGTCCGGTGCCTTCACGTCCCGCGTGGTGCTGCCGGTGGCATCCGCGGGCTTGGCCGGCTCGGCCGCTCCGGTCGGGGCGGAAGCCCCGTCGCCACCCTTGACCGGCGCCGCGCTGGCCTCGACGGGCGCCGGCTTGGCGGCCTCCGCCTTCGCCTTCGCCTCGGCGGCGGCCTTGTCCGCCTCCGCCTTGCTCCGGATCGGGGTGTTCGGGTCGAAGCCCGGCACCGAGACGCCGTGCTCCTGCGCCAGCCGCAGCCCGCGCAGGGTCGGCTCGCCCGGCCCGCCGTCGGCGACCGCGCCGTCCCGCTCGTCGGCGAAACCGGCGAGCTGCACCGCCATCTCCTTGAGGGTGCAGAGCCGGGCACCCCGCGTCGGCATCGGCCGCCCACCCGCCCGCAGCTCGTCGACGACACCGACCGCGGTCGACGGGTCCACGCCGTCGAAGAAGTCGTAGTTGACGGTCATCACCGGGCCGTAGTCGCACGCCGCCAGGCACTCGGCGTGCTCCAGCGTGATCGTGCCGTCGCCGGTGGTCTCGTCGTGCCCGACGCCCAGGTGCTCGGACAGGGTGTCGTAGACCTCCTGACCACCGAGCACGTTGCACATGGTGTTGGTGCAGACGCTGACCAGGAAGTCACCCGTCGGCTTGCGCTTGTACATCGTGTAGAAGGTGGCCACCGCGCCGACCTGGGCCTTGTTCAACCCCAGCACCTCGGCGCAGAACGTGACCCCGGCCGGGGAGACGTAACCTTCCTCGGCCTGCACCAGGTGCAGCAGCGGCAGCAACGCCGAGCGGGACCGGTCCGCCGGGTAACGGGCGATGATCTCGCGCGCCCGCTCCCGGGTCTCGTCAGTGAAAACACTCATCGGCGTCGCCTTCCCGTTCGCGACTGCGGGGCTCGCAAGCTCACTCCTCGCACTCACCTGTCACAACCCCCCATGACCGGGTCCAACGAGGCGCCGCCGGCGATCACGTCGGCGATCAGGCCACCCTCGGCCATCGCCGGGAGAGCCTGGAGGTTGACGAAGCTCGGCTCCCGGTAGTGCACCCGGTACGGCCGGGTGCCACCGTCGGAGACCGCGTGCACGCCCAGCTCGCCGCGGGGCGCCTCGATGGCGACGTACACCTGGCCGGGCGGAACCCGGAAGCCCTCGGTCACCAGCTTGAAGTGGTGGATCAGCGACTCCATCGACTGACCCATGATCTTCGCGACGTGCTCCAGCGAGTTGCCCATGCCGTCCACGCCGATGGCGAGCTGCGCCGGCCAGGCGATCTTGCGGTCGGCGACCATCACCGGTCCCGGACGGAGCCGGTCCAGGGCCTGCTCGACAAGCTTCATCGACTCCCGGATCTCGGCGAGCCGGACCTGGTAGCGGCCCCACACGTCACCGTCGGGGTGGGTCGGCACGTCGAACTCGTAGTTCTCGTAACCGCAGTACGGCATGGTCTTGCGCAGGTCCCAGGCGAGGCCGGCGGAGCGCAGCACCGGACCGGTGATGCCGAGCGCGACACAGCCGGTCACGTCCAGCACCGCGACGTTCTTCGTCCGCTCGGTCCAGATCGGCTGGCCGGAGAGCAGGTCCTCGTACTCCTTGAGCTTCTTCGGCATCATCTTGAGGAACTCGCGGATCTTGACGATCGCGTCGTCCGGCACGTCCTGCGCCACGCCGCCCGGCCGGACGTACGCGTGGTTCATCCGCAGGCCGGTGATGGTCTCGAAGATGTCGAGGATGTACTCCCGCTCGCGGAAGCCGTACAGCATGATCGAGATCGCGCCCAGCTCCATGCCGGTGGTGGCCAGCCAGACCAGGTGCGACGAGATCCGGTTGAGCTCCATCATCAGCACGCGGATGGTGGTGGCCCGCTCGGTGATGTCGTCGGTGATGCCGAGCAGCTTCTCGACCGCGAGCGCGTACGCCGTCTCGTTGAAGATCGGGGCGAGGTAGTCCATCCGGGTCACGAACGTCGAGCCCTGAACCCAGTTGCGGTATTCGAGGTTCTTCTCGATGCCCGTGTGCAGGTAGCCGATGACGGATCGGGCCTCGCGGACCGTCTCGCCCTCCAGCTCCAGGATCAGCCGCAGCACCCCGTGCGTGGACGGGTGCTGCGGACCCATGTTGACGACGATCCGCTCGTCGTTGATCGGGTCGGTGCCCGAGACGATGGTGTCCCAGTCCCCACCGGTGACGGTGAAGACCCGACCCTCGTCGGTCTCGCGCTCACTCGCGTAGTTCGACGTCGTCACTGGTACGACCTCCGCTCGTTCGGCGGCTGGATCTCCGCGCCCTTGTACTCGACGGGGACACCGCCGAGCGGGTAGTCCTTGCGCTGCGGGTGGCCCTCCCAGTCGTCCGGCATGAGGATCCGGGTCAGGTTGGGGTGGCCGTCGAAGACGATGCCGAACATGTCGTACGCCTCCCGCTCCTGCCAGTCCGCCGTCGGGTAGACCGCGGTCACGCTGGGCAGGTGCGGGGCCGCCACGGAGACCGCGGCCTCCAGCCGGACCCGACGCCGGTACGTCATCGAGGTGAGCAGGTAGACCACGTGCAGCCGGCGCTCGTCGGCGCCCAGGTAGTCCACGCCGGACACCGAGGAGCACAGCTCGAACCGCAGCGCCAGGTCGTCACGCAGCACCTGGCAGACCTCGGCGATCCGCTCCGGGCGGACGTGCAGGGTCAGCTCGCCCCGGTCGACCACGACCTTCTCGATCGCGTCGGCGAAGGCCGGGTACGCCTCCTCCAACGCGTCGCGGACCTCGTCGAAGTAGCCCCCGTACGGCCGGGCCGCCTCCTCGATGGGCTGGCGCTGGCGGACCAGGCCGCCGTAGCCGGACACGTCGCCGGTGCCCTGGTTGCCGAACATCCCGCGACCGGCCGGGCTGGCCGGCGGGAGCTCGGCGGGGGCACCGCTGGTGGCGCCGGCCGGCGTGACCGGCACCGGCACCCCGCCGTCGTTGGGCTTGTCCGTGGGTGACGTCATTTGGGGCCTGCCTGCGGGTGGAGGTGGTTCTGAGCGTTCATCCAGTTCTCGATCCGCAACTGCTCCTCGCGGCCCTCGCGGACCGCCCGGGTCCACTCGGCACGGCGGGCCTTGTCGCTGCGGTACGAGGAGGGCATGGAGCCGTAGGGGACGATCGGAACGTCGCCGCGCTCCTGGCGAGCGGCCAGCATCTTGCGACCGTTCGGGCCGAGCGGCTCATACATGATCTTCTCGCGGAGCTTGAGGATCGCGTCGATGAGCATCTCCGGCCGGGGCGGGCAGCCGGGGAGGTACATGTCGACCGGCACCACGTGGTCGACGCCCTGCACGATCGCGTAGTTGTTGAACATGCCGCCGCTGCTGGCGCAGACGCCCATGGAGAGCACCCAGCGGGGCTCGGCCATCTGGTCGTAGATCTGGCGCAGCACCGGAGCCATCTTCTGACTCACCCGGCCGGCCACGATCATCAGGTCGGCCTGCCGGGGGGACGCCCGGAAGACCTCCATGCCCCAGCGGCCCATGTCGTAGTGCGGACCACCGGCGGCCATCATCTCGATGGCGCAGCAGGCCAGGCCGAAGGTGGCGCCCCACACGGACGACTTCCGGGACCAGTTGACCAGCTTCTCCACCGAGGTGAGCAGGACGCCGGCGGGAAGCTTCTCCTCGATGCCCATCTGACGTTCCTTCCTCAGTCCCAGTCCAGGCCGCCGCGCCGCCACACGTAGGCGTACGCAACGAAGACCGCGACGATGAACAGGACCATCTCCACGAAGCCGAAGATCGGCAGGGCGTCGAACGAGACCGCCCAGGGGTAGAGGAAGATGATCTCGATGTCGAAGACGATGAAGAGCATCGCCGTCAGGTAGAACTTGATCGGGAACCGGCCGCCGCCGACCGGCTGCGGGCTGGGCTCGATGCCGCACTCGTAAGCCTCGAGTTTGGCCTTGTTGTAGCGATGGGGACCGGCGAAGCGGGCGGCGCCGACGGAAAACAGCGAGAACGCCGCGGCGAGGGCGAACAGCCCGATGATCGGTGCGTAAGGCGAGAGCGACATCGTTTTCTCCTGCTCGTCCTTCCCTGCCCTCGGTGCTTGACGAAAATCACACTATTCACGTCCCTCGCAGTGGCAGTCGGCGGGGGTCGATCTTTGTCAGCGTCGGGGCCGTGACCAGCACCGATGCCGTCCTACTCAGACAGCTGGCGCGGCCTTCGTCATCGCGTTGATGACCCGGTCCATCGCGTCCCCGCCACGCGGGTCGGTCAGGTTGGCCAACAGCTTGAGCACGAAACGCATCAGCGTCGGGTGCGGCATGCCGTGTTTGGTGGCGATCCGCATGATCTCCGGACGGCCGATCAGTTTCACGAAGATGCCGCCCAGCCGGTAGTAGCCGCCGAGGCGGGCCTTCAGCTCGTTCGGGTACGCCAGCAGCGCCCGCTCCCGCTCCGGCCCGGCCGGCCGGGCGAGGGCCTGGACCATGACCTCCGCGGCCAGTTCGCCGGACTCCATCGCGTACGCGATGCCCTCGCCGTTGAACGGGTTGACCATGCCGCCCGAGTCGCCGACCAGCAGCACCCCTCGGGTGTAGTGGGGCACCCGGTTGAAGCCCATCGGCAGCGCGGCGCCGAGGATCGGGCCGTCGGCGTTCGTCTCGTCGGTCATCCCCCAGTCTTCCGGGGTGTTGGCGAGCCAGTCGGTGAGCAGCCGGCGGTAGTTGGTCTTGCCGAACGCGGAGGACGAGTTGAGCACCCCGAGGCCGACGTTGACCCGGCCGTCGCCCAGGCCGAAGATCCAGCCGTACCCGGGCAGCAGGTTGTCGCCGCTGTCCTTGCTGCGCAGCTCCAGCCAGGACTCCAGGTAGTTGTCCTCGTGCTTGGCCGGCGAGCGGTAGTAGCGGCGGACGGCCACGCCGATCGGCCGGTCCTCCCGCTTGGCCAGCCCGAGCGCGAGCGGGAACCGGCCGGAGACGCCGTCCGCGGCGACGACGAGCGGGGCGTGGAACGTGGCCGGTTCCTTACCCGGCCCGACCTCCGCCTCGACGCCGGTGACCCGGCCGTCGCCGTCGAGCACCGGACCCAGCACGTTGACGTTGGTTCGGAGCTTGGCGCCGGCGGCCACCGCCCGCTGGGCGAGCAGGTCGTCGAAGTCCAGCCTCGTGCGCACCAGGCCGTAGTTGGGGAAACTGGCCAGCTCGGGCCAGTCCAGCTCCAGACGCACGCCGCCGCCGATGACCCGCAGGCCGCGGTTGTGCAGCCAGCCGGCCTCGGGCGAGGTGTCCACACCCATCCGGACGAGCTGGCGCACCGCGCGCGGGGTCAACCCGTCGCCGCAGACCTTCTCCCGCGGGAACTCGGTCTTCTCCAACAACAGCACCCGTACGCCGTGCCGAGCCAGGTGGTACGCAGTAGCTGACCCACCGGGACCGGCGCCCACGACAATGACGTCGGCGTCATGTTCCACCGCGGTCATTCGCGCCTCCTCCCGCACGCTCGTGAAATGCTTCACAAGCCAGACGGGACGAGTGTATGACCGGCGTCATACCTGCGCAGGATCAGGGGTACCTAACTCGCCGATGTGACAGCCCTCGACCGTCCACAGCGGTCGAGTGTCAGGCCGGGCTGGGGGCGTCCAGACCCGCATCGACCCGAATGGCCTCCGGCAGATGCTCCCGGAGCGCACCGCCCGCCGCCCGGTCCAGCGCCGCCAACACCTCGGCGACCACCTGTCGGACCTCCACCGGATCGGCTCCGGCCAACGCGCGCAGTTGCGCGACGAGTTCGGCAGCGTCGTCGTCGGTGGCGGCCACCGGGTCCGCCGGGTCTGCTCCGGTCATGCGGACGAGCGTACGGGGCAAAGTGGACTAAAGACCGACATTCACGAAACCTGAGCAATGTCCGCGTGAGTGGCCGTCCGGCCCGCCGGCTCGGTGATCGTCGTGCGGCCCGCGTCGGTCGCGACGACTACTCGCGGATCCCCCGGTGCAGGGCCACCACACCACCGGTCAGGTTGCGCCAGGCCACCCGGCCCCACCCGGCCGCGGCGACCCGGCCGGCAAGCGCCTCCTGCGCCGGCCAGGCCCGCACCGACTCGGCGAGATAGACGTACGCGTCGGGGTTGCTCGACACCGTTCGGGCGACCACCGGCAGCGACCGCATCAGGTACGACAGGTAGACCGTTCGGAAGACCGGGTTGACCGGGGTGCTGAACTCACAGATCGCCAACCGCCCACCCGGCCGGGTGACCCGGGCCAGCTCGCGCAGGGCCGCGTCGGTGTCGTTGACGTTGCGCAGCGCGAAGGAGATGGTCACCGCGTCGAAACTGGCGTCGGCGAACGGCAGCCGCAGCGCGTCGCCGGCCAGCAGCGGCACCTCGGGACGGACCCGCTTGCCGGCGTACAGCATGCCCAACGACAGGTCAGCCCCCACCGCGTACGCCCCGGACTGCGCCAACTCCCGGGTCGAGACGCCGGTGCCCGCGCCCACGTCCAGCACCCGCTCGCCCGGCCGCAGCCCGAGCGCCGCCCGGGTGGCCCGACGCCAGGACCGGTCCTGGCCGAAGGAGATCACCGTGTTGGTGAGGTCGTAGCGCTCCGCCACGCCGTCGAACATCGCGGCGACCTCGTGCGGCTGCTTGTCCAGACTGGCGCGCTGGCCCTGCGGGGAACGGCTCACCCCTCCACTCTGCCAGTCGTCCGCCAGGCGGTGCCCGTGGGGTGGTGCGGCACCCCCGGTACGCGAAGGGGCGGGGTGGTCGCCCACCCCGCCCTCGCGTCGTTCCGGCGTTCGGACGCCGGCTGCCAGTACCGCTGTCAGTCGGTGGGCTTCTCGTCGCTCGGGGCGACCAGGACGACCTTGCGCCGGCGGGAGAGCACCAGCAGCGCACCGCCCAGCAGCAGGATGAGGCCGCCGATGCCACCGATCAGACCGACCTGCACACCCGTCACCGGCAGGCCACCACCACCGGAGCCGCCACCACCGGCAGCCGGCGACGTGCTCGCGCCCGGCGTCGGCGTACCACCCGGGCTGGGCGTACCACCCGGCGTCGGGGTGGCGGTCCCACCCGGCGTCGACGTGGCCGTGGGCGTCGCGGTGGCCGTGGGCGTCGACGTGGCGGTGGGCGTCGGGGTGGCCGTGGACGTCGGGGTGGCCGTGGGAGTCGGGGTCGGGGTCGGGGTCGGCTGCGCGGTCAGGTCGACGAAGACGTCGAAGATCGCCTGGTTGTCACTCTCGTCGACCTCGGTGAAGGCCTTGCGCTGGGCGCTGGTCGCCGGCTCGGGCTGCTCCTCGGCCTGACCCGTGGCACCGTCGAGACCCTGCGCGACCAGCTCACCGACCCGCAGCACCGACTCGGTGACGTTCGCGCCGACCGTCACCTTGACGTCCGCCGTGTAGTACTCGCCGGGCTTGATCACCGCACCGTCGTCCTCGCAGAGGGCCTGGGCGACACCGCCCAAGGTCTGCGACGTGCAGGCGTCCGGCAGCGTGGCGAAGGTGACGCCGGCCGGGAGGGTGAGCACGTAGGACAGGCCGGTGGCCTTGCGGCTGCCGTCGTTGTAGACCGCCCAGTCCAGCGGCACCGTCTCGCCGCGCTTGACCGGCCGGAGGTTGGGGTCGTCGCCCTGGACGCCGTTCACCACGACGTTCGCGTAGACGTCCTGCACCCAGCTGGTCAGGTCGTAGCCGCGCTTGCCGACGGTGATGTCGTGCTCGACCCTGTTGTCCTTCTTCTCGGGGTCGGCGGTGGCCGAGGTGATGGTGACCACCAGCGTCCCGGCCTCGCCGCGCGCACCCGTGGAGAAGAGCGGAATGCCGAAGTCCTCGCTGGTACCGGCCGGCACGTCGCCGAGCGGGCAGGTGAACGTCTTGCCCTTCACCTGGCAGCCGTTGGGCACGACGACCCCGACCACGCTCTTCAGCAAACTGCTGGTGTCCACGGTGTAGCTGACGCCCTTGGCGGCGACCGTGCTCCGGGTGTTGTCGACCAGAAACTTGAACGGCTTGGCCTTGGCCGCCTTGACGCCCTTGGCCAGCTCGGAGCTGAGCGGCACCAGGGCCAGATCGGCCTGGTCGGCGGCCTGCGCCGGGGCGGCCACGGCGGCCAGGCCACCGGCCGCGAGCAGAGCCACCACGCCAGCGCGGGCCAGGGCCGAGCGGTGGAACGCTGTCATCGGTCCCCCGGGGGGTAGGGAAGAAAGATTGATTGCGGAACGAGCGGACGTTATCGGAGGTCGATCACGCACGCCAGCGTGCGCGGCCCAATTCATCCGTCCGGCCCGGGGTCCGGAGACGGTACGGGCGGGATGGTCACCCATCCCGCCCGTACCGCCGTGCGTTATATGAACGACCCGCCACGGGCCGATGGAGGACAGCCCACGAACGACCATCAAACCACCCGCCACCAGCGCGATCGCGGTGATTCGCGCTCGCCGGTGGTGACGGATACGAGCCGGGACGCTAGCGGCCGCCGATCACCTTCACCACCCCGCGGCGGACAGCCTGACGCTGCGGCGGCCCGGACCACCCGTACCGCCGAGGCGAGCCGGCGGGAGCATGAGCCTCGGTCAGCCGAACGGCCGGGCGACGCGCCGCGTCAGTTGACCTCGACGAGCGGCAGGGACCGGCCCGCGCCGCCGCCGGGAAGCGCGATCGAGGAGAAGTGCGACACCACCCGCTCGTCGGTCGGGTCGTCGGCAGGCGTGTGGTGCACCGCGAGCCGGTGGTAGAGGGTGTCGCGCTGCGCGGGGATCCGGTCCGCCGAGCGGATCATGCCGATCAGCTCGTGCAGGTTGGAGCGGTGCCGCGCTCCGGCGGAGGAGATCACGTTCTCCTCCAGCATGATCGAGCCGAGGTCGTCCACGCCCATGTGCAGCGAGAGCTGACCGACGTCCTTGCCGGTGGTCAGCCAGGACGCCTGCAGGTGCGGCACGGTCTCGAAGAAGAGCCGGGCCACCGCGACGAGGCGCAGGTATTCCAGGGTGGTGGCCTGGGTGCGGCCCTTGAGGTGGTTGTTCTCCGGCTGGTACGTCCACGGGATGAAGGACCGGAATCCGCGGGTGCGGTCCTGCACGTCCCGGATCATGCGCAGGTGCTCGATGCGCTCGGCGTGCGTCTCGCCGGTGCCCATCATCATGGTGGCGGTCGACTCGATGCCCTGCCGGTGCGCCAGCTCCATGACCTCCAGCCAGCGCTCGCCCGACTCCTTGAGCGGCGCGATCGCCTTGCGCGGACGCTCCGGCAGCATCTCCGCGCCGGCGCCCGCGATCGAGTCCAGACCGGCGGTCTTGATCCGCGCGATGGCCTCGTCCAGGCTCACCCCGGAGACCTTCGCCATGTGCAGGATCTCGCTGGGGCCGATCGAGTGGATGACCAGCTGCGGGTACGCCTGCTTGACCGAGGAGAACAGCTCCTCGTAGTACTCCACGCCGTAGTCCGGGTGGTGCCCGCCCTGGAGCATCACCTGGGTGGCGCCCAGCTCGACCGCCTCGCCGCAGCGGCGCAGGATCTCCTCGGTCGGGTGGGTCCACCCTTCCGTGTGCTTCGGCGCGCGGTAGAACGCGCAGAACTTGCACGCCGTCACGCAGACGTTCGTGTAGTTGATGTTGCGATCGATCAGGTACGTGACGACGTTGTCCGGGTAGCGCCGCCGACGCACCGCGTCCGCCGCCTCGCCCAACGCGTGGAAGGGCGCCTCGGTGTAGAGCAGCAACGCCTCCTCGGGCGTGATCCGCCCGCCGTCCGCGCCCCGCTGCAGGATGTCGTCGATCTCCCGGCTCACCGTCACGCCCCCGAGCCTACGCCGGTCACGCGCGTTGGCCCTGAGGGGTGGTTCAGGGCTGTGATGTCAGGATCTCGCGCCACACCGTTTCCGCGATCTTGCACTTTCTGTCGCGGCATCAGGGGCATTCCACGCAAACAGGCGACAGAAAGTGCAAGATCGACGCGGGTGCGGCGGTTGCGCCAGGCCGGCACGTACGCCTCCCACCCCTCCACGTAACCGGTCGGCCGTCGCCCGCCGGTGACCTCGGCGAACCGCTCGACGAACTCCCGGTCGTTCGGCGCGCTCATGCGTCGTAGTCGACGGTGAGTCGGTCGGTGGTCGGGCTGGACTGGCAGGTCAGGACGTAACCGGCGGCCAACTCGTCCGGCTCCAGGGAGTAGTTGCGGGCCATCGTGACCGACCCGTCGACCACCTTCGCTTTACAGGTCGAGCAGACGCCGCCCTTACAGGCGTACGGCAGCTCGCCACGCACCTTCAACGCGGCGTCCAGCACCCGCTCCTCGCGACCCATCGTGAAGCTCGACGACCTGCCGTCCAGCACGATGGTCACCTCGGCCCCGGCACCCGCCTGGTCCACCGGACGCCGCACCGGCTCCGGCGGCGCGTCGACGTGGAACAGCTCGGTGTGCACCGCCGACTCGGGCAGCCCGCGTCCGGTCAGCACGTCCCGGACGTCGACCACCATGGCGTACGGGCCGCAGAGGAACCACTCCTCGATCACGTCGCCCGGCACGATGGTGCCCAGCAACCGGGCCAGCCGCTCGGCGTCGATCCGCCCGGAGAGCAGCGCCGACTCGCCCCGCTCCCGGGAGAGCACGTGCACCAGGTGCAGCCGGGTGGGATAGCGGTCCTTCAGATCGGCCAGCTCCTCGGCGAACATGACCGTGTTCGCCGTGCGGTTGCCGTACACCAGGGTGAAGGTGCTGGCCGGCTCGACGGCCAGCGCGGTCGCGACGAGCGCGAGCACCGGGGTGATGCCGGAGCCGGCGACGACCGCGCCGTAGTGCCGCACCCGGTCCGGCGCGAACGCCGTGGTGAAGGTGCCCAACGGCGGCAGCACCTCGACGGTGTCGCCACCGCGCAGCGCCCCGCACGCGAACGCCGAGAAGGCGCCGCCGGGGATCTCCCGCACCCCGATCCGTAACCGGCCGTGCCGGGCCAGGTCGTCGGGGGTGGAGCAGATCGAGTACGACCGGCGCACATCCGTGCCGTCCTCCGCGGCTCGCCGCACGGTGAGGTGCTGACCCGCGCGGAAGGCGAAGGTCTCCCGCAGATCCTCGGGTACGGCGAAGGTCACCGCGACCGCATCGTCGGTGAGCCGGTCGACGGCCGCGACCGACAACGGGTGGAAGACCGGTCGGCGGCGGACCGGACGGGTGATGGTGACAGTCACAGCGCCTTCAGGTGGTCGAAGGGTTCGGAGCAGGAACGGCAGCGCCACAGCGCCTTGCACGCGGTGGAGCCGAACCGGCTGACCTGCTCGGTCTCCGGTGACCCGCACTGCGGGCAGCGGACCGCGAGCGTCAGCGGGACGACGCCGGAGGTGGGCACCGGGGCCGGCGGGGCGATCCCGGCGGCGGCGAGCTTGGCCCGCCCACCCTCGGAGATCCAGTCGGTGCTCCACGGTGGGCTGTAGACGGTGCGGACCTCGGCGTCGGGGTGGCCGGCGACCGCCAGCGCGCGGCGGATGTCGGTGCGGATCACGTCCATCGCCGGGCAACCGGTGTAGGTCGGGGTGATGGTGACGGTGACCCGGCCATTGGCCGGATCCTCCTCGACCGCCCGCAGGATGCCCAGCTCGTCGATGGTGATCACCCGGATCTCCGGGTCCACGACACCGGCGGCGGCCTCCCGCGCGCTAAGCGTGCCGCCGGTCGTGGCTGGCGGGTTCGCGCTCCGCGCGCTCACCGTGCCGCCGCCGCTCGCGACTGCGGGGCTCCGCTGCGCTGCACTCCTCGCGCTCACCACCGCGCTCCGGGATGGGCGCGGTGCAGCACCTGCATCTCGGCGAGCAGGTAGGCCAGGTGCTCGGTGTGCACGCCGTCCCGCCCGCCGGCCGGCGCCCAGCCGCTCTCCGGCCGGGTGAGCGTCGCCTCGGCCAGCACCGCGCCGACGGTCTCGTCGAACGCCGGCCGCAGGGTGGCCGGGTCGACCGGCGCCGCCGGGTCCGCGGCGAACAACTCGTGGGTGTACGGCCACACCTGGTCGACGGCCGCCTGCATCCGACGGTGCGACTCCTCGGTGCCGTCCCCGAGCCGCTTCACCCACAACGCGCCATGGTCCAGGTGGTACGCCGACTCCTTGCGCGCCTTCGCGCCGATCGCGGCCAGCCGCTCGTCGGCGCAACCGGCCAGCGCCGTGTACAGCGGCAGTTGGTAGGCCGCCAGGAAGAACAGCTTCGCCATGGTCACCGCGAAGTCGCCGTTGGGCAGCTCGACCAGGAGCGCGTTGCGGAACTCGCGGTCGTCGCGCAGGAACGCCAACGCGTCCTCGTCCCGGCCCGCGCCCTCCAGCTCGCCCGCGTACGACAGCAGCAGCCGCGCCGCCCCGAGCTGGTCGAGGGCGATGTTGGCAAGCGCGATGTCCTCTTCCATCTCCGGCGCGCGGGTCGTCCACTCGGCCAGTCGTTGCGCCGCGACCAACGCGTCGTCGGCGAGGGCGAGGGTGAAGTCGTACGGCCCGTTCACGCCACCACCTCGCTGCGCTCGGCGGCGGCGCGAAGCGCCCCGCTGCTGAGCCGGCTGGTTCGCTCGCTCCGCTCGCTCACAGGTGGGCCACCCCGTCCGGCACCTCGTAGAAGGTGGGGTGGCGGTAGACCTTGTCGGCGGCCGGGTCGAAGAAGGCGTCCTTCTCGTCCGGGCTGGACGCGGTGATCGCGCCGGCCGGCACCACCCAGATCGACACACCCTCCTGACGGCGGGTGTACAGGTCCCGGGCGTTGCGCAGGGCCAGCTCCGCGTCGGGGGCGTGCAGGCTCCCGACGTGGGTGTGCGACAACCCGCGTCGCGCCCGCACGAAGACCTCCCAGAGCGGCGAGTGTTCGGTAGTCACGCGGCCACCTTCTCCTTCTGTTGCGCCCGCTTCGCGGCGTACGCCGTGGCGGCCTCGCGGACCCAGGCGCCCTCGGCGTGTGCGGCCCGGCGGTGGGCGATCCGCTCCCGGTTGCACGGCCCGTCGCCGGAGATCACCCGCAGCAGCTCGTCGTAGTCCGGCTGGGTGTAGTCGTACGCCTGCCGCTCCTCGTTCCAGCGCAGGTCCGGATCGGGAATGCGCACGCCGAGGATCTCGGCCTGCTGGACGCACATGTCGACGAAACGCTGCCGCAGGTCGTCGTTGGAGAAGCGCTTGATCTTCCAGGCCATCGACTGGGCGGAGTGCGTGGAGTCGCCGTCCGGCGGGCCGAACATCGCCAGCGACGGGTACCACCACCGGTCCACCGCGTCCTGGGCCATCGCCTGCTGCCCCGGGGTGCCGTGTGCCAGGGTGTGCAGGATCTCGTAGCCCTGCCGCTGGTGGAACGACTCCTCCTTGCAGACCCGGATCATCGCTCGGGCGTACGGGCCGTACGAGCAGCGGCACAGCGGCACCTGGTTGACGATCGCCGCGCCGTCCACCAGCCAGCCGATCGCGCCCACGTCGGCCCAGCTCAGGGTGGGGTAGTTGAAGATCGAGCTGTACTTCTGGCGACCGTCGAGCAGTAGTCGGACCAGCTCGTCGCGGCTGATGCCGAGGGTCTCGGCGGCGGCGTAGAGGTAGAGGCCGTGACCCGCCTCGTCCTGCACCTTGGCCAGCAGGATCGCCTTGCGCTTGAGCGAGGGCGCCCGGCTGATCCAGTTGCCCTCCGGCTGCATGCCGATGATCTCGGAGTGGGCGTGCTGGGCGATCTGCCGGATCAGCGTCCGGCGGTACGCGTCGGGCATCCAGTCGCGTGGCTCGATCTTCTGCTCGGCGTCGACCACCTCGGCGAAGTACGCCGCGAGGTCCTCGTCGGGCGCGGGTCCGCCACGGCGACCGCGCGCCGCCGCCGCGCGTAGCTCTGCCTCGGCGGCCTCGACCTCGCCCAGCAGGCCGGCGGCGGGCGCGTCGCCCGCAGCGGCGTCCGACGTGTCGGTCGGGGTCGGGAAGTCGTTGCCATACATGGGACAAGTGTTACAGCTGGCCATCCAAGAAGCCATAGGGTGTAACAGGATTCCGGCATCCGATCCGTAGCGGAATGAGCGCTTTGCGTGACCCGGCCGCCGGGCTGGCGGCGTGACTTGGGCCACGAAACAAAGGTGAATCCCCGCAAGAGCCGCATACCGGTCGCATATCTCACCTTTATCCCAGGTCGCCTAGTGTCGGGTCCTGGCAAGTCACCCAGCCGGACGTAGACTTTCGGCCGGCACACCGATCGGCTTCAGATGATTGCCGCCAGACAGAGGCCACCTCCCCCGGCCTTGGCGATCGGCCGATCCGTCCGGACAACAAGCCGGTCCCCCGGCCCTGACACCTGGAGTTCACCCACTCATGCGTTCCCGCGTGACCCTGGTGCTCGCCATCGTGGCGATCCTGCTCGGCGGCGTCCTCCTGGTCCCCGCCGCGTACGCCCGACTCTCCAAGGGCGACAGCGGCGGAGGCGGTGGAGGCGGCGCTGCCTCGCAGGTCGCCGCGCCAGCACCCGCGCCACCGCCGCCGCCCACGCTGGCGGCCGGTCCGGTGTCGGTGGACTTCCAGGGCGACTTCTTCTCCTGGGCTCTGCTGGATCGGCAGACCGGCGCGATCTCCGGGTCGCCGAACATGGCCGAGACCAGCTCCACCGAGTCGATGATCAAGGCGTGGATCGTCTCGGACTACCTGCGGCAGCTCGGCGACAGGGAACCGCCGCCGGCACTGAAGAAGGCCGCCAGCCTCGCCATCATCGACAGCAACGACACCGCGGCCAACCAGGTCCACGCTGCCGCGGGCGGCTCGTACAAGCCATCCACGAGCAGCACGCCCGACGCGGTGATCCAGCGGGCGATCAAGATCTGCGGACTGACCGACACCAAACGCGGCAACATCAAGCCGTTCTCCGGTTACTGGAGCTTCACCCAGATGTCCCCGCGGGACGCGGTCCGGCTCGGCGACTGCATCGCCGACGGTAAGGCCGCTGGCCGGAAGTGGACCCCGTGGGTGCTGGATCAGATGAGCAAGGTCCGGGGCACCACCGCGGCGAAGGACCAGAAGGCCAGGACTGGCGGCGGCCGCTGGGGGATCATCGACGGCCTGCCAAAGTCGATCACCGCGCAGGGCCCGGTCAGCATCAAGAATGGATGGACGCGGATCTACTACGACGCCAACTGGCACGTCAACTGCCTCGCCGTCACCGGCAAGTGGAGTCTCGCGGTGATGCTGCGGTACCCGGCCAGGAACAGTCTCGACTACGGCGCGAAGGTGTGTGCCAGCGTGGCCACCCAACTGGTCACCCCCCAGCCCGGCGCCGCGCTCAAGGTGCCCCAGCAACCGGTCGGGAAGCTCTGATGGCGGGAAATCGGCGGGCCGACCGGCGTGGCGGCGGTGAGGCGTCCCCGCTGCGGCTGATCGCCATCGCCGTCATCCTGATCGGGTTGGTGCTGGTGTCGCTGCGGCTGCTCCCGGGGTCACCGTTCGAGTCGGCAGCCGCCGCCAAGTGGGGCGACGCCGGCTCCGGCACGAGCGACCGCCCCACCGGCGCAGGCACCAACCGGAGTGCCCGCCAGCCGACCGCGCCGTCACCGAGCCCCAGCCCGTCGCTGGAGCCGCTGCCGTTCGTGGCCAAGGATCTCAAGCTGGACATCGAGGGCTGGTACTCCTGGAGCGTGCTGGACCGGCGCACCGGGCAGATCATCGGCTCCAAGAACATGAACGAGACAAGCACGACCGCCTCGATGATCAAGTCCTGGATCGTGGCCGACTACCTGCGTCGCGCGGCCGACGCCGGCCAGACGCCCAGCGACGCGAAGCTCGCCGACGCGACGCGGATCATCCGGGACAGCGACAACACCCGGGCCGAACAGTTCTACAACCAGGTCGACCGGGACGCCTCGATCAAGCGGCTGATCTCCATGTGCAAGCTGACCGACAGCAAGGTGGCCCCCGACGGCGGTTGGAGTCGGACGGCGCTCTCCCCCCGGGACACCGCCCGCCTGGGCAACTGCATCGCCACCGGCACCGCCGCCGGGCCGAAGTGGACCAAGTGGCTGCTCAACGAGATGAAGCTGGTCCGCGGCGCTGGTGACTTCGGCATCCGCAAGGCCTTCCCCGCCGACGAGCAGAAGCAGATCGCCATCAAGAACGGGTGGATCGACCGGACCAAGGAGCAGGAGATGCACATCAACTGCCTGGCCATCGGCGACACCTGGACGATGGGCGTAATGGTCAAGTACCCGATCAACATGGGCTACGACTACGGCATGAAGAACTGCGAGAAGATCACCGAGGCGCTCCTGCGCCCCGGCACCTGAGCCGCGGCCCCGCGCACAGCGCGGGGCCGACCCCCGGTCAGCGCGCCGCGGGGCCGACCCGCCGGTCAGCCGGCGAAGAACTCCGGGCCGCCTTCCGGCAACTCCGGGGCCGCACCGATCGCGGCGGCTCGCCGGGCCCACTCACGCAGCCCGGCGACCTGCCGGTCACCGAGCGAGAAATCCAGGGTACGGAAGTACGTGGCGAGCGTCTCCGCGTCGAACGTCTCCCAGCGGGCTGCGGCCTCGGCGACCTGGTCCAGCTCGGCCAGGCAGAGATCCCGCGAGCGTAGGAACGCCTCGTGCACCTCCTTGACCAGACCCGGGTGGGCGGCGGCGAAGTCGCGGCGGACCGCCCAGACGGCGAAGACCATCGGCAGCCCGCTCCACTCCCGCCACGCCTGCCCGAGGTCGGTGACGATGAGCCCGCGCTTCGGCGCCTCGTAGTACGCCCGCAGCGCCACGTCCCCGATCAGCACCCCGGCGTCGGCCTCGAGCAGCATCTGCGTCAGGTCCGGCGGGCAGCGGAAGTATTCGGGCCGCACGTGGTACCGCTCGGCGAGCAGCAACTGGGCCAGCATCACCCCGGTCCGCGAGGTCGAGCCGAGCGCCACCCGGGCGCCGTCCAGCTCGTCGAGAGGTCGGGTGGAGACCATGTTGACCGAGAGCACCGGTCCGTCACTGCCCACCGCCAGGTCCGGCAGGAGGAGCAGCTCGTCGGCGTGCTTCAGGTACTCCAACAGGGTGATCGGGCCGATGTCGAGGTCACCGGCGACAAGCGCCGCGCTCAACCGATCCGGCGAATCCTTCTGCAGGTCGACGTCGAGCAGGGCACCGGAGCGCATCAGACCCCAGTAGATCGGCAGGCAGTTCAGGAACTGGATGTGCCCGACCCGCGGGCGTGCGATGCGCTCAGCCATGACACGACCGTATCCCCGGTCTTCGGGTCCGGCTCGGCGGGTCGGCCCGGAGTGGCCAAGCCCGCATCCGTCCTGCTGATCCGCTGGGCACCTACCACCGCTGGCGTCAACGCCGGACCGGCTGCTCGCCCACCGGTCCGCCCACCCTGTCGCACTTCGGTCCGGCCGGTTACCCGCGCTCCGGCCCGTATAGCGCCCGGGCGACGACCGGCACGAACACCAGCACCACCAGGATCCCGGCCGCGCCGGCCACCGCGATCAGCGGCCGGGGCGACGCTCGCGTGAGCAGCGCGCTGCCGAGCAGGTAACCGGCCATCGAGCCGCCCTGCACCGCCGCGCCAAAACTGGCGTACGCACGGGCGCGCATCGCCTCCGGCATCCGGAGAGCGATGAGCAGCCTGGCGAAGACGTTCGCCGCACCGTTCGCCGCTCCCGCCACCAGCCAGAGCGGCACCAGCACGCCGGCCGTTGGCACCCCCGCGGCCAGCGGCGTGGCGCGGTGTTGCGACGCGATTTGCGGGCTCGGTGATCGACGGAAATGGGTTCGTTCCATTGATCATCGACAACCCGAAAGTGTCGTACGTCAGTTCTATTCTGTCTTCATGTTGGGGGCGTTGGCGCAGGCAGGAGGCGCGGTCGACGACTGTGCCGAGACCGCGCTCTGGGGGCTCTCCGACGATGACCTGGTCGCCTCTCTCGACGCGACTCAGGTGTTGGCGCAGCGGCTGGCCACCATTCAGCTCGGGCTGGTCCGCGAGTTGGACGCCCGCGGCCTGGCGGTCGCGCAGGGCGCTTCGTCCACCGCCGTCTGGCTGCGGGAGCGGCTCCGGCTCTCCGGTCGCTCCGCGCGCCGACTGGTCCAGTTCGCCGCCACCCTCGACGCCGCGCCAGCAGCGGTGCGCGACGCGCTGCTCAGCGGTGCCATCACCGTCGACCAGGGTCGAGTGGTGGCCGAGACGATCGCCGCCCTTCCGGCGGAAGCCGGCCCCGAGGTGGCGGACAAAGCCACGCAACTCCTGGTCGCCTGGGCCGACCGGTTCGATCCGACCATCCTGAGCCGGCTCGGAGAGCGCGTCCTCACCCACGTCGCACCGGATCTGGCCGACCAGGCTGAGCTGAAGGCTCTCCAACGGGCCACCGAGCGGGCCGAGGCCCGCCGACACGTCACGCTCTCCGAGCAGCACAACGGTCAGGTACGCCTGAGCGGAAACCTCGACACCGAGACCGCGAGCCTGCTACGTGAAGCGATCGACCCGCTCTGCGCCCCGGCCGGTGCGCACGATGATCGCAGTCCAGGTCAGCGCCGTGCCGACGCGCTGGGCGAGATCTGCCGGCTGGCGTTGCGTACGGGCGAGCTGCCCGACAGCGGCGGCGACCGGCCTCAGCTCGTGGTGACGGTGTCACTCGACGATCTGGTCAACCGTGTACGTGCCGGCACCCTGGAGACCGGCACTCGTCTCACGCCGGGCGCGGTCCGCCGGCTCGCCTGCGACGCCAACCTGTTGCCGGCCGTGCTGGGTGGCAACAGTCAGGTCCTGGACGTGGGCCGCCAGCGGCGGCTCTTCACCGGCCCGCTGAGGCGTGCGCTGGTGCTGCGGGACGGCGGTTGCGCCTTCCCTGGCTGCGATCGGCCGCCGAGATGGTGCGACGGTCACCATGTCCGACACTGGGCCGACGGTGGGACGACAGCGTTGGACAATGCTGTGCTGCTGTGCGGCTACCACCACCGGGTCGTCCATCGCGGCGACTGGGCGGTCCGCGTCGCGGCGGACGGCCGGCCCGAGTTCCTCCCGCCTCGCTGGCTCGACCCGCTACGCGCCCCCCGCCGCAACCTCTACCACCTGCGCTGCTGATGCCGCCGACCACGCCCACGCCGCCCGTGCCTGTGCCTGCGGCTGTGCCTGTGCCCGGACCAGGACTAGGACAAGGACAAGGACCAGGACCAGGACAAGCCCGGCCCAACCCTGCCGCCCTGCCGCCCTGCGGGTCTGTGGCTCTGCGCCATCTCACCGGGCAACACGCCATCTCTGATGGGTGGTCGTCTGGGTAATTCGTTGGAAGCGTCGGGTTCGGGAGCGTAAGGTTGCAGGCCGCTTGACGGCCGAGGTGAGCTGCACCGGAACGGACGTCTTTCGCGCCGGGCGGCCGGCCATCCGCCCCCGGACACGCGAGCGCGCAGCAGATGTGAACGATGGGACGTCAGCATGCCCGCACTTGATCTCGACACCCAGCTCGACTCGGATCTGTCCGCCGAACGCGCACACCTGGCCGCCTCACGGAGCGCGCTACGGCGGATGCGGGAGCGCGCCGAAGCCCTCTTCGCCACCGGTGACCAGGTGGCCGGCGACGCGTACGCGGCGGAGACACTCGGCCGCACCCTGGCCCGTCGGGTGGCCGAACTGGCCGACGACCCGACAACGCCCCTGTTCTTCGGCCGCCTCGACTTTGCCGAGTCCACAGACCCCGACGGCACGGACCCCGGCAGCACGGATCCCGGCAGCACGGATCCCGGCAGCACGGAGACCGGCAGCACGGAGACCGCCAGCAGCACCGGGCAGGGCAGCACCGCGCAGGGCAGCACCGCGCAGGGCAGCACCGCGCAGGGCAGCACCGCGCAGGGCAGCACCGCGCAGGGCAGCACCGCGCACAGCAGCACCGCGCACAGCAGCACCGGGCACAGCAGCACCGCGCAGGGCAGGGCCAGCGACGGGGATCCCGGCGCGGTTGTGCGCAGTTCGGGGCATGACGGTCGGCGGTACCACGTGGGGCGTCGGCATGTCGCCGACGACCGCGGCGAGCCGTTGGTGTTGGACTGGCGGGCACCGGTCTCTCGGTCGTTCTACCAGGCCAGCGCGCGGGATCCGCAGGGAGTGGCGGTACGGCGGCGGTTCGGGTTCAGCAACGGGGTCCTGACCAGTTTCGAGGATGAGCGTCTCGATCGGGGTGAAGAGCTCGGCACGACCAGTCGGATCCTCACCGCCGAGATCGAGCGGCCGCGTGTCGGGCCGATGCGCGACATCGTCGCCACGATTCAGCCGGAGCAGGACGAACTGGTCCGGGCCGACCTTGCCGACTCGATCTGCGTGCAGGGAGCGCCGGGCACCGGGAAGACGGCTGTCGGCCTGCACCGGGCCGCGTACCTGCTCTATCTGCACCGGGAGCGGCTGCGGCGGGCGGGTGTGCTGATCGTCGGACCGAACAGGGCGTTCCTGTCGTACATCGCGGCGGTGTTGCCGGCTCTCGGCGAGGTCGAGGTCGAGCAGGCCACGGTGGAGGAGTTGATTTCCCGGGTGCCGGTGCGGGCGGTCGAGACGCCGGCGGTGGCCGTACTCAAGCACGACGTCCGGATGGCGCGTGTGTTGCGACGTGCGCTGGGTGCACAGATCGCTACGCCGACGGAGTCGATCACGGTGTCGGACGGTTCGTTCCGGTGGCGGATCGGGCTGGAGCCGTTGCATCGGATCGTCGAGGAGACCCGCCGGGAAGAGCTGCCGTACGGCACGGGTCGGGAGCGGGTCCGCGCGCGAGTGGTGAGCCTGCTGCAACGGCAGGCCGAGGCGCGGCGGGCGGAGTCGCCGAGCGATGCCTGGTTGCGTCGGATGGGCCGCTGCCGACCCGTGGTCGACTTCCTGGACGCGGTCTGGCCGGCGCTCACCCCGGAGGGGCTGGTCTTCGGCCTGCTCTCCGACCCGGGGCGGCTCGCCACCGCGGCGGACGGGCTGCTCAGTGAGACCGAGCAGGCGCTGCTGACGTGGTCGAAGCCGGCCCGCACCGCGAAGGCGACCCGCTGGACCGCCGCCGATGTGGTGTTGCTCGACGAGGCGGCCGGGCTGCTGGAACGGCCCTCCGGTTTCGGGCACGTGGTGGTGGACGAGGCGCAGGACCTCTCCCCGATGCAGTGTCGGGCCATTGCCCGGCGCAGCGAGCACGGCTCGGTCACCCTCCTCGGGGACCTCGCCCAGGGCACCGCGCCGTGGGCGGCGACGGACTGGCGGGAATCGCTCGCCCACCTGGGCAAGCCGGACGCTGTGGTGGTCCCGTTGACAGTTGGTTTCCGGGTGCCCGCGGCGGTGGTCGCGTTCGCGAACCTGCTGCTTCCGGCACTCGCGGTGGACGTACCGCCGGCCGAGTCGCTGCGCCACGACGGCGGGCTGGACGTGCGTACCGTGACCGACCTGGTCGCGGAGACGGTGGCCGAGGTGCGGGCGGCGCTCGCCCACGACGGCTCGGTGGGTGTGATCGCGGCGGACGACGCGGTCGACGAACTGCGCGCGGCGCTGGCCGCCGCCGGTGTCGCGACCGCGACCGCCGACGACGTGGCGGCCGCGGAGCGGGTCACCGTGGTGCCCGCGACGCTGGTCAAGGGCCTGGAGTACGACCACGTGGTGGTCGTCGAGCCGGCCGCGATCGTCGCGGCCGAGCCGCGCGGGCTACACCGCCTGTACGTGGTGCTCACCCGGGCGGTGTCCCGACTGGCGGTGCTGCACCGCGAGCCGCTGCCCGCCCCGCTCGTCGTCGGCTCAGCCGGCTGACACGGCCGCCGCGACCTCCCGCAGGGGTCGGCCGGAGTCGGCCAGCGGCACGTGGAACGACAGCCACGAACCGTCGGCGAAGTCGAGCCGCAGTCGTTTCCAGTTCAACCGGTACCAACCGACACGTGCGGTCACCGTCGTGCGCGGCGCCGACCCGAGCAGTTCGACGTCGGTCTGCGCCCGTTCGCTCGCCGCCGAGCTGGAGAACAAGGTGACCGGTGCTGTCGCGCCGAGCAGCAACCGCTGGTCGGTGACCCCCAGCACGAGGTCGCGGAGGTCGAAACCCTTCGTCGCCACGGTCACGGCGTGGTGCAGCAGCGAGGCCTGCGAGCCCGGTGCGCCTCGACCTCCGACGCCGAAGAAGAGCCAGTCGACGGCGCCGTCCGCCCGGCCGAAGGTGATGTTCGGCGAGAGCACGGTGAGCAGGACACCCAGCACTCTCGACCCACCGGGGGCGGGAGGCGCCGCCGGCTGCGGGGGCGCCGCCGGGACCAGACCTCCGCCCACGCGGACCTGGGCCACCGCGCGCACCCGCTCACCGGCGGGTAGCAGCCGGGTGAGCCCTTCGACGTACCGGGCGCGGATCTCGTCGACCATCATCGGCGCCCCTCGCGGCCGCCCGCCCCCTGGTCCCGGGAAGCCGCGGCGAACGCCGCCCCGGCCTTCGGCTGGGCGTCCAGCTCGTTGTGCGGGCTCGACACGGAACCCTCCTCTGTGTCCTGCGCGACGGGTCAGCCGCCGCGGCTCCCACCATAGGCACTGCCCGCGCAACCGGTGGCCCCACCCGCGACGTCGGGGTCACCGAGCTTTGACTTTGCGTCATAAGGTTCGGTACGGAATCCGACGACGATCTGCTTCCCACGGCGCCGGTGTAGACGGGGCCGGTTGGCGTTCGAGAAGCACGCCGAACGGTTCGCGCGCACAGCTCGACCCCACTCCGTCGAAGGAGTTTCAATGACCAAGTCAAGCCGTAGACGCGGTCAGCGGTGGTGTGGGTTGGAACTCGCGGCCGTCGCGCAGCAGTGCCCAGACGACGTCGA
>NZ_JBEZFV010000007.1:0-426719 GCF_040649655.1 Micromonospora sp. NPDC048905 | reverse complement strand
CGACCCGCTACGACAAGACCGCGACCTCGTTCCAGGCCACAGTCACCATCGCCGCGCTACTCCAATGGTTGTGAGCCTTTGAAGACACGCCCTAGGGCGTGGTGCAACGTCAGGGACGTACCGCCTTCTCACCATGGACGGCCGCGTACTCCACCGCGAGCCACGGCCCCAGGTCGTCGATGAGGTGGCGTAGTACCGCCGGATCCGCCGAGGGCGCGCGCCCGATCCTCGCAGCGGCGCGCATCTGCTCGGCGCGTTGCGGGTAGTAGAGACCGAACGCCTCGGCGGACTCGACGAGGTCGCTTGTCCAGCCTTCCCAGCGAGGCATGACCAGCGTGAATCCCGTCCGGACGATGCGACGGGCGACGAGCCGGCAGAGACTCCTACGGTGGTTGTCGGTGCTCGCTTCGGCCGCTTGCCGACGCCACTCTGGAAGCGCGATTGCCAGGTCGCCGTTCGTCTCGCGGGCGAGCAGGGCAGTGGGCCGGTAGCCGGGGAGTTGGTCGGCGAAGTCGTCGCCCAGCAGGGGAGTGCACAGGCACGCGACGAAGAAGCCGAGATCGTGGCGTTCCAGCTCGCTGAGCAGCGTACGTGCGCTGAACAGCAGGATGCCCACGCCGTCGATCTCGTCGAAAGACTGGTCGAGGGCTTGCTCGATCCGCGTGGCATCCCGCCGGTCGGCCGCGGTCGGCTCGGCGTTCAGAGCGAGCAACAGATCAAGATCAGAGACTCCAGGTACGGCGGTGCCACGCGGGATGCTGCCGTAGAGGTAGGCGCTGTGCAGTCGGCCGCCGCCGAAGCCCTCGACTATCCGGGTGCGTGCCGCGTCGACGACACCGGCGAATGCCGGTGGGACCCGACTCAGCTCGCCTTCGCGCGCGATCGTTCCGTCGACGGTCAATCCTCTGCCGGTCATGGGGGTCACTCTGCCGCAGCAGGTGATCGTCAGCTCGGGCGGAGTCGTCCTGCTCGGACTCGTACACGAAGGCCGTGACGCCACGACGGCTGCCGCAGTAGTCCACGATCAGGTCGGCGATCTCGACGGAGCCGGCACGCAACGAGGCCGCCAGCTGCCGAGCCGTGTGGTGCGTGAGGACCCGGCCTCGGGATGCACGGCTACCACCAACGTGTGCATGCGATCAGCGCTCGGCCCAGGCGCCCAGCTCGTTGCCGCTGGGGTCGGTGAAGTGGAACCGGCGGCCACCGGGAAACTCGTACGGCCCCTTCACCACCTGGCCGCCGGCCTCCTTCACGGCCTGCACGGACCGGTCCAGGTCGCTTGAGTAGAGCAGCACCAGCGGACCGCCTTGCTGGACGGCCTGGTCCAGGCGGAGGCCGCCGACCTCGGGGCCGGAGTCGTGCGGGCTGCGGATGCCCGCGTACCCGGGACCGTAGTCGTTGAACTGCCAGCCGAACGCGTCGGCGTAGAAGCGCTTGGCCTCGGCGAGGTTGGTCACCGTGAACTCGACGTAGTCGATGGCGTGGTGCCGGTGCGGCGATGGCTCAGACATGCACGGCATTGTGCGCCCCGGGTACGACCAGACCGCGACATGCAACGAAAGGTTGCGCGAGGGCGGAGGGCTGTCGTAGGTTGAGTGCAACCAAAGGTTGCGAAAGGTTGGGGCGCATGGAACAGGGAACCATCGAGCGCGACATCCACGTCGACGCGTCACCCGAGGTGGTCTTCGAGGTGGTCAGTCAGCCCGAGCACATGCGGGAGTGGTGGCCCGACGACGCGCGGTTCGAATCGGTCGCGGGCGCGCCCGGCGAACTGATCTGGCGAAACGCCGACACCGGCGAGACGACGACCGTCGCGCTCGCCGTCGTCGAGGTCGACCCGCCGAAGCGATTCTCCTTCCGGTGGTGCTTCACCGAGCCGGACCGGAGTGGGTCGGCACTGCTCGTCACCTTCGACCTGACCCCGAGCGGCACGGGCACGCAGATCCGGATGACCGAGACCGGGTTCCGCGAGATGGGCTGGGAGATCGCCGTCCTGGAGGCGCAGTACCAGGACCACGAGAACGGTTGGGACCACTACCTGCCCAGGCTGGGCGCGTACGTCGCACGGCTGGTCGCCACGCCGTGAGCACCGCTGTCGACGACGAGCTGTGGTCGGCGATCGGTGACCCCACCCGTCGTACGATGATCGATCTTCTGCTCTCCGACGGGCCGGGCACCGCGACGTCGCTGAGCCGGCGACTACCCGTCACCCGGCAGGCCGTCGCGAAGCACCTGGCCGTCCTGGACCGGGTCGGGCTGATCCACGCCGAGTCGGCCGGTCGCGAGCGTCACTACCAGGTCGACGAGGCGCAGCTCGCCCGCGCCGTCGCGCAGTTGTCGGCGGTGGGCTCCACCTGGGACGCCCGGCTCCGCCGGATCAAGCGGATCGCCGAGGCGATCGAGCGCAACCGCCACCACGACGAAGGAGAATGACAATGGTCGACATCCTGCACCAAGTCGGCGTCGTCGCCCCGCTCGACGACGTCTACCAGGCGGTGGCATCTCCCGAGGGCGTTGCCGGCTGGTGGTCGGTCGACACGACAGGCAAGAGCGAGGTCGGCGGCCGGTTGGCCGTCCGGTTCGGCGACGACCCCGGGTTCGACCTGGAGATCCTTGAGCTGGACCCGGCCGGCCGGGTGCGGTGGCGGGTCACCGACGGTCCGGCGGAATGGATCGGCACCAAGATCGGCTGGCGTCTCGACGAACGCGGCGAGTTCACGATCGTCCAGTTCACCCACGAAGGCTGGCGCGAACCGACCGAGCTGATGCACCAGTGCAGCACCAAGTGGGCGACGTTCCTGCTGAGTCTCAAGGCGTTCGTGGAGACCGGGCGCGGCCGGCCGGCACCGGACGACGTACAGATCGGCGACGGACACTGACCTCGGTGCCGGTCGGCCCGCCGGGGGGTCGCGCGCTCCACCGGGAGATCGCGAACCCTCCGGCGACCAGGCCGAGGGCCACGATCGCCACGGCGCAGAGCAGCATCGTCGGGCGCGCGCCCACGGCACGCACGAGTGGCCCGCCCAGCATGGTGCCCAGGGGCACCGCCAGCACGAGGACGGCGCCGTTCGCGGCGAGCACCGCCGGCAGTTGCTCGGTCGACGTGCTGCGCTGGAACAGCGCCATCGACGTGGACATGTACGGTGCCCAGATCAGTCCCGCCAGGGCGAAGGCCGGCAACGACACGACGAGCGGCGCACCCAGGCCGAGAGGCAGCATGGCGATCCCGAACCCGACGACGATGCCGATGGTGGTGACCCGCAGCGGCCAGCGGCGGAGGTAACCGGCGACCAGGCCGCCGACGAGACCGCCGACGCCGAAGGCGGCGTAGAAGATGCCGAGCAGCGTCGCGGAGGCGTGCAGGTCGTCTTTGACGTGGAACGGCATGGCCACGTACACCGGTCCGAAGAGGAAGAAGAACCCGAGGCTCAACACCAGGAGGCCCAGCAGGGCGGGGTTGCGGCGGATGACCGCGAGGCCGGCGGTCCGCGAAGCGCCGCGCTCGGCCCGCGGGGCCTCGTCGCTGGTGGGAAGGGCGAGGCGGTACGTGAGGGCCAGCGCGGCGAAGGTGGCGGCGTCGATCGCGATGACCCACACCGGTCCCGCCCAACCGATCAGGATGCCCGCCAGTGGTGGGCCGACGATGGTGGCGAACCCGGCGATGGTGCCCAGCACCGCGTTCGCGGGGAGGTGGTGTCGCTGCGGCAGCAGCTCGGCGATCAGGGTGAAACGTCCGGCCGAGCCCCACGAGTGCAGCAGGGCCGACGCGGCCAGCAGGACCACGTACAGCCCGAGGGTGAGCACGCCCGCGAGGTGGGCGAGCGGGATCGCCGCGAGCGCGCACGCCCGCAGGATCGCGTCCCACCCGGCGAGTTGGGCGCCGCCGCGTCCACGTAGCAGCCGGCCGAAGACGACAGTCCCGACCGCGCTCGGCACGGTGTACGCGGCCATGGCCAGCGCGGCCCAGGTCTCGCGCTGACCGGGCGGGGCGAGGTCGCTGGCGAGCCAGATCACCGCGACCACCGCCATGCCGTCGCCCAACGCCGACACGGCGAGCCCGGGCAGGACGCGCCGGAGCTGCGGATGACTGACCACCGGCCAGTACGGCGAGGTGCGGGGGAACCGGGCGGTGTCCGTTGGCATGCTGCCAGCTCACCCGGCGCGGGCCCGGCAGAGCAAGGAAGACTGCCGACAGCAGAATCAGTCGAACGCGCAACGTGTCACCTACCGGTCCGGGCGCTCGTCGGCGACCGGTGCGGTGTCGCCGCTGAGGGATACCGCTCGTAGTCGGTCGCCGAGCCCCTCGCGGCGGGTCGGGCCTACCGCTGCAATGTCTGTACCCCCGGTGCCGCACCGCACGGCAGCATCGGAAAGCTGGCGTCCGGCCCGATGCCCACGCCGCTACCTTGTTCGGCATGGAAGCTTCTGAGCCGGCGTCTCTCTGCGGCCTCTGCGGCCAGCCAATCGATGAGCGGCATGTCGACACCACGCACGGTGGTACGGAGGCGCGCGGTGAGAGAAGGGAGTACGTGGTCGTCGGCAGACGCGGGGGGATCGTCGAATTTCAGCGCGCAGGCAACGCTGACCGGACGTACCGGACGGACGCCGAAATGTTGGCGATTCAGTTGAACATCGCGGAACCGCGCCTGGTTGGAGTTCGTTTCAGCTGCTGGGTCTCGCCTGCCGAGTACGGCACGTTCCAGAGTGACTACAAGCTCATCACGTAGTAGAGCCTGGCCGGTCGGGCCGGCGAATCGCGAGATCGACTCCGGCTCCTTGAAGTCGGGGGGTCAAGGAGACCTCGACATCCCGGATTCCCGGAACCGGAGTCGACCAACTGCTACTCCGCCCGGTAGACGGAGATGTGCGACGGGCTGTCAGCGGTGAACGGCTGCCGGTGCCAGTCCGCGTACCGCTCGGTGAGCCGGAGCCCCGCCTGCTGCGCCATCTCGTCGATCTGGTGTGGCCAGGCGTAGCGCATGGCGAACGGCTTCAGGTGCACACCGTCGGCGTCGAAGGTGATGGTCTGCCGGATGAAGGACTGCGCCGGTCGGTCGTACCGATGCAGTCTTATCGTCGCGGAGTCCTCGGTGACGCCCCAGACCTGCACCTGCTCGTGGCGGTCGAAGTCGCGCGGGTCCGGCACGAACGTCTCGATGACGAACGCCCCGCCCGGCGACAGCACCCGGGCGACGTTGCGGAAACAGTCCGCCTGCCGCTCGGCGTCCACCAGGTTGAACAGCGTGTTGAAGACCAGGTACGCGAGCCGGAACTCACCCGTCACCGGTACGTCCGCCATGTCGGCGACGACCACGGGGATCCGGTCGCCGCCGGGCTTGGCCCGCATCTGCGCCAGCATCTCCTCGGACGCTTCGACACCGTGCACGTCGAGACCGCGCTCGGCCAGCGGCAGCGCGACCCGGCCGGTTCCGATCGCCAGCTCGAGAACCGGCCCACCGTCGGCCAGATCGGCCAGGAAGTCCACCGCTGGCACCGGGTCGGGGTTGCCTGGGCTGTCGTAGCCGGCGGCCCACAGCCGGCCGAAGAGGCCGGGATCGTCGAAGACCGACATCAGCGGCCTCCGGGGTTGGTCAGGGGGTCAGTGGCGCGCTCCCGCGCCACGGGAGTCGGAGCAGATCTGCTCACGAAGCCTCGATTCCTCAGGTCGGATGACGTTCGGTCGGAGGGACTTCGTCGTGTCGGGCATGGTGGCTGCTCCCTTCGCGCGGCTGTCGACCGAGCAGACCAGAGACGGCCGCGGCCCGGCAAGGCATATATGCCTGGCCGGGCCACGGTGGTCGGGCGCTCAGGAGATGTGGTGCAGGATCACGTTGTGCACGTGGTGGCTCTTCTGCGCGCCACGGAACTCCACCTCGTAGGTGTGCGTCCCCACGTGGATGGCGATCGCCCCGGTGGAGAAGAACGAGCCACCCCAGGACTTGTTGCTGACCACACTCACGCTGGTGATCTTCGAGTACGGGATGCTGGTGATCGCGAACCGCTTCCCGATGAACGAGCGGTCCTGGATGATCACGCGACGGTCCGTCAGCCCGATGAACCCGGTGCCGGTGCCGACCGCGTCGTAGACGGCGATGATCTGCTCGCCGTCGAGGAGTCCGCTCTCGATCTGCTGGACCTGCTCCTTGCGGTCGTACGCGATGTTCGCCATGGATCCAGGTTAAAAAACCGGTGCCACCGACCCACCCGGGCGAGGACCACGACTCCGCGTCGTACCCCGGATCAGACGGTGGTGGCGGAACTCGGCGTGTCTCATCGGGGGTTCGCGTCGGTCGCGGCGCGGACGAACTCACGGACCCGGGTGGTGGTGTTGCTGGGCAGCCAGACCGGCCCGCGTTCGATCGGTGGGGCGTCGTGGATGGGCACGTACGCCACGTCGGGGCGCGGGTAGTAGCGCCGCGTGTGCTCGCCCACCGGCAGGACACCCCGGCCCAGCGCGACCAGGGACAGCATCTCGGAGAAGGTGTTCCCGGCAGGTCCCTTCGGCACCGGCCGGCCGGACGGGGTGCGCTCCGGGGTGCGGTCCCGCTTGAACTCCGTCGAGGTCACGGCCGGGTACTGCACCACCGGATGGTCGGCGAGCACCTCCAACGACACCGACCGCTCCCGGGTGAGGGGGTGACCCGCCGCCACCGCCAGTACCCGATCCTCGGCGAGCAGCGCCGGACCGGTGGCCATCCCGTCGAACGGGTACGAGGCGATCAGAACGTCCGTCGAGCCGTCGAGCAGCCCCGATCGGGTGGTGGACAACTGCGCCTCGTGCACCTCCACCCGGCAGTCCGGGTGCCGTTCAGCGAACAGGGCCACCGCCCGCAGCAGCACCGGTGCGGTCCATTCGCCGAGGAACGCCACCCGCAGCGTCCCGGTCACGCCCCGGGCGGCGTCGGTCGCGCGGCGAACGGCCTCGTCCATCTCGGCGACCAGCGGAGCCAGCTCGTCGGCGAGCTGCCGGCCGATCGGAGTGAGCCGGACGACCCGGCTGGTGCGGGCGAACAGCGGTGCGCCGATCCGGCGTTCCAGCTTCCTCACGATGTGGCTGACCCGGCCGGTGCTGACTGTCAACCGCTCGGCGGTCCGGCCGAAGTGCAGCTCCTCCGCGAGCGTCAGGAACGTCTCCACCTCGTACCGCTCCAGCACACCGGTTCCCATCGTTGACCTGTGGGCAACGATCGTAGCGGCATCAGATCTTGGTCGGCGTCCCTCGTCCCGGCATCGTGAACGGCACGGAACACCGAGCGAAAGGCGCTGGACGTGAGCATTGACGACTACCTGGCCGGCCTGGCCGGCCCACTGCGCGAGATCGGCGAGAAGCTGACGCCGATCATCGCGGCGGCGCTGCCCGGAGCGACCGGGGCGATGTGGCACGGGCACCCGGTCTGGGGCCTGGGCGACCGGCCCGGCCAGCGTCCGGTCTGCCTGGTCAAGGCGTACGGGTCGTACGTCACCTTCGGGCTGTGGCGGGGGCAGGAGATCACCGACCCGTCGGGGCGGCTGATGCCCGGTGCGCGGGCGATGGCGGCGGTGAAGTTGCGCGAGGTCGCCGACATCGATCCAGCCCTGTTCAGCGGCTGGCTGCGCGCGGCGGCACACCTGGAGGAGGCGTGAGCGGGGTGCGGGTAACCGGTTTCGACCACCTGGTACTGACCGTCGCCGACGTGGAACGGTCCTTGGACTTCTACTGCGGCCGGCTCGGGCTGGCACCGGTACGGGTCGACGAGTGGCGCGCCGGCACCGTCCCGTTCCCGTCGGTGCGGATCAGCCCCGACAGCATCATCGACCTCGTCCGAGGTGCGCCGCTGGGCGCGAACGTGGACCACTTCTGCCTGGTGGTGGCACCACTGGACTGGGCGCAGGTGATCGAGTCGGGGGTCTTCACCGTGCTGACCGGGCCGGTCAGCCGGTTCGGCGCCCGCGGTTCGGCGACCTCGATCTACGTGCGGGACCCGGACGGCAACTCGGTGGAGTTGCGCTACTACCCGCAGGACGCCGGGTCGGAGCCGGAGACGGTCGTCAGGACTCGGTGACCGCCCGGTACGCGTCCTCGATGCGGGCGGCCAACAGGACCTCACCCTCGGTCAACGGCTCGCCGTTGCCGTGCCCGACCCGGATCTGGGTGCGGTCGGGCAGGCGGCTGATCTCGGGGCGCAGGTGCAGCGCGTCAGCGACGACCTTGACCCGTTCAGTTAGGGCGGCGTGTTGGGTATCGTCGATCGCGAGCGTCCGTCGGATCTGCTCGCCTTCGCGTGTCCAACCAGCTAGCAGGGTCAACGCGTCGGAGAGGTAGTCCTGCTTGGCCCTGCTGTTGAACAGCACGCGCATCACCGCACCCCCCAAGCGCCGTTGTCGGCTCGTGGCCAAATCGTCGCCATCCCGTGTCTTGTCGGTGTCCTCTAGTTTGTCGTTGCTCGGAAGGGGTGTCCACGCCCACACTTCCGTGTTCTGTTGGCCTAGCGGACGGCTACGGTACCCAAACCGCCGATTGATCTGGCACCCTGGACGCCCGTGCGGACCGAACGGGCGAATGGCGGCGGGCAGACCGAACGACGGGACCTGAAGGTGATCGTCGGTGCGGCGATCATCCGGGACGGGCGGGTGCTCGCCTGTGCGCGTGCCGCCCCGCCCGAGGTGGCCGGAATGTGGGAGTTTCCCGGCGGGAAGGTCGAGCCGGGGGAGACCGAGACCGACGCGCTGGTCCGGGAGTGCGCCGAGGAGTTGGCCGTACGCGTCGAGGTCCACGATCGGGTCGGCCGCAACGTACGAATGGCGCACGGCCGTTCGGTGCTCAAGGTGTACGCCGCCCGCCTGCTCCACGGCGACGAGCCCCAGGCGCTGGAACACGAGGCGCTGCGGTGGCTCTCGGCCAACGAGCTGGACTCGGTCACCTGGCTCCCCGCCGACGCCCCCATCGTGGCCGCCCTCCGCCCCCTCCTCAAAACCCCCTAACCCCCGCCCCGCCCCTCCCGCCCTCTCCCGCCCAGCCTCCGGTGATCAAGAGGTTTGCGTCATGCGGCGCGGCGTGTCGTGACGCAAACCTCTTGATCACCGGAGCAGGCGGCGGAGCAGGCAGGTGACCAGGCGGCAGAGCAGGCGGGTGGGCTGGAAGCGGGGACGGGGGCCGTGGCGATAGCCACGGCCCCCGTCTTTGGTTCGGGTTCTAGTGCTGCTTGTCCTGGTCGGGGTGCGCGAAGTTGAGGTGCTCCGGAGGCAGCGGGAAGGTGACGTCGTCACCGAACGGCGACGGCGCGGCGGCCCGGTCGAACGTGAGCTCGGTCAGCGGCAGCTTGCCCCGGTCGTCCACCGCCGGAGCGGTCGGGTGGGGCACCTCCCGGTCCCAGTTCACGCCACTCTGCGCCTGCGCCTCGGCGCGCGGGTCGTGGGAACCACCCGCGTGCGAGTGCACCCCGCCCCTGGCCGAGCCCGACGTCGTCGAGCCCTGGCGGGCGGTGGTCACGCTGGTCTGGGGAGTCTCGCCCCGACGGAAGATCTTGCTACCAAGCCACACAAGGGGATCGTACCTGCGGTCGACGACCCGTTCCTTCATGGGGATGATCCCGTTATCAGTGATCTTGATGTGCTCGGGGCAGACCTCGGTGCAGCACTTGGTGATGTTGCAGAAACCGAGGCCCTGTTCGGCCTGCGCGTACTCCTTGCGGTCGGTCCGGGTGTCCAGCGGGTGCATGTCCAGCTCGGCTGCCCGGATGAAGTACCGGGGGCCGGAGAACGCCTGCTTGTTCTCGTCGTGATCACGGATCACGTGGCAGACCGTCTGGCACAGGAAGCACTCGATGCACTTGCGGAACTCCTGCGAGCGCTCGACGTCGACCTGCTGCATCCGGTAGTCACCGGGGGCCACGTCCGCCGGTGGGGCGAACGCCGGGGTCTCCCGGGCCTTCTGGTAGTTGAACGAGACGTCGGTGACCAGGTCCCGGATGACCGGGAAGGTCCGCAGCGGGGTGACCGTGACGGTCTCCTCGTCGCCGAAGGTCGACATCCGGGTCATGCAGCCCAACCGCGGCTTGCCGTTGATCTCCATGGAGCAGGAGCCGCACTTGCCGGCCTTGCAGTTCCACCGGCAGGCCAGGTCCGGCGCGTCGGTGGCCTGGAGGCGGTGGATGACGTCGAGGACGACCTCGCCCTCGTTCACCTCCACCATGTAGTCCTGCAGGTCACCGCCGGTCTCGTCGCCCCGCCAGATCCGGAACTGACGCTTCGCGCTCATCGGTTGTCCGCCTCTCCAGCGTCGGCGACGAGGGCGTCGAAGTCGGCCAGCTCCTCGTCGGTGAGGTACTTGGCCAGCTCCGCACGGTCGAAGAGGCCGATCAGCTCCGGCCGCATCTTCGGCAGCGGCTTACGGGTGAGCCGTACGCTGTCGCCGTCCAGCGAGCAGACCAGGTTGACCTGCCGCCACTTCGGCTCCATCGCCGGATAGTCCTCCCGGGTGTGCCCGCCGCGCGACTCCTGCCGCTCCAGCGCCGCCTTCGCGGTGCACTCCGAGACCACGAGCATGTTGCGCAGGTCCAGGGCGAGGTGCCAGCCCGGGTTGTAGCGCCGGCCGCCGAACGCGCTGACCTTGGCGACCCGCTCGCGCAGCTCGGCCAGCCTGCTCAGCGCGTCGGCCAGCTCGCCCTCGCGGCGGATGATTCCCACCAGATCCCCCATGACCACCTGGAGGTCCTGCTGGAGGGTGTACGGGCTCTCGCCGGTGTCCCGTTGCAGCGGGGCCAGGGCGGTCTCCACGGCGGCCTCGACCGCGTCCACTGCCACCTTCGGTCGGGCGGCGAGCCCGTCGGCGTAGCTGGCCGCGTGCCCGCCCGCCCGCTTGCCGAAGACCAGCAGGTCGGACAGGGAGTTGCCGCCCAGCCGGTTGGAGCCGTGCATTCCGCCGGAGACCTCACCGGCGGCGAACAGTCCGCGTACGTGGCCGAAGGCGGCACCCGAGTCCGGGTCAACCTCGACGCCGCCCATCACGTAGTGACAGGTCGGCCCGACCTCCATCGGCTCGGCGGTGATGTCGACGTCGGCCAGCTCCTTGAACTGGTGGTACATCGACGGCAGCCGCCGGCGGATCTCGTCGGCCGAACGCCGGCTCGCGATGTCCAGGAAGACGCCACCGGCGGGGGAGCCCCGACCGGCCTTGACCTCGCTGTTGATCGCGCGGGCCACCTCGTCCCGGGGCAGCAGCTCCGGTGGACGCCTGTTGTTGTCCGGGTCGGTGTACCAGCGGTCCGCCTCCTCCTCGGTCTCCGCGTACTGCTTGCGGAAGACGTCGGGGACGTAGTCGAACATGAACCGCTTGCCCTCGGAGTTCTTCAGGACGCCACCGTCACCACGCACCGACTCGGTGACCAGGATGCCCTTCACCGAGGGCGGCCAGACCATGCCGGTCGGGTGGAACTGGAGGAACTCCATGTTGATCAGCGTCGCCCCGGCGCGTAGCGCCAACGCGTGCCCGTCCCCGGTGTACTCCCAGGAGTTCGAGGTGACCTTGTAGGAGCGTCCGACGCCACCGGTGGCGAGCACGACGGCCGGCGCCTCGAAGAGGATGAACTCACCGGACTCGCGGTAGTACCCGAACGCGCCGGCCACCCGGTCACCGTCGAGCAGCAGCTCGGTGATCGTGGTCTCGGAGAACACCTTGATCCGGGCGTCGTACGAGCCGAACTCCCGCTGGTCCTCCTGCTGAAGCGAGACGATCTTCTGCTGGAGGGTGCGGATCAGCTCCAGGCCGGTCCGGTCGCCGACGTGTGCCAGGCGCGGGTACTCGTGGCCACCGAAGTTGCGCTGCGAGATCTTGCCGTCCTTGGTGCGGTCGAAGAGCGCCCCGTACGTCTCCAGCTCCCAGATCCGCTGCGGCGACTCCTTCGCGTGCAACTCGGCCATCCGGAAGTTGTTGAGGAACTTGCCGCCACGCATGGTGTCGCGGAAGTGCACCTGCCAGTTGTCCCGGCTGTTCACGTTGCCCATGGCGGCTGCCGCGCCGCCCTCGGCCATCACCGTGTGCGCCTTGCCGAAGAGCGACTTGGAGATGATCGCGGTCTTCTTGCCGGCGAGCCGGGCCTCGATCGCCGCGCGCAGACCGGCGCCGCCGGCCCCGATGACGACGACGTCGTAGTGGTGTCGTTCGATGCGAGTGGTAGTGGTCATGTCAGGGGCCCTTTAGTTGATGAACCGCAGGTCGGAGAACCAGCCGGCCGCGAGCGCCATGATGTAGAAGTCGGCCAGCGCCAGGGTGCCGAGGGTGATCCAGGCGAGCTGCATGTGCCGGACGTTCAACGCCGAGACGACAGTCCAGGCCTTGTACCGCACCGGGTGCTTGGAGAAGTGCTTGAGCCGGCCGCCGATGATGTGCCGGCAGGAGTGGCAGGAGATCGTGTACGCCCAGAGCATCACCACGTTGAGCACCAGGATGATGTTGCCGAGCCCGAAGCCGAAGCCCTTGGGCGAGTGGAAGGCGAGGATCGCGTCCCAGGTGTTGATCAGCGAGATGACCGCGGCGGCGTAGAAGAAGTAGCGGTGCAGGTTCTGACCGAGCAGCGGGAAGCGGGTCTCCCCGGCGTACTCCTTGTGGCCGTCCGGGACGGCGCAGGCCGGCGGCGACAGCCAGAACGACCGGTAGTACGCCTTGCGGTAGTAGTAGCAGGTGAGCCGGAACAGCAGCAGGAACGGCAGGGTCAGCGCGGCATCCGGGATGACCCACCAGCCGGGCAGGAACCGCCCGAAGTGCGAGGCCGCCTCGACACACCGGTCCGTCACGCACGGGGAGTAGAACGGGGTCAGGTAGTGGTACGCGTCGACCCAGTAGTTGTCATGCTGGAAGACCCGGACCGTCGCGTACGCGACCCAGGCGCTGAGCCCGATCACGGTGATCAGCGGAGCGAACCACCAGCGGTCGGTACGCAACGTCTTCGCCGCGATCGCGGCGCGCGCCCGCGCTCCCCGCGGCTTCGTTGCCGTTGAAGTCATTCGAGTCGTCTCCTCGACGGGCCCGTACGGGCGGGCTGATCTTTCTCCGGTCGGCACGCGGACCGGCGAACCCGCACCCGCTGCCACGTCCTGCGCACACCAACGACCACGCCGGATCGACCGACGCAGCTAAGTGACACACGTTACGCCGATCTCTGCGAGCCGTCCGCGCAAGGGAGTGTCCCGTGTGTCTGGCCTGCGGAAAAGCCGCGGTACGTCGGTCCGCGGCGGTCCGCCGCGGTCATCCCGAGGCGCCTCCGCTGAAGTGCCAGGACGCCAGTCGCAGCGAGGGAGCCGTCCACCAGGCACCGTCCACCCGATCCGGTTGCCGCACCACCCGCCCGCCCACCCCGAGCACCGCCCCGGGTCCGAGCGCGCGCGGGTACGACTCGGTGAACCGCAGATCACGGACCGCCCGCACCACCGTGCCGTCCTCGATGAGCCAGACGCCGTTACGGGTCAGCCCGGTGACGACGAGGCTCTTCGGGTCGAGCACCCTCGTGTACCAGAGGTCGCTGACCAGCAACCCCCGGCGTACACCGGCGACAAGCGCCGCGGTGTCCGCGTCGACCACCGCGCCGGCCGCCCCGCCGGTGGTGCTCCGGCCCGTCGCGCTGACCGGGCCGGCCGCCGCGCCGGACAGCCGCAGGTTACGGGCCATCGGCCCCCAGGTGGCTCCACCCGCGACCGCGTGCCCGGTGGACGGCACACCCGCCGCGTCGGCCGTCCGCCGGTCGTGCGCCACCGCCCGGGTGGTGCCCGCCTCGACCAGGGTCAGCGCCCGACGACCGGTGCCCTCCGCATCGAATGTCAGCCCCGACGCGCCCAGCGGGTCGTCCACCAGGGTCACCGCCCGGTCGAACTGGGCCGTACCCGGCTCGGCGAACGACTGCCGCTCGGCGTACCGCTTGCCGTTGAAGCCGTACCAGGAGAGGTTCTGCAACAGGTCCGCCACGGCGGCCGGCTCGAACACCACCTCGTAGCGCCCCGGTGGCAGCTCGACCGGGTCGGCCGCCGCCCGGGCCTTCGCCGCCGCCCGCGCGCCCAGCTCGGCGCCGTCGAGGTCGGAGAGCCGGTCGGCGCTGCGCCGGGCCACCCCGTCCGCGCCATCGCTGCGGGCGATGCCATCCATCGCCGCCTCCGCCGAACGGCCGTACGCCATGTGCCCGGCCGAGTTGGCGAACGCCGACGAGCGATGCGCGGTACGGCAGTAACCGGCCGTGCTGAGGCCCCCGGCGGCGGCCACGAAAGCGCCCACCCGATCGGCCCGCTGATCCGGCTCGGCGTGCGCGGTGGCCTCGTCGACCGCCGGCGCCTCCGGCGAGGGTGTGGGCGGGGCCAGCCCCGGCCAGCCCGGGTCGGGCGGGCAGAGCCGCGCCGCCGCCAGGGTGCGCTCGACCAGCGCGCTCAGCCCCTCGGCGGTGATCACGCTGCCGCTGCCGGCGGCGGTCCGACCGTCGACGTGCACCCGCAGCCGGACTCCGACCGTCGACTCGGCGACGTTCTGGTGGATGGCCGAGTTGGCGAACCGGGTCAGCGCCAGATCCGCCCGCGTCACCACCACCTCGGCCTGCGCCCCCGGCCCACCGAGGCGACGCGCCAGCTCGATGACCTGACCGGCCAGCTCCGGCTCACTCCTCGCGCTCACGCTGGGCCGCCTTTCGTTCGCGACTGCGGGGCTCGCAAGATCGGCTCACTCCTCGCGCTCACGCTGGGCCGCCTTTCGTTCGCGACTGCGGGGCTCGCAAGATCGGCTCACTCCTCGCGCTCACGCGGACACCCCCACGCGGACGTTGCGGAACCGGGCCGGCGCGGCCGGGTGGCCGGTGTGCCCGATCTGGCCGGGCTGGCCCTTGCCGCAGTTGGGCGTGCCCCAGGAAACCGTCTCGCTCGACAGCATGTCCATCGAGCGCCAGAAGAGCGGGCCGATCCCGGTGTACGTGGGATTGCGCAGCATCCGCCCCCGCCGCCCCTTCTTGATCTCCCAGCCGACCTCGCAGCCGAACTGGAAGTTGAGCCGCTTGTCGTCGATCGACCAGGACCGGTTGAGGTCCATCAGCACCCCGTCGTCGGTCGCCGCGATGATCTCCTCCAGGGTGTGCGGACCGGGTTCCAGGCCGACGTTCGTCATCCGCACCATCGGCAGCCGAGCCCACCCGTCGGCCCGTACGCTGCCGCCGTAGTCGAGGCTCGCCATGGCCGCGGAGTCCCGGCCGGCGAGCACCCCCACCCAGCGGCCGTCCCGGACCGCGTCCCGCTTGACCGCCGGCGAGCCCTCGTCGTCGAAGCCGAAGCTGCCCAGCGCGCCCGGGATAGTGGGGTCGATGGTGATGTTCATCAGCTCGGAGCCGTACCGCAACGAGCCGAGCTGCGCCAGATCCAACCAGGACGTGCCGGCGAACGCCGCCTCCCAGCCGAGAATCCGGTCCAGCTCGATGGCGTGCCCCACCGACTCGTGGATCTGCAGGGCCAACTGCTCGCCGCCGAGGATCAGATCGGTCTCGCCGGCCGGGCAGACCGGCGCGGTGAGCAGCGCCCGGGACTCCTCGGCGATCTGCGCGGCGTGCGCGGTCAGGTCCAGCGACTCGACCAGCTCCCAGCCGGTGGTGCCGTACTGCCCCCGGTAGCTGGGCCAGGACCGGCGCTGCGTCTCCCCGTCGCCGATCGAGGTGGCGGAGATGCCGGCGCCGCACTCGCGGATCCGCTGGTCGATCCGGTGACCCTCGCTGGAGACGAACCACTTCGCGGTGTCCCAGATCTGGTACAGGCCCTCGGCCAGGTCCGCGCCGTGGTCGGCCATCGTGCGGGTCGCGCCGACCAGCAGGTCGCCCTTGTCCGACAGGGGCACCCCGAGCGGGTCGATCTCGCAGCCGGAGGCCCAGCTCGCGGTGACCGCCTGCGCCGGGACCAGGTCGACAGGCGGGCCGGGAACACGTGCGCTGGCCATGGCGGTCCGCGTCGCGCGCCGGCCGGCGTCGCGGGCGGCGGCGTCCGAGAGATCGGGTACGGCGTGGAAGCCCCAACTCGCACCGACGAGTGCCCGGACGCCGAGCCCGATGCTCTCGTCCTGGGTCAGTTCCTCCACGTCACCGTTGCGCGCGGTCATCGACTCGTAGCGACGGTGCATCACCCGCGCGTCGGCGTACCGTGCGCCCGCGTCGAGGGCGGCCTGGACGGCGGCGCTGGCCGCGTCGAACTCGGTCATGGACCGACCCTAGGCCAGCCGACCGACACCCGTCAGGGGACGAGGTCTTCCGGCCGGATGGTGGCCCGCACCGGCTCCGCCAGCTCCAGAACCTCACCGCGCTTCGTGGTTGCCCGCTCCACGTAGTGGGCGCCCTGTAGCTGGTGGAGCTTCACGGTCAGGCTCTCCTGCTCGACGAGCAGATACCATCCCACCCCTGCTGCGGCGTACAGGTGCTGCAAGATCGCGCTAGATCTTGGATGTAGTGGTATCGGCGCTTCGGCGATGCCACTAGATCCTGGTTCGAGCGTGACCTTGGCGGCGGAGGGTGCCCCAACTCCGCTTCCGGTCACTCGGGGGGCGGTGATCGTCGTCAAGATTCGCGCAGTATCAGGGATGTTGCTGCCTCCGCCGCGCCTGAGGCAGCAACTTCGGGGAAGTTGCGCGGGGCGCGGGGCGGCGTGCGGGGTGCCCACCGTGAGGGCGGGATGAACGGGCGTGGATGGCGAGGTGACGGGGGTGCGGGGCCGATGCGGACTCGTTACGCTCGGGCCCGCTGACAGGTACGGACTTTGTAGCTTATTTTCACCCTCAGGACTTTCATGTAAGTTCTCTTCGTCACTGAGGGAGGCGGCCGTGGACAGTTCGGATGCCTACCTGCGGGTGCGTGACCTGCGGGTCCGGTTCGACACCGAGGACGGCGTGGTGCGCGCGGTCGACGGGGTGTCGTTCGCCGTGGAGCGGGGTCGCACCCTCGGCATCGTGGGCGAGTCCGGCTCCGGCAAGAGCGTCACCTCGCTGGCCATCCTCGGCCTGCACGACGCGAAGCGCGCCACGATCACCGGAGAGATCTCCGTCGGTGGGCGGCAGTTGGTCGGCCTGCCTGACGAGGAGGTACGCCGGCTACGCGGCCGGGACATGGCGATGATCTTCCAGGATCCACTGTCGGCGCTGCACCCGTACTACACGGTGGGCCGGCAGATCGCCGAGGCGTACCGGGTGCACCACCCGAAGGCCAACCGGCGCGAGGCCCGCCAGCGGGCGGTGGACATGCTGGACCGGGTCGGCATCCCGCAGCCGGCCCGCCGTTTCGACCAGTATCCGCACGAGTTCTCCGGCGGCATGCGCCAGCGGGCGATGATCGCGATGTCCCTGGTCAACGACCCGGCGCTGCTGATCGCCGACGAGCCGACCACCGCGCTGGACGTCACCGTGCAGGCGCAGATCCTGGATTTGCTCGCCGACCTCCAGGCCGAGTTCCACTCCGCGATCATCCTGATCACCCACGACCTCGGCGTGGTCGGTCAGGTGGCCGACGACGTGCTCGTCATGTACGGGGGGCGTGCCGTCGAGCGGGGCAGCGTCGAGCAGGTGCTCCGCTCGCCGCAGCATCCGTACACCTGGGGGTTGCTCTCCAGCGTGCCGTCGCTGCACGGCGACGCGGACGCGGACCTGGTGCCGATCCCCGGCAACCCGCCCAGCCTGATCAACCTGCCGTCCGGCTGCGCGTTCCACCCGCGCTGCCGGTACGCGGACCGGGTCGGCAGCCGGTCCCGCAGCGAGGTGCCCGAGCTGCGGGCGGCCGGGGCCGACGGTCACCTGGTCGCCTGTCACCTCAGCGCCGAGGAACGTGTCACGTTCTACGCCGAGGACGTCGCATCCGTGGGGGTGGCCCGATGACCGACGAACCACTGCTGCGGGTACGTGGGCTGACCAAGCACTTCCCGGTACGCCAGGGGCTGCGCGCCACCGGCCAGGTGCGGGCGGTCGACGGGCTCGACTTCGACGTGCGCCCCGGCGAGACGCTCGGGCTGGTGGGGGAGTCGGGCTGCGGCAAGACCACCACCGGTCGGATGCTGGTGCGGCTGTTGGAGCCGACGAGCGGCAGCATCGAGTTCGCCGGGCGGGACATCACCCACGCCGGCCGCCGTGAGTTGCGCCCGCTGCGTCAGGAACTCCAGATCATCTTCCAGGACCCGTACGCCTCGTTGAACCCCCGGCACACCGTCGGTCGGATCGTGGCGATGCCGTTGCAGGTCAACGGGATCAAGCCCCCGGGTGGCGTGAAGGCCCGGGTGCAGGAGCTGCTGGAACTGGTCGGGTTGAACCCGGAGCACTACAACAGGTACCCGCACGAGTTCTCCGGCGGCCAGCGTCAACGCATCGGCATCGCCCGCGCGCTGGCCCTGCGGCCCAAGCTGATCGTCGCCGACGAGCCGGTGAGCGCGCTGGACGTCTCGATCCAGGCGCAGGTGGTCAACCTGCTGCGTGACCTCCAACGGGAGCTGGGCCTGGCGTTCGTGTTCATCGCGCACGACCTGGCCGTGATCCGGCACTTCAGCCAGCGGGTCGCGGTCATGTACCTGGGTCGGATCGTGGAGATCGGCGACCGGGCGGACATCTACGAGCGCCCGCAGCACCCGTACACCCGGGCGTTGCTCTCGGCGATCCCGGACGTCACCCAGCTCGGCCCGGCGGGTCGGATCCGGCTGACCGGTGACGTGCCGACCCCGCTCGACCCGCCGTCGGGCTGCCGGTTCCGTACCCGCTGCTGGAAGGCGCAGGACGTCTGCGCCACCGAGGAGCCCGCGTTGATCCCCCGCGACGGGGGCAGCCAGGCCACCGCGTGCCACTTCCCCGAAGGGGAAGCGGCCAGCACGAGCCCCGAGGTGGCGGCTCCGTTCGTCGAGGAGGTGCCGTCGTGAGCCTGTCCCCGGTGGAGGGTGTGGCGCTGGCCGAGATCGAGTCCGACCCGGACGCGAGCACGCCCGCCGCGAAGGGTGTGGTCGGGCGTTCACCCGGTCAGCTCGCCTGGCTGCGGCTGCGCCGGGACCGGACGGCCGTGGTCAGCGGCGTACTCCTGGTCTTCTTTCTGCTGGTGGGGTTGGCGGCTCCGCTGATCGAGATGGCCTACGGTGTCGGGCCGCGGGAGCAGTTCCAGAACCTGCTGGACGGCTTCGGCATGCCGCTTGGTTACGCCGGCGGCGTCACGGGCGAGCACTGGTTCGGCCTGGAGCCGGGGCTGGGGAGGGACATCTTCATCCGGCTGATCTACGGGCTGCGGACGTCGTTGTTCGTCGCGTTCGCCGCCGCGTTGATCACCGCGACGATCGGGATCGTGCTGGGCGCGCTCGCGGGCTACCTCGGCGGCTGGCTCGACGCGGTGATCAACTGGATCACCGACCTGACGCTGGCCATGCCGTTCCTGATCATCGCCCTGGCCCTCACCCCCACCATCACGCTGCGGTTCTACGGTGAGCGGGGGCAGGTGTCGTCCGCCTTCGGGATCGGCGTGCTGATCGCCGTGTTCGCCATCTTCGGCTGGACCAGCACGGCACGGCTGGTCCGCGGGCAGGTGATCGCGCTGCGTGAACGGGAGTTCGTGGAGGCGGCCCGCGCCAGCGGGGCCGGGCTGGGGCACATGCTGTTCCGGCAACTGCTGCCGAACATCTGGGCGCCGATCCTGGTGTCGTTCTCCCTCGCCGTGCCGCAGTTCATCACCAGTGAGGCCGCGCTGTCGTTCATCGGCGTCGGCCTCAGCGACGAGACCCCGAGTTTCGGCCGGATGATCTACGACAGTCTGGACTTCCTCCAGACCGACCCGGCCTACGTGTTCTTCCCGGGCATCATGATCTTCGCGCTGGTGTTCGCCTTCAACCTCTTCGGCGACGCGTTGCGGGACGCGCTCGACCCGAAGTCGTCCCGGTAGGGGTGGGCTCATGTCACGGTTTCTGATCAAGCGGCTGTTCTCCGCCACGCTGACCCTGTTCGCGGTGAGCGTGCTGACCTTCCTGATGTTCTTCGCCCTGCCGCGCGACCCGGCGAGCAGCATCTGCTCGAAGAACTGCAACCCGGAGCGGCTGGAGCGGGTCCGCGACGACCTGGGCCTGAATGACCCGCTGGTCAGCCAGTACGCCGGTTACATGAAGGGCATCGTCACCGGCCGGGATCTGGGCAGCGCTCAGGGCGGCCGGTGTGACGCGCCCTGCCTGGGCTGGTCGTACGTCACCAACGAGGCCGTCTCGGACACCATCGGCCGGGTGCTGCCGGTGACGCTGAGCATCGTCATCCCGGCGGCGATCCTCTGGCTGCTGCTGGGGGTGGGGCTGGGGATGGTCTCCGCGTTGCGGCGCGGCACCTGGCTCGACCGGGCGGCCATCGGCTTCTCACTGACCGGCGCGTCGTTGCAGCTCTACTTCGTGGGCGCGGTGCTGCTGCTGGTCTTCGTCTACAACCTGCGGCTGCTGCCGGTGCCCAGCTACACCTCCCTCTTCGACAACCCGGCGAAGTGGGCCAGCGGACTGGTGCTCGCCTGGGTGGCGCTGGCCTTCCTCTTCTCGGCCATCTACGCCCGACTGTCCCGGGCGCAGATGTTGGAGACGCTGTCCGAGGACTTCGTCCGGACCGCGCGGGCCAAGGGCCTGGCCAAACCCACGGTGTACGGGAGGCACGCGCTGCGCGCGGCGATCACCCCGGTGGTGACCATCGCCGGGCTGGACGTGGGCGGGGCGCTGGGCGGCACGGTGATCACCGAGACGACGTTCGGCGTGCAGGGGTTGGGACGTACGGCGGTGGACGCGGTGCGCTCGGGTGACCTGCCCACCATCATGGCCACGGTGCTGATCGCGGCCGTCTTCGTGGTGCTGGCGAACATGCTGGTCGACCTGCTCTACGCGGCCATCGACCCCCGGGTGCGGCTGCGCTGACCCGGCCGCTGTCCAGGGCGTGGCTGCTGGCGAAATTTATCGACAACTGTTACACAACTCGTAGGTTTTCTTCCTTACGATCCTCGGGACGTCGGCGGTTCTCGCCCCGACGAAACGCACGGCACATGTGAAGGGGGTATTCATGAGACCACGCGTGGTGGCCGCCGCGGGCGGCGCGATCGCTCTGGTGGTGGCATTGGGTGCGTGCTCGAAGAACACGGGCGAGGGCACCACCGTGGACACCGACCGGCAGCAGACCGGGGTCATCGCGACCGACCCCAAGGACTCGCAGGGGCCGGCGGCCGAGGTGAGCGGCGCCGCGAAGGGTGGCACCTTCACCATCATCCGGGAGTCGCCGATCTCCCACCTGGACCCGCAGCGGACGTACTCGTTCGCCGGTCTGATGACCAACCCGCTCTTCGCGCGCTACCTGACCACCTGGAAGGACGACGGCAAGGGCGGCCTCGTTCTGGTCGGCGACCTGGCCGAGACGCCGGGCAAGAACGTCAACAACGACTGCAAGGTCTGGGAATTCACGATCAAGGACGGGGTGAAGTTCGAGGACGGCCGGCCGATCACCTCCAAGGAGATCGCGTACGGCATCGCCCGGTCCTTCGACCCGGACCTCTCCGGCGGCCCCACCTACATCCAGGAGTGGCTGGCCGACACCCCGCAGTTCGACACCAAGTGGGACTTCAAGAAGAACAAGACCTCGCTGCCGCCCGGCCTGAGCACCCCGGACGCCAAGACGCTGCGCTTCGAGTTCGCCAAGCCCCGCTGTGACCTGCCGTTCGCGGTCTCGCTGCCGACCACCGCGCCGCTGCCCGCCGACAAGGACACCGGCGTCGACCTGGACAAGCAGCCGTTCTCGTCCGGGCCGTACAAGGTCGCCAAGAACCAGGTGGGCGTGCAGCTCACCCTGGACCGCAACACCAACTGGGACGCGAAGACCGACCCGGTCCGGCACCAGTACCCGGACCAGTTCGTCTGGAGCTTCGGCCCGACCGCGGACGCCGCCAACAACCGGGTGATCGCCGACAACGGCGCCGACCAGAGCGCGCTCGCCTTCAACACGGTGCCCGCCTCGCTCGTCGCCAAGGTGGCCGGGGACGCCGCGCTCAAGTCGCGGACCATTCTCTCGCCGACCCCGAGCGCCAACCAGCTCGTGATCAACAACCAGCGGGTGACCGACCTGAAGGTCCGCCAGGCACTCAACTACGCCATCGACCGCGAGGGCTTCATCAAGGCGATGGGCGGCCAGACCGTCGCCGCGCCGCTGACCACGCTGATGCCGTCGGCCACCATCGGCTACAAGGCGTACGACGCGTACCCGGCGGGCGCCAACGGCAACGTGGACAAGGCAAAGGAACTGCTCGGGGGGAAGACGCCGGAGCTGGTCCTCGGTGTCGCGGACAACTCGACCGAGCAGCAGCAGGGCGCACAGCTCAAGGCCAACCTGGAGCGCGCCGGCTTCAAGATCACGCTGCGGAACATCTCCGACGACGCGAAGCTCGACGAGATCAAGAAGAAGGACAACCCCTGGGACCTGTACATCGGTAACTGGGCGGCGGACTGGCCGAGCGGGGCATCGATCCTGCCGGTGCTCTACGACGGCCGGACCATCAAGGCCGAGGGCAACAGCAACCAGTCCTACTTCAACGACCCGGCGATCAACGCCGAGATGGACCGCATCCAGGCCATGCCCGCCGCCGACCAGGGTCCCGAGTGGGCCAAGCTCGACGAGCGGATCATGAAGGAGCACGCGCCGGTGGTGCCGCTGTTCGTCGACGTGGCCTACAACGTGCACGGGTCGAAGGCCGGCGGGATCTTCATCTCCAGCGTCTTCGGCTACCCGTCGTTCGTGAACGCGTACGTCACGCAGTAAGGCACACCGCAAGCCAGCAGGATCCTCTCTCGACAGCGTCGTCGGGAGGGGATCCTTCTGTTTCCGCTGAACAGGTCACTTGGTGCGGCCCTGCCCGTTTCATCTGGCCGGCTGGGCGGGACGCGGTCAGATGGTGTGGATCGTGATGAGGTCTTCGAGGCCGGCGAGGTCGTCGGCGTTGCGGGTGTAGATGGCGGCGTCGTGGGCGTGCGCGGTTGCGGCGATGAGTAGGTCCATCACCCTGGCTCGTGGCTGACGGCCGATCTCGACGACGCGGGCAGCCAGTCGCGCATAGCTGTCGGTGATGGCTTCGTCGATGGGAAGCGGATCAAATCGGCGTTGGATTGCGCTCAGCCGGGCTAGACGAAGTGCTCTCGCCTCGGCGGTTTTCGCGACCAGGACACCGAACTGGAGTTCGGCGAGGCTGGCGACGCTGATGGCCAGTTCGCCTGGAATCGGGGTTACATCGCTAGCGATGAGGACGCTGGTGTCGAGGATCCCGCGGCTCACCGCTCGACCCATGGATCGGTGACGCTGTCGTCGAGGAGGTCCCGATCTCTTGCCCACTCCGGGTCGGTGGGTTGATCGAACACGCCGGCCAGATCGTCCCATTCGCGCCAGGTTCGAGGACTGACCGGGCCGAGCACGGCGGCCGGTCTGCCGGCGACAGTGATCGTGACGCGTTCGCCGGCCTGCGCCCTGCGCACCAGGTCGCTGGCATTCTGCCGCATCTCCCGCAGTCCCACTTCATGCATACACGCTACTGTAGCACTTGTGCTACCTTCGTCGGAGGTTGTCGCGGGGTGACCGCATCGTTGGCAGGCCCGCTCACCTCACCGGCTGGGCTCGCGCTGGTGGCCGGTTGAGGCGGCGAAACGCTGGTGTGGCGGGCGTTGTGGCACGGCCCGGTATCGCCCGCTGAGCAGAATCCAGCCAGCCACCGCTGCCATCGGAGCGGTCATCAACACCGTGACTGCAATGACGTTGGAGGCCTCACCCAGCAGGGTGCCGGTCAGCAGTGACAGGGTCATGTTGTTTCCGGCATGCGCGACGCTCGTGGTCCAGATGCTGCCGCTGCGCAGCCGCAGCCAGGCAAGAATGATCTCTTGGCACAGGAAGGACACCGTCCAGACCAGCAGGCCCAGGGTCACGTTGCTGAACTCGATGTACCCGAGGAACGGCAGCGGATAGTGCCAGACCGCCCAGATCAGGCCGGTGGCCAGGGTGGCGGCCAGTGGTCGTCCGGGGAAGATCCGCAGCCGGAGGTAGCTGGTCCAGCCGAACTCCTCGCCCCAGTAGAGCGGGGCCAGTAGCGGTACGACGAGCATCAGCACAATCAGGGAGGCCCACCACGGCAGGCCAGGTGCCAGCTCGTTCAACGGTGCCAGGGTCGGCCGCCACAGCCCCAGGGCTGCGGCGATGCCGACGGCAGCGACGGTGAATGCCAGCGGTCCCAGCCAGGCCGCAAGGTAGTGGGGCCACGCCGCGCGTAGCCGCAGCGCCAATCCGGCGTCGGCAAAGCCTTCACGTGTGACCCAGCGGCGAACAATGAAAGCGGCGGCGGCGGGCGCGATCCAGCCGAGGGAGAGGATCTGCACGAGCGGATCCGCCAGCGAGAAACCCAGCAGGTAGAGCGTGATCTCGACGGTCCACGTTGCGCCAAAGGTGATGAGTAGGAACGTTCCCAGTCCCTTGATTCTCGGCATCACGCCAGGCAACCATTCGGCCGGGCGATGACCACTACGCCCAGCTATCGAAACGGCGTAGGGCTGGGTATACCTCGCCCATAGCGTTGGTCCAGAGACTCTGTGGGCGGCCCGCGGCCTTCCTCCTCACGACGTTGCCCGTGGCGCTCACGCTCCCGACAGCGTCGTCGGGACGTCCTGCCGGACGGGTCGCCGAAACCGTGGCGATAGGGTGGCGCGGTGTTCTCCGCCGGCGAGCGTGACTCGATCCGAGAGCGGTTACTCGGCCTGGCCGACGAAGACCCCGCCGTCGTCGGGGCCGCCATCACCGGATCCCACGCCCTCAACGGCGGCGACCGATGGTCGGACATCGACCTGGTGTTCGGCATCGAAGGACCGCTGGATCCCGCGATGCACCGCTGGACCGACCTGCTCTACGGGGACTTCGCCGCCGTGCACCACTGGGACCTGCCGTCCGGTCCGGCGGTGTACCGGGTGTTCCTGCTTCCCGACCTGCTCGAAGTGGACATCGGGTTCACCCCGGCCGCGGAGTTCGGGCCGCTCGGTCCTACCTGGCGTACCGTCTTCGGGCATCCCGTACCGGCGAAGGACGACCCGTCCCCTGGTCGCCGGACCCTGGTCGGGCTGGGATGGCACCACGCCCTGCACGCGCGGACGTGCATCCAACGACACCGGTGGTGGCAGGCCGAGCAGTGGATCAGTGCCCTACGCGGCCAGGTTCTCGCCCTGGCCTGCTTGCGACTCGGTCACCCCACGAGCCATGCGAAGGGCGCCCACCTGCTTCCCACCGCGGTGACCGCGCCGCTGAACACCACCCTGGTACGCGCGCTCGACGAAGCCGAACTCACCCGTGCACTCACCGCGGCGACGGCTGCGCTGATCGCGGAACTCGCGCTCGCCGACGCGGCCCTGGCGACCCGACTCGCCCTCGCCCTCAGCGACCTGCGCGACGATGCTAACCCGGTCGTGGATCTCCACACCGGCTGTTAGCGTCGCGGCATGTTCGCCACCGATCGGGTCCGACTGCGCCCGCCCACGCCCGACGACGCGGCGGACATGTTCCGCCTCTACGGTGATCCCGAGTTGCACCTGATCACAGACGGCGAGCCGTTCCTGCCGCGCCACGTCGGCCACATCCGGGCTCGGCTGGAGAAACAGGTCAGCGAGCCACCCGACGGCCGGGCCGCGGTGCCGTTGCTGGCCGAAACCGTGGCCGACGGCACGTTCCTCGGTGGCGGCGCGCTGTGGGGGATCGACGCGTTCAACCAGTACGCCCACCTCGGCATCTCGCTGCTACCCGAGGCACGTGGTCAGGGGTACGGCACCGAAGTGATCCGGTTGCTCTGCCGGTACGGCTTCCGCAACCGCAACCTACGCCGTCTGGAACTGGAGACGGTGGCCAGCAACACGGCCATGCGGCGTACTGCGGAGACGTGCGGCTTCACGCACGAAGGCACCCAGCGGGAGCGCGAGTACGACGGCGACGGCTTCGTGGACATGGTGATCTACGGTCTGCTCCGGCGCGACTGGACGCCGTAACCGGCCGTGAATCAGGGCTGGACTGAGCTTTCAATAGCGGTGCTTTGCTGCGGACGAAGCGCGGTCAGCAGACTGTCGAGTTGACCCCAAGCCCGCGCGCTGGAGATGTGGTCGATGTAGTCGCGGGACTCGATGATGAGCCCGTCGCGGATGCGCATCACGAAGACACACGGCACCGTGAACGCCTCGCCCGTCTCGTCGACCCGCCCCTGATAGGCGAACTCGGCGACGATCACCTCCGGGTCGGCGGTCTCGTGAATCGTCACGTCGACCGGCTTGCGGTTCAGCGTCCGGGCGACCGGAGGTGGCGAGGTGAAGTGCTCGTGCAGCTCACTGCGACTGAGTAGCGGTGGCGGGTTGAGCGGGTGGAACGGATGCGTGACGTGGGTTTGTTCGGCGTACAGGTCGGCCAAGTCCTCGTACGGACCGTCGCAGACGCCGTTCACCAGCCGGAGGAAGGTTTCGCGTGGGCTAGTCATGCCGGGCTTCCTTCGAATCGGTGGATGTCACTTGGGGCATGCCGAGGACTGCATCCGGGAGTGGCCGGCACCCCAACGACGGCACCCTACCGACCTCAGCCCCGAGCTGGCTGCCCCGGAGCGCCTGGTCGGCCTTGTCGGGTGCGCTGAGATCGGCCGTGAATCCATCAACCGATGAGCGCTTCCGCGATTTGCCGGGTGGTCTGTGCGGCCACCCGCGCATCGGAGGCGGCGTACGAGCAGTAGGCGTTCAGGCCGGTAGCGAGTGCCTATCCGCGACCCCTGGCCCACGTCGGATCGTCCACGCCGAGAGCGGCGCGGAAGACGGCACGCGTGGTGCGCGACATCAGAGTAGAGGCGCTGGTCATGTCCCGTGCCGGATCGCCGACACCGAGGCCACCGAAGTCGATCTCGGCGCTGACGCGGCCGTTCACGGTCAGAATGTTGCCAGTGTGAAAGTCGCCGTGGAACCAGACCGGCGGGCGGTTCCAGCCCGGTGTGCTCAGCGCCGTCTCCCAGACCGACGTCAGGGCCGCCGCGTCGAAGACCCCGGCAACCTGCGCGATCCTGGTACGTGTTTCGTCGTCCCGGGCAGCCAACGCCCGACCGTCGCCCTGCGGCACCTCCAGGACCGGGAACCGCTGAAGTGCGCTGAGAAATCCGGCCAGAGCGACGGCGGCCTTCCGCGACTGCGCCAGAGCAGCTGAGGTTGCCACCTCGCCGTCAAGCCATTGAGAGACCGTTCAGGGCCACGGATACCCGAGGTCCGGCCGACCCACCGCGACCGGTTGCGGGATGGCCAGCGGTAGGTGCGGGGCCAACCGTGGCAACCACCGATACTCCTTCTCGGCCTGACTGACGGCACCGGCGTGCGGTCGATTCGTGGTCGGGCGATTACCACGGACGGCTCCTACCGGGAGAGAAGTCATGACCATGAGAGTTCACGACTGATCACCTGTCGACCGGGTTCCCATACCTGTCTGGAGTGTGGGACACCGAGCCTTTCCCGCATCCGCCGTCAGTGCGCAGTAGGTCGCCCGCGCCCCGGACGCCCCAGCCACGATCACCCAGCTCGCCGTCAACCTCGGGTGCTGTGAGCGGGACGGGTTAGGCTCGGCACGGTTCCTGACCGTGGGGAGTTGCCGATGCGCGTCACCACCTGGCTCCGGTCACCGTCCATCCGTCGACGCCTGTTCGTCGCTGCCGTGCTGGTCGGCTGTTTCGTCTGGGCGATGGTCGTCGTCGGGCTGTCGTTCGCGATGGTGGAGCGTGGCAGTGGCCAGTGGTGGGCGATCCCACTGTTCGGCGCGTTCGTGTTGGCGGTCGCGGTGCTGGCCGTCCGCTGGGTCGCAGCCGTCCCGTCCGGGGCCGACCTGGCACCGGCAGGTCTGGCCGTGCCCGTCGCCGCTCAGGGGCCGTCGCCAGTCGCGGTACGGCGCAGGCTCGCGGAGCCGCTCAGCTCGCGCGAACTGGAGGTGCTACGACAGTTGGCGACCGGTCGTACGAACGCGGAGATCGCCAAGGGGCTCTTCGTCGCGACCGGCACAGTGAAGGCGCACCTCAACCACATCTTCCGCAAGCTCGATGCGACGAGCCGCCTGCAGGCCGTCGCGCACGCCCGCGAGGCCGGTCTGCTGGAATAAACCCTGTTTAAACCAGCGGTAGACCGATCGGCAGATGCCCTCCCCGGTGGTCCTTCCTAACGTCCGGGGGCATGAAACAGCGTATTGATCACGTAGCGCCGTTCGCCCTCGTCGCGTTGTTCACGATCGTGGTGCAGGGGCTGTCCCTGATGGAGTTTCTGCCACTGCCGATCGCCCTGCTGGCCGGAGCCGGATGGGCGGTACTGATCGGGCTCGTCGCGCGCTGGATCCGCCGCAGACCGGCGTTGAGCGCCTGGGTCGAGGATGGCCTCGTGGCGCTGGGCTGTGTGACGATGGCGCTGCTCGCGTTCGGCGGCGCCATCGGGCTGGTGATGCTGGGTGCCGCGCTGGACAGCTCCTCGATCACCGGCGAGACGATGGTGACGATGTTCCTCCCCAGCATTCCGGTCGCGATCGCGGCGAACGTCCCCACCGAACTCGTCATCCTCCCGGGACTGCTGGTCCTCGGATGGCGTCCCGGTACCCGTCGGATCCTCTTCGTCGCCGCAGCCGCCGTGTATCTCGTCCACCGGGTCTGGACCTACCTGGTGTTCGCGCCCGACCGCCTGGACTTCGCTGCGGCGGAGCGGTCCACAGCGGTGCTGACCACAGCGGAGAAGGATCAGTTCGCCGCTGCGCTGCACGTCGACGACCCTCGATGGGCCCTCAACCTGCTGATCTTCGCGATCATCCTGCTTTCCGCGTTCGTCTCCAGCCGCGGCCGGCAGGAGGAGGGAAGCCGGAGTGCGGTACGCCGCCGGCGTCGGTGATCATGGGGTGGTGATCACCCCTGCCGCGCTGTCGGCCGACTCCGGTGCGTTCTTGTTGGCCGTACCGCCGCTGTTTGCCGCTCTGGCTCCGGCGCGGAGCATCCTCATCGCCGGAGCGGGCGGGGGGTTCGACGTGTACGCGGGCCTGCCCTTGGCGTTCGCGCTGTGGCGCGCCGGCGCGCAGGTGCACCTGGCCAACCTCTCCTTCTCGGAGCTTGAGGTGATGGACCGGGACGCGTGGGTGGCGGAACACGTCGCAGCGGTACAGCCGGATACCGCCAGCCCCGACTGGTACTTCCCCGAACGAACGCTTGCCCGCTGGCTGGCGGCTCAACAACTGCCGTCGACGGTGTACGCGTTTCCGCCCCTCGGTGTCCAGCCGCTACGGGCGGCGTACCGGCACCTGGTGGAGCACCTCGACATCGACGCGGTGGTCCTGGTCGACGGCGGCACGGATGTCCTGCTGCGGGGCGACGAGAGCGATCTCGGCACGCCGGTGGAGGACATGACCAGCGTGGCCGCAGTGGCCGCGCTGGACGTACCGGTCAAGCTGGTGACCAGTCTCGGCTTCGGCATCGACGCCTACGACGGCGTCAATCACGTTCAGGTGCTGGAGAACCTTGCCGCGCTCGACCGGGACGGTGGTTACCTCGGCGCTCTGTCCATCCCCGGTTCGAGCCGGGAGGCGGAGCTCTACCGCGCTGCCGTCGCCGACGCCCAGGCCGCCACCCCGCAGCGGCCGAGCATCGTCCAGGGGCAGATCGCCGCCGCCACCAGCGGCGCTTTCGGGGACGTCCGATTCACCAGGCGTACCGGCGGCGGCGACCTCTTCGTCAACCCGCTGATGGCCATCTACTTCACCGTGGATCTGGACAAACTCGCCGCCCGATGCCTGTACCTCGACCGTATTGAGAACACCGTCGGCAGACGGCAGGTCATCACACGCATCCAGGCGTTCCGCGACGAACTCCTCGACGCACGCATCCCCCGCGCGTTCCCACACTGATCGCTCGCCAGCGGCGGAGCGTGCACCCGGGGTTGGGGCTCATCGGTCGGCGTCGTAGGCCTGCCGTGCCTGCTCCACCTCTGGGAGGTGGGCGTCGGCCCAGGTGGTCAGGTGCGCGAAGAGCGGACCGAGGCTGGCACCCAGCTCGGTGATCTCGTATTCCACGCGGGGTGGCACCTCGGCGTGGTAGGTGCGTGCCACCAGCCCGTCGCGTTCGAGTTGGCGCAGCCGTTGGGTGAGCACCTTCGGTGTGATGCTGGTCAGCCGGCGTTCCAGCTCCACGAATCGCTGCCGCCCGTACTCGTGCAGAGCCCACAGAATCGGTGTGGTCCATCGACTGAACACGATGTCGACGACCGGCGCGACCGGGCAGGCCAACTCGGGGTGCGTTGACCGTTGCATGTGGCCTCCGTCATAAAGCCATTACTATCCTCTAGGTACCTACTATATCGACGCTACTAACGTCGCCTCCAACCGCGTGACCGACGCGGTCGACTTGGAGGTTCAGACATGTTCGTCGTGACAGGCGCCACCGGGAACGTCGGTCGGAAGCTGTTGTCGATCCTCGCGGCGTCGGGTGCCGCGGCGTCGGCGGTGTCCCGTGCACGACGTCCGGTCGTCGTACCGGACGGGGTGCGCCACCATCGTGCGGACCTGGAGCGGCCGGAGAGCCTGCGGCCGGCGCTCGCCGGCGCCGAGGCGTTGTTCCTGCTCGTGGAGGGCGCCGGGGCGCATCTCGACGTGCCCGAGATCCTGCGGGTCACCACGGAAGCCGGCGTGAAACGCATCGTGCTGCAATCCTCGCAGGCGGTCGGCACGAGGCCCGGGACCGCGTCGCACGCTCCACTGCACGCCATCGAAGAGCAGGTACGCCGGTCCGGCCTCGACTGGACGATCCTGCGCCCCGGCGGCTTCGCCTCCAACGCCCTCAGTTGGGTCGAGCCGGTCCGCAAGGGCCGGACGGTGGCCGCACCGTTCGGTGGGGTCGGTCTGCCGGTGATCGACCCGGACGACATCGCCGAGGTGGCGGCCGTCGCCCTCCGCGACGACGCCCACGCCGGTCGCACGTACGAGTTGACCGGTCCCGCGCTGAGCACACCACGTGAGCGGGTCGCCGATCTCGCTACCGCACTCGGCGAGCCGATCAGCTTCGTCGAGCAGACGCCCGACGAGGCCCGCGAACAGTTGCTGCGGTTCATGCCCCCGCCGGTGGTCGAGGGAACGTTGGCGATCATCGGCGCGCCGACCGCACGTGAGCAGCGGATCAGCCCGGACGTGTCCGAGGTCCTGGGCCGACCGCCGCGCCCCTTCGCCGCGTGGGCCGCTCGCAACGTCGACGCCTTTCGCTGACGCGGCAGACCATCGAAGCGTCTCCTCCCTCGGACCGATGACCGGCCAGCCGTGCGCGGCTGGCCGGTCATCGGCAGGGTTGTGAGCGGCCGATCAGGGGACGATCACCACGCCGCCGCGCACGCCACCTTGGGCCAGTCGGTCGTGGGCCGCCGCCGCGTCGGCGAAGGGGTACACGTCGGCGACCCGGAGCGGGAGGTCGCCGCTGGTGACGAGTTTGACCAACTCACCCAGCCGGGCTCCGTCCGGTAGCACCTCCAGTGCGAGGGTCCGGATTCCCCGCACCGGCTCCGGGCGAAGTGGAGGTGACGCGGCCACGTAGCCGCCGCCGTCCCGGACGAGGTCCAGCAGCGCGGGGCCGATCACCGCCAGATCGATGACCGCGTCGAACGTCCCCGTCGGATCGTCGGTGCGCGAAAGGAACGCCGCGCCCAGCGACTCGACGAACTCGCGGTCGTCGGCCCCGGCGAGTCCCGTGGCGTGCAGACCGGCCGCCCGGGCCAGCGCCAGCACGAACCCACCGACCTGCCCGGCGGCGCCGGTGACGAGCACGGTCGAACCCGCGGGGAGCGCGAGCAGGTCAATGGCCTGGGCGGCGGCCAGGCCATTGGTCGGCAGGGTCGCCGATTCGGTGGCGGGGACGCCGGCGGGCGCGGAGGTCAGCCCGGCGGCGTCGAGGACCACGTACTCCGCGTGGGTGCCGACCGTGGTGTGTAGCCAGTGCGAGAAGCCGATGACCTCGTCGCCGATCCCGAACTCCTCGACCGATGGGCCGACCGCGTCGATGCTGCCGGCAACGTCCCAGCCCGGCGTGTACGGCAGATCGGTCGGCAACGGGGCCGGGAACCGGCCGGAGCGGAGCATCAGATCGACCGGATGTACGACTGACGCCGCGACCCGCACCCGGACCTGCCCCGGACCGGGCTCGGGCACCGGCACGTCGATCACCCGCAGGACCTCCGGCCCTCCGAACTGTGCATAGCTGACTGCGCGCATCGCCGACTCCTTCGTGGGACCTCGTGATCACCACAACCGTACGAATCGCCGGCACTGTCGGTAAGTAGGTACCGTAAAGTGCCTAGGGAACCCGAGGAGACAAGATGGCGACGATGACTGCGGCGCAACGCCGCGAGCAGGCCAAACGTGACTACGACGCGTTCCTGGAACAATGCCCGACCCGCGAGCTGCTGAGCAGGCTCACTGACAAGTGGGTCGCCCTGGTGATCCCAGCGCTCGCCAGCGGCCCGCAGCGGCATGGCGAACTCGCCCGCCGCATCGCTGGCGTCAGCCAGAAGATGCTCACCCAGACCCTGCGCACGCTGGAACGCGACGGCCTGGTCACCCGCACGGTCACCGCCTCGATGCCGGTCCGCGTCGACTACGCGCTCACCCCGCTCGGCCATGAGCTGTTCCCGGTCATGGTCGCGATCAAGGACTGGGCGGAGACACACATGGACCGCGTCTTCGAAGCGCGGACCCAGTTCGACGCTCGCCCCTGACCTCTTGTTGCGGCGTGACGGCCGGGACGAGTGACGGCCCGGCGGCGCGTCGGTGCACCGAGGGCTCGCCGGACTGTCGCTCGTGACGGCTAGGGTCCGCGTCGTGGATGACACCTCGACGGCCCGGCGGGCCGCCCACGCCTACGCTGATCTTCTGGAGCGCCGCGACTGGTCCGGGTTGGCCGCCCTGCTCACCGATGATGTGGTCTACGAGATGCCGCAGACCCGGGAGCGCATTCGCGGCCGGGACGCGTTCCTGCGGTTCAACACCGAGTATCCCGGCGATTGGCACCTCCGGCCGCGACGGGTGATCGCCGATGGCCGTCATGCTGCCCTGTTGGTCGATGTTCGCGTCGGCGACGAGCAGCAGGACGCGTGCGTCTGGCTGGAGATGTCCGAGCAGGGGCTGATCAGCAAGATCATCGACTACTGGCCCGAACCGTACGATCCGCCGGCGGGCCGGGAACACCTCGTGGAGCGTTGGTGACCGTGGCCCTACCGTGGCCCTACCTGGCGTCGTCCGTGGCCGCCTCGGCTCCGACCGAGTGTGGCAGCACCACCGCCTGAGCGGCGATGACACGTTCGCCGTCGTAGGTCAGCGCCGGTGACCCATGCAGTCGATAGCCCTCATCGAGAAGCGCGCTGACGCGGGCGCAGAATTCGGCGTCATCGGGTCCGGTGATGAGACGGTAGCCGAGTGGCTTCGTGAAATCCGACACCGCCGCATTCTCCCCGCTGCGATGCCGGCGACCAGTCCCCAGCCCCCAACCCGTTCTCCGATCAGGAACGACCGATGGAGCGGTCGAGGAAGTCGTGGATCATCGGCGCAGCGACGTCGATCTTGTCTTCCAGCAGGAAGTGGCCGGTGTCGAGCAGGTGGAATTCGGCCGCCGGCAGGTCCTTGCGATAGGGGTGGGCGCCAGCGGCCGGGAAGACCGGGTCGTTCTGGCCCCAGACGACAAGCGTCGGCGGCTGGTGGTCACGGAAGAAGGCGTGGAATTCCGGATACAGCGTGACGTTGCTGCCGTAGTCGTAGAACAGATCCAGCTGGATGTCCGCGTTGCCGGGGCGAGCGAGCTGCATGTCGTCGTGGGCCCACCGGTCGGGGTCGAGCCGACTGAGGTCCTGCACCCCCGCCGTGTACTGCTGCTTGACCGTGTCGGAGTTGAGGATGAACGCGATGGCCTGACGGCGTTCGTCGGTCTTCTCCGCCCAGTAAGCCTTGATCGGATCCCAGAACTCGCTCAGCCCCTCTTCGTACGCGTTGCCGTTCTGCACGATGAGCGCGCTGATCCGCTCAGGTCCCTTGAGGGCCATCCGGAACCCCGTCGGCGCCCCGTAGTCAAAACAGTAGAGCGCATAGCGATCCACGCCGAGCTGGCCGAGGAGGCCGTCCATCAGATCGGCGAAGTTGGCGAAGGTGTAGTCGAACGTCGACCGGTCCGGGCTGGCGCTGTGACCGAAACCTGGAAAGTCCGGCGCGATCACCCGATATCGATCGGCGAGCAGGGGGATCAGGTGGCGGAACTGCGAGGACGCCGTGGGAAATCCGTGCAGCAGCAGGACGGCCGGGCCGTCGGCCGGGCCGGCCTCGCGGTAGAAGATATCGATTCCGTTCACGGTCGCCGTACGAAAGTGCGTGACCGGGAACTCGCCTTCCTGGACGGCGGCGACCGAGGGTTTCTGCGCAATGCCCACCATTGTCGAATCCTTTCGGAATGAGGGAAAGCGGTATCACCCTCGGCAATCTCAGCGCCGGGTCCCGCTTCGTCAGCATGGCATGCGACAGGGCCCCCGACGTGCCGAAATCAGTTATCGAACACCGCTTACAGCAGATGGGTACGGAGGAAGTCGAGTTCCAGCGGGAGCAGCCGCTCGGCGGTGCCGTTCGCGGCCATGTGGGTGGCTCCGGTCAACGGCAGGACGGCGTGCGGGCGGCCGGTGCTCAGCAGGGCCGCGGAGAGCCGGAGCGTGTGCGCGGCCACCACGTTGTCGTCGGCCAGGCCGTGCACCAGCAGCAACGGGCGGGCCTGGTCGGGGCCGGTGAGCGGCTCGGCGGCCAACTCGACGAGTGAGTGGTGCGCGTAGACGTCCATGCCGTCCTCGGGCAACCCCAGATAACGCTCGGTGTACGCGGTGTCGTACAGCGCCCAGTCGGTCACCGGCGCGCCCGCGATCCCGCACCGGAACAACTCCGGGTGGCGCAGCACCGCCAACCCGGCCAGCCACCCGCCGAACGACCAACCACGGATCCCCACCCGTGCCATGTCCAGGTCGGGGTGCTTACCGGCGAGCGCGGTCAGGGCGTCGATCTGGTCGGTCAGGGTCACGTCGGCCATCCGCCGGTGGATCGCCTTCTCGAACGACGGGGCCACCCCCGGCGTACCCCGGTTGTCGATGGTGACCACCGCGAACCCGGCATCGGCCCACCACTGCCGCTCCAACCACGCGGCCCGTGCCGCCACGACCTCCTGGTGCCCCGGCCCGCCGTAGATGTCCAGCAGCACCGGCAGCCGCCGGCCCGTCACGTGGTTGTCCGGGTAGAGCACCGCCGCCGGCAACCGCCGATCGGTCACCCGTTCCAGCAACGGCAGCGGAGAGTACGGAGGGGTGGCGGCCAGCGACCGCAGCTCGGCCAACTCCTGGTCGCCGCGCCGAACCGTCCACCGCACCCCCGCGTGGTCCAGCGACGCGATCCCGACGGCAAGCACGTCACCGCCCACGGCGGCGGTGTACCAACCCGGGTCGGTGGTGATCCGGCGCGCGTCCACCCCACCGCCGATGGTGGTGCGGACCCGGAACAGGTGCCGCTCGCTCGGCTCACCGTCGCTGGCCTCGACCAGCAGGTCGGCCGGCCCGGAACTGGCCGGCAGCCGACCCACGACCCGCCGCACGTACAGCGACGGCGGAGTGAGCAGTGTGCCGTCCGCGAACAGGCACCGCGCGTCGTACCCGTCGTGGGCCAACTCCCCGCCGACGAGCACCCGGCCGTCCGGCAGGTGCGCCGGGGTGCCGGTGATCGGCTCGACCCAGCGCGGATCGGCCAGCTCGGCGTGCACCTGCGTCTCACCCGTCCGGGGATCCACCGCGAGCACCAGCCCGTGCTGCTGCGACCGCCGCAACACGGTGATCAGTGGGCTGCCCTCGACCCAGCTGACCGCGGTCAGGTACGGGTAGGTCTCCCGGTCCCAGTGCACGTCGACCCAGCCGTCGTCGAGGTCCAGCAGGTGCAGGCTGACCTCCGCGTTCGGCCCACCAGCCCGGGGGTACGCCACGGCGGTCGGCGCGCTGGCCGGCTCGGCCGGGTCGTGCAGGTGCCAGCGATCCAGGCGGGACTCGTCGACCCGGGCGGCGAGCACCATGCGCCCGTCCGGCGCCCACCAGTACCCCCGGAACCGGCCGAACTCCTCCGCCGCGATGTGCTCGGCCAACCCCCAGCTCACCCCGGCGTCCTCGCCGGCCAGCAGGGTGTCGGTGCCGTCTGCCTCGATCACCCGCAGCTCGCCGCGACGCACACCCTCGCCCGCGTCGGTCACGTACGCCAGCCGCTGCCCGGTCGGGTCGGGACGCGGATCCAGCACCGGACCGACGGTGGCCACCTCCACCACGTCACCGTGCACCAGATCGGCCCGGAACAACCGCCCGGCCAGCGCGAAGACCGCGATCCGCCCGGCGGCGTCCAGCGCGTACGAGCCGATGCCCGCGGCGCTGAGCCGTAAGCGCTCACGAAGCGCGCGTTCGCCGGGGGAGAGGGACCGCACGTCGCCGCCCTCGCCCAGCAGGGTCGTCGGGTCGGCGATCAGGCGCTCCTCGGCGGTGGCCACGTCCAGCAACCAGAGCGCGTCCGCCGGGTCCTCCGGCCCGGCCGAGCGCAGGAAGATCACCCGGGAGCCGTCGTCGGCCACGGAGACAGCGCGCGGCGCGCCGTGGCTGAACCGGCGGGTGCGGGCGGCCAGCTCCGGAAAGTCCACAGACCAAATCGTAGAGCGGTACGGGAGGTGATGTGGCCGACCTGGGCGGACGCGTCGACGCCGGTGGGACCTGGCCGCCGGTTAGAGTGACCGTCGTGACGATGCTGCCCGACCGCCGCCTGCTGCTGGTCCACGCGCACCCCGACGACGAGTCGATCGGCACGGGCTCGACGATGGCCCACTATGCCGCCAACGGGGCCCACGTCACGCTTGTGACCTGCACCCTCGGCGAGGAGGGCGAGATCCACGTGCCCGCGCTGGCCCAGCTCGCCGCCGCCGAGGCCGACCAACTCGGCGGGTACCGCATCGCCGAGCTTGCCGCCGCGTGCGCCGCGCTCGGCGTCAGCGACCACCGCTTCCTGGGCGGCGCCGGCCGCTACCGCGACTCGGGGATGATGGGGCTCGCCACCAACGAACACCCCCGCGCCTTCTGGCAGGCCGACCTCGACGAGGCCGCCGGGCATCTCGTGGAGATCATGCGAGAGGTACGGCCGCAGGTGCTGATCACGTACGACCCGAACGGCTTCTACGGCCACCCCGACCACATCCAGGCCCACCGGGTCGCGATGCGCGCTGTCGAGCTGGCCGCCGCCGAGGGCTGCGCCCCGCTGAAGGTCTACTGGACCGCGATGCCGCTCAGCGTCCTGGAAGCCGGCATGGCGCACTTCGCCGGGTCCTCCGACAACCCGTTCGGCGGCATCGCCGACATCGCCGACCTTCCCTTCGGCACCCCGGACGACCAGATCGCCGCCCGGATCGACGGCACCGACCAGCACGCGGCCAAGGAAGACGCGATGCGGGCGCACGCCACCCAGATCCCGGCCACCTCCTGGCTCTACTCGATCGCCGGCAACTTCGGCGGCGAGTTCATGGGCGTGGAGTTCTTCACCCTCGCGGTCGGCGAGAAGGGACCGGGCTCCGGGCCGTACGCCTGGGAGGACGACCTCTTCGCCGGGCTCCCCGAGGAGATTGCTCCGGACCGGTCCTCGGTCGGGACCGTCTCGGACCGGTCTCCGGTCGGGACCGTCTCGGACCGGTCTCCGGTCGGGACCGTCTCGGACCGATCCTCGGTCGGGACCGCGCCGGACCGGTCCTCGGTCGCGGCGGCGGGTTCCCGGTGACCCTGCCCGCGGCGATGACGGTTCTGGACGACCTGGATGCCCCGCCCCCGGCGGGACCACCGCCGCGACTGTTCGACCTGGGCCTACGGCTGGCCGGCGCGGTCGTCGTGGTGGTCGCCGGAGTGCTGAGCGGGGTGCTGGAGCTGCTGCTCTCCACGGTCCGCGTCGGCGGGCAGTTGATCGGCGTGTCGGCGCTCCTCGCCGTCGGTGCCAACATCGTGCTGAGCTGGTTCGCGCACGAGGCGGTCGGCCGCAGGTGGGCGGTGGCGCTGCCGGCGGTGCCCTGGTTCGCGCTGATGGCGGTGGCCGCCATCCGGACCAACGAGGGTGACCTGTTGCTGGCCGGCGACAACTGGGTCGGCCTGGCCATGATCGTGGCCGGTGCGATGACCTTCGCGGTGATGGGCTTCCGGCAGATCCTCGCTCCGCCGTCCACGGTCGGGCTGATGACGCCACCCAGGTAAGGGTGGTAGATATTCCAGCCAGGGATGTGAGCCCCGCGACGGGGCGTACGGCAGGAGGTCCGGTGGTGGACAGACGGTGGCGTGACATCGCGGTGCTCGTGGCAGCACTGTTCGCGGTCAACGTGGTCGCCCGGCTGATCATCCGGTTCGGCTTCGAGCAGGACGACACGGCCGCCGACCGGGTGTCGTTGGCGATGTTCGCGGTGATCGGGGTGACCCTGGCCGTGGTCGCCTTCCGCTGGGGTCGTCGCCGGCCGCTGGCGGACTGGGCGGCCGACATGGCCCTCGTGGTGCTGGCGGCGATGCTGCTGACCGTGTTGGTCGGGCCTCTGCTGATCGGCCACAATCCGTTCGCTGGCGGCGCGCCGACGTTCTTCGCCCAGCTCTGGCTGTACCTGCTGGCCTCCGTCGCCGGGGTGCTGATCGGCTACCTGGTGCTCACCGCGCTGGGGCGTGACTACCGCTCGTGGCAGCTCAAGCGGTATGCCGAGGTCAAAGCCGCCAAACCCCGCCGCGTCGTCCGCCGCTGACGAGCGCGCACGCCACGACCGACCGCACCGCTGACAAGCCAGGCGTGCGTGGTTGGGCGGGCGTGCGTGGTTGGGCGTGCGTGGTTGGGCGTGCGTGCGTGGGTGGGCGGGCTTGGCTCGGGCGGGTCTGCGCTGCCCGGGCTCGCGGTTTGATCAACTCGGCTTCCGTGAAGTCGGGCTGTCCCGAGGGGGCGGATGCCCCGACTTCTTGTTGGTCAACTCGGGTTTCGTGAAGTCGGGCCGTCCTGGGCTGGCGGACGCCACGACTTCCTGGAAGTCGAGCCGATCACGGAGCCGGGCTCGCTACGCGTGCCCGGCTCGCCACGTGCGCGGCTCGCCACGTGCGCGGGTTTGCCCCTGTGCGCCGGTCCTCGTCACTGTGGGGCGACTCGGGTCAGGTAGGTGTGGTGTGTGCTGAAGCCGAGTCGCCGGTAGAGCGCCACCGCCGCCGTGTTGTGCTGCTCGACCTGGAGGAAGGCGTGCGTCGCGCCACTGGACACGCCCCAGCCGGCCAACTCGTGGATCACCCGGACAGCCAGCCCTTGACGGCGGGCGGCCGGTAGAACCTCGATGAGGCTGAGGCCCAGCCAGCGCCCCTGGCCGGTCACCGTGCCTCGGCCGACCGCCACCAGCGTGCCGTCGACGTACACGTGGGCGAAACGGACCAGGTCCACGGCGGTGAGCACGTGCCGAGCGGCGTCCGGCAGGCCGCCCTTGCGGCCGGCGGCGACGGCCAGCCACTCCGCGCTCGGCGCGCTGGCCAGCTCAACGACCGCACTGCTCCACACGCCGGCCTGCCCGTCTGCGCCGGCCTGCCCGTCTGCGCCGGCCTGCCCGTCTGCGCCGGCCTGCCCGTCTGCGCCGGCCTGCCCGTCGGTGGTGGCCGTGCCGGTGTCCCCGTCGGCGCTGGGCTGCTCGGTGGTGGTGGATCGGGCAGCCGATGCGGTGCCGGTCGGTCGTAGCGGGAGCGGCGTGGTCTGCACCAGGACCGGCGGGCGGGCGGCCCAGCCGCGGGCGTCCAGTTCGGCGCCGACCGGGGCGGCGAGGGGCAGCGGCGTGTTGATGATCGGCGGCTGGCCCTGTTCGGCGTACCAGCGTTCGACCGCGTCTACGGCGGCGGGGAGCGGTCGGTCGGGGTCGCCGATCGGCAGCGCCGAGTTGGCCCGCCCGCTCCAGCCCTCCGCCGAGCGGAGCAGCCAGTCGCCGAGCTGGCCCCGCGTCGGTGCCGGCCAGGCCTCGTCGGCGGCCCGCTCCAACGCGACGACCGCCGCGGCGGTTGGCCGGCGGGTGGGCGGCACCCGCTTGGCGCGGTGGACCTGCGCGACCGGGACGCGCAGATGGCCCTGTGCGGTGGAGAGCGTGAGATGAGTCTCGCTCAGCTCGACCAGCTCGCCGAGGGCGTCGGAGAAGAGCGGTCGGCCCTCGCGAATCCCCACAATCCGGCGGACTACGATTCGGTATCCCACATCCTGCTGTCGGAGCACGATCGACCCCCTCCCCGGCGAGATACTAGGCTCTTACCGTCGCGGGTGATCGCGGCGTGTCTTGCGGAGGAGAAGACCGGTGACCTACATCATCGCCGAGCCGTGCGTGGATGTGCTCGACAAGGCATGCATCGAGGAATGCCCGGTCGACTGCATTTACGAGGGCAATCGGATGCTCTACATCCACCCCGACGAGTGCGTCGACTGTGGTGCCTGTGAGCCGGTCTGCCCGGTGGAGGCGATCTTCTACGAGGACGACGTCCCGGAGCAGTGGAAGGACTACACGGGCGCCAACTACGAGTTCTTCGAGGAGCTGGGCTCGCCCGGCGGTGCCTCGAAGATCGGCAAGGTGGAGAAGGACGCCACCTTCGTCGCCGCGCAGCCACCGCGCGGCGAGGGCCACTGAACCGGCCCGCGCCGGTCTCGTCGCGGCTGCCCGAGTTCACCTGGGACACCCTGGATGCCGCGGCCACTCTGGCCGCGGCCCATCCGGAGGGCCTGATCAACCTCTCGATGGGTACGCCTGTCGACCCGGTGCCCGAGGTGATCCGCCAGGCGTTGGCTGACGCGTCCGATGCTCCCGGCTACCCGCTGACCGCCGGTACCCCGGCGTTGCGGGCCGCGATCGCGGCGTGGGTGTCCCGAGCCTGTGGTGCTGGGGTCGACGGTCTGGGTGTGCTGCCGACCATCGGTTCGAAGGAGCTGGTCGCCTGGCTGCCCACGCTGCTCGGCATCGGCCCGGGTGACGTGGTGGTGGTGCCGTCGATCGCGTACCCCACCTACGAGGACGGCGCCCGGTTGGCTGGCGCGACAGTCGTCCGCACCGACTCGCTCACCTCGGTCGGGCCGACCCCGCGGGTCCGGCTGGTCTGGGTCAACTCGCCCGGCAACCCGACCGGTCGGGTGCTGCCCGCGGCGCACCTGCGCAAGGTGGTCGACTGGGCTCGGGAACGCGGCGCGGTGGTCGCCAGCGACGAGTGCTACCTGCCGCTCGGCTGGTCGGCGGAGCCGGTCTCGGTGCTGTCGCCGCAGGTCAGCGGTGGCAGCTATGCCGGGCTGCTCGCCCTGCACTCGCTGTCCAAGCGATCCAATCTCGCCGGCTACCGGGCCGGGTTCGTCGCCGGTGATCCAGCGCTCGTCGCCGAGCTGCTGAAGGTGCGCAAGCACGCGGGGATGATCGTGCCCGCGCCGGTGCAGGCGGCCATGGTGGCCGCGCTGGACGACGAGCGGCACGCCGAGGAGCAGCGGGAGCGCTATCGAGCACGGCGGGAGAAACTGGCCGCCGCGTTCACCGGTGCCGGGTTCACCGTCGAGCACTCCGAGGCAGGTCTCTACCTCTGGCTCACCCGAGGTGAGGACTGCTGGCAGACCGTCGACTGGCTGGCGCGGCGCGGCATCCTGGTCGCCGCCGGCGTCTTCTACGGTCCTGGCGGCCAGCAGCACGTACGGGCGGCGCTGACCGAGTCCGACGAGCACATCGCGGGCGTCGCGGCCCGCCTCGCCCAGGTCTGACCGTACGTCCGGGCGGCCTCGCCGGGATTTACGATCTTGCGGATCACGGGCTGACGCGATGGCCGCCGAGGGCTGACCGGCGTCCGCGCCGGCCCCGGACGATATCCTCGGCCCGACCTGCCCCACACCCGAGCAGGAACGTCGAGGTACGCGGATGGTGGACAGCCCCGGTGTGCGGGCGGCGGTGGTCGGCACCGGCCTGATCGGTGGTTCGGTGCTGCTCCGACTGCACGCCGCAGGCGTCGACGTGACCGGGTGGGATCCGGACGAGGGCACCCGGCGGGAGGCCCGCCGGCTGGGCGTACCCGCTCCGGACCGGTTGGTCGAGGCGGTGGCCGACCGGGACGTGGTCTTCCTCTGCGGGCCGCTGCCGACGCTGCCGGCGACGCTCGTCGAGGTGGCCGCGATGACCGGTGAGCGTTGTGTGCTGACCGACGTGGGCAGTACCAAGGCGGAGGTGGCGGCGTTCGCCGCCACGCACGGGCTGACGCACCGGTTCGTGCCCGGCCACCCGATGGCCGGCACCGACCGGGCGGGCTTGACGGCGGCGGGGCCGGAGCTGCTCAGCGGCGCCGCCTGGGTGCTCTGTCCCACCGCTGGGCCGGCCACGACGGCGTTCCGTTGGCTGGCCGAGTTGCTGGTGGACCTCTTCGCGGCCCAGGTGGTGCCGATGTCCGCGACGGAGCACGACTCGGTCGCGGCGCTCGCCTCACACGTGCCGCACCTGCTGGCCGGCGCGCTTGCCGGTGCGGTGCAGCGCGCCCCGCTGCGCGACGCGATACTCGCGCTCGCCGCCGGCAGCTTCTCCGACGGCACCCGGGTCGCCGGCACCCCCGCCGGTCGGACCGCCAACATGCTGCTCGGCAACCGGGAGCGGGTGCTGCGCGAGCTGGCCGAGGTCACCGCGTTCCTGGACGACCTGACCGCCGCGCTGAGCGCCAGCGACGCACCGGCGCTCACGGCCCGGTACGACGAGGCACGTGCCGCCCGCGCGGCGTTGCGCGATCGCCGGTTCGACGCGTACGACAGGCAGTTCCCGATCGGCGGTGACCACGCCGCGGAGGTGTCCTGGCTGTGCGAGCTGGGGGTGGCCGGTGGTCACCTGACGGGTCTGCACGTCGGCGTCGACACCGTCTCCTACACGGCGCGGCGGCCCGTGGCTGACTAGGCTGAGAGGCATGGCGGCGGACGGTCCGGTGGTGCAGGTGCGCGGCGAGGCGTACCGGGAGGTGCCGCCCGAGCTGGCCCGGTTCGCGGTCACCGCGACCGCGCGGGACCGGGATCGGGAGGCGACCCTGACCCGGCTGGCCGAGCGTGCCGCTGCTGTCCGGGTGCTGCTGGACGGCTCCGGGCCAGCGGTGGCACGGCGGGAGACCGGCGATCTGCGGGTGCGGCCGGAGACCCGTCGCTCCGGTGAACGGGTGGTCGCCTGGCACGGCAGCGTGACCACCACGGTCACCGTCACCGACTTCACCGCCCTCGGCGAGTTGATGCTCCGGTTGGCTGACCAGGACCAGGTCGAGGTGGCCGGGCCGTGGTGGGAGCTTCGCCCGGACAGCCCCGCGCACCGCGAGGCCCGACACGCCGCGATCCGCGACGCGCTGGTACGCGCCCGGGAGTACGCCGAGGCGCTCGGTGCCCAGGTCACCTCGTTGCTCGAGTTGGCCGACGCCGGGCCGGCGGACCGGCCGATGTTCGCCCGTGCGGCGTTCGCCGGAGGTGGCGGCCCGGGTGGCGGCCCGCCGGAACTCGAGTTGGACCCGCAGCCGCAGACCGTCCAGGCGGCCGTGCAGGCGCGGTTCACGATCAGCGCGCCGGTCCTCGACTGATGCCACCGGCTCACGTGCTGTCGGTCGACGAGTTGGTGCAGCGCGCGCTGGCACTGGCCGAGGCCGGTCCGCGGCAACTGCTGGGCATCGCCGGCGCGCCGGGCGCGGGGAAGTCGACGCTGGCCGAGCAGGTCGTGGCCGCGGTCGGGTCGGCCGCCAGACTGGTGCCGATGGACGGCTTCCACCTGGCGCAGTCCCAGCTGGTCCGGCTGGGCCGCGCGGACCGCAAGGGCGCGGCGGACACCTTCGACGCCAACGGGTTCGTCTCGTTGCTGCGCCGACTGCGTCGGTTGGAGCCCACCTCGGTGTACGCGCCGGAGTTCCGCCGTGAGTTGGAGGAGCCGGTGGCCGGGGCGATCGAGGTGCCGCCGTCGGTCCGGCTGGTGGTGACCGAGGGCAACTACCTGCTGCTGCCGGATTTTCCGTGGCAGGAGGTGCGCGCGCTGCTGCACGAGACGTGGTTCCTCGACCTGGACGCCGACCTGCGCCATCGGCGGTTGACCGCCCGACACGAGGCGTTCGGGCGGTCGCCGGAGCAGGCCCGCGAGTGGGCGCTGGGCAGTGACGAGGCCAACGCGGCCCGGATAACTCCGACCGCCGACCGAGCCGACCTGGTGGTCCGCCTGCCGGAGTCGCCGCCGGCCTGACCGGCGGGCTCGAAGCCAGCGTGGTCTGCCCGCCCGTGCCGGCGGCGGCCGGACCCGCCGGGGTCGGTGGGGTCGGTGGGGTCAGTCCAGGTCACGGATGGGTCGGGCGGGGTTGCCGACGGCGACCACGTTGGCGGGCAGGTCCCGCGTCACCACCGCGCCTGCGCCGACGACGGTGTTCGCACCGATCGACACTCCGGCCAGCACGATCGCGCCGCCGCCGAGCCAGACGTTGTCGCCGATGGTGATCGGCTTGGCGGCCTCCCACTTGTCCCGTCGCGGGCCGGGATCGACGGGATGGGTCGGGGTGAGCAGCTGCACGTTCGGTCCGACCTGGACGTCCGCGCCGATGGTGATCCGCGCGACGTCGAGGAAGACGGCGTGGTAGTTGACGAAGCTGCGCGGGCCGATGCGAATCTGCCAGCCGTAGTCGCAGTAGAACGGTGGGCGGACCCACGCGTCCTCGCCCACGTCACCGAGCAGTTCGCGCAGCGCCCCCAGCCGCCCCTGCGGATCTGCCGCGGGACTGGTGTTGAAGCGTTCCATCAGGCGGGCGGCCCGGTCCAGGTCGGCGATGAGTTCGGGATCGTCGGCGAGGTACGGCTCGCCGGCCAGCATCCGGTCCTTCATGGAGGTCACCCGGTCGATGATGCCCGCCGACTCCGCTGCTGGTTGGCAGGTCCGTCATATTTTCGACCCCTTTTTTGCATACCGGGTATGCAATACTGACGGCGGTCTATGCACGTCTCGCAGTACAAACGCTCCACCGAGGAGGATCCGTTGCATCGACGCAGCAGAATGACCACCGCCATCACCGCTATCGCCGCCCTCGTCCTGGGCACTCCGGCGATCGCCGTGGCCAGCCCACCGACCATCGCCCCCGACGCCGCCCCGCGTACCGCGACCGGCGCGCCCACCGCCAGCGCCACCGCGAAGACGGTCACCCTGCTCACCGGAGACCGGGTCACCGTCACCGCGTCCGGGTCCGCGGCCGTCCGCCCCGGTCCCGAGCGTGCTCACCTGCGCTTCCTCACCAGCCGCGTCCGCGGTCACCTGACCGTGCTGCCGGAGGACGCCCTGCCACTGGTCCGCGCCGGCCGGGTCGACCGGCGACTGTTCGACGTGACCGGGCTGATCGCCGCCGGCTACGACGACGCCCGCCGGGACAACCTGCCGCTGCTGGTGACGTACGGCGAGACCGGCTCCGCCCGGCGCGCCCCGGCCGCCCTGCCCGGCACGCGGGTGACCCGCGACCTACCGGCGATTCACGGCGCCGCCCTGCACAGCGACAAGTCCTCCCTCGGCGCGGTCTGGGCGACTGTCGCCACCGGCCCCGCCGGGGCCCGTATCGACGCGGCGGGGGGCGTCGAGCGGATCTGGCTGGACGGCCGTCGCCGGGTGACCCTCGACCACAGCGTGCCGCAGATCGGCGCACCCGCAGCTTGGGCGGCCGGGTTCACCGGCACGGGAGTGTCCGTCGCGGTGCTGGACACCGGCGTCGACGCAACCCACCCGGACCTGGCCGGCAAGGTGGCCGAGGCGCGCAACTTCACCGAGGTCCCCGAAGCTCGGGACATGATCGGCCACGGCACCCACGTGGCCTCGACCATCGCCGGCACCGGCGCGGCCTCCGGCGGCAAGTACCGGGGTGTGGCGCCGGACGCGACGCTGCTGGACGGCAAGGTCTGTGAGGACCAGGGCTGCACCGACTCGGCGATCCTCGCCGGCATGCAGTGGGCCGCGGTGGAGAAGAAGGCCGCCGTGGTCAACATGAGCCTCAGCGGTTGGGACACCCCCGAGGTCGACCCGCTGGAGGAGGCGGTGCAGACCCTGACCGCGCAGACCGGCACGCTGTTCGTCCTCGCCGCCGGCAACGACGGCTCGGACGGCTCGGTCGGCTCCCCGGCCAGCGCCGACGCCGGGCTCGCCGTGGGCGCGGTGGACCGGGACGACGAGCTGGCCGAATTCTCCAGCCGGGGACCGCGGGTCGGCGACGAGGCGCTGAAGCCGGACATCACCGGGCCCGGCGTCGACATCGTCGCCGCGCGGTCCGCCACCGGCGTCATCGGCGACCCGGTGGGGGACCGCTACGTCACCCTCTCCGGCACCTCGATGGCCACCCCGCACGTGGCCGGTTCGGCCGCGCTGCTGGCCCAGCAGCACCCCGGGTGGCGGGCCGACCGGCTCAAGGCCACCCTGATGGCCGCCGCCAAGCCGCACCCGGACCAGACCGCCTACCAGCAGGGCGCCGGGCGGGTCGACGTCGCGCACGCGACCACCCAGGCGATCACCAGCGACCCGGTGAGCGTCTCGTTCGGGCGTGCGCTCTGGCCGCACGCCGACGACGCCCCGATCATCCGCACGGTGACCTGGCGAAACGACGGTCCGGACCCGGTCACCGTGGACCTGGGCGTCGAGGGCGCCGGCCCCGGCGGTCGTGCGCTGCCGGCCGGTCTGTTCGTGTTGGGCGCCAACCAACTCACCGTGCCGGCGGGCGGTACGGCCGCCACGACCGTCACCGCGGACACCCGGCTCGGCGACGCCGACGGCTACTGGACCGGGCGGATCGTGGCCCGGTCCGGGGCGGCGGTCGCGGTCACCCCGCTGGCTGTGCACCGGGAGGTGGAGAGCTACACGCTGACCATGGAGCACCTGAACCGCGCCGGCGAGCGCACCGCTGACCATTCGAGCAGCCTGGTCGGGTTGGACGGTTTCGCCTGGTGGGACCTTGAGGGCGTCGACGGAGTCTCCACCGTGCGACTGCCCAAGGGGCACTACGGCCTGAGCAGCATTATCTTCGAGCCGGCGCCGGACGATGAGTCGGGTGGGGTGTCCGTCCTGGTGCAGCCCGAACTGACCGTCGAACGGGACACCCGGATAGTCGTGGACGCCCGCCGGGCGAAGCCGGTACGGACGACCGTCCCCGAGCGGGGGGCCGCCCCGGAGTTGATCGACATCAGTGGCAACTTCACGGCCGACGACGGCAGTGGATACGGCGTCGGGCTCTGGGCGGACACGTTCACCGGCCTGACCAGTGGCCAGCTCGGCAAGGCGGTCTCCGCCGACCGGTTCGTCGCCACCGTCAGCAGCCAGTGGACCAAGCCGGACACGGCCAACAGCCCGTACCTGTACGCGTTGGCCGAGGCGATCCCCGGCCGGATGCCCACGGGGTTCGTCCGCGACTACACCCGACGGGATCTGGCCACCGTCGTGCACCGCTTCCGCGGTGGCTACCCGGACCTGGAGGCCGAGCGGACCGTGTACCCCGTCCTGGAGTACAACGTCGGCGGCTCCGCCCTGGTCCTGCCCACCGTCGTGCCCGGCCAGCGGGTCGAGCACTACAACACCAGGGGCGTGAAGTGGGAGACCGACATCTACTTCGGAACGCGGGACGAGGAGGGCTGGTTGAACCCGCGGGCAGCGCTCTTCTCCACCGCCACCGCGTACCGGGCCGGGCGGACGGTGCAGGAGATCTGGAACCAGGCCCCGTACTCGCCGTCCTTCCCGAACCCGCGCTGGCCGCACCAGAGCGTCAGCCGGGTCGGCGACACCATCCTGGCCGACGTGCCGATGTTCAGCGACGCGGCCGGGCACCCGGGCGCGTCACTGAGCGACAGTGAGCACACCACGCTCTGGCGCAACGGCGAGCTGGTCGGCGAGAGCGAGTACGCCGGCTACGGAGAGTTCACCGTGCCGCCGGGTAGGGCGGACTACCGCCTCGTCGCGTCCTCGAAGCGAAGCTTCACCGACCTGAGCACCGAGGTGGAATCCACCTGGACCTTCCGGTCGCGGCACGTCACCGGTGACACACCGGCCCGACTGCCGCTGTCGGCGGTGCGCTTCACCCCGCCGTTGCGGGTCGACAACAGCGCACCCGCGGGTCAGGACTTCGTCGTCCCGGTGCGGGTGCAGCGGCAGCCCGGCGCGCCGGCCGCCCGGGTGCAGAAGCTCACTGTCGACGTCTCGTACGACGGCGGGAAGACCTGGGCCACGGCGAAGCTGGTCCGCTCCTCCGCCAACGGCTGGTCGGCTCTGCTGCGGCATCCGGCGGGCACCGGTCACGTGTCGCTGCGGGCCACCGCCCGGGACACCGCGGGTAACACGGTGACGCAGCGGATCATCCAGGCGTACCGGTTGCGCTGAGGCGTACCCCGTCGGGTCCGCGGCCGAGTGCCGCGGACCCGGCGGGTCCGTCAGTTGTTGACGTGCAGGGCGGCGTTCAGCTCGATGCCCCGGCCGGTGCGGGGCCGGGCCTCCAGCCCGCCGGTCACCGAGTTGCGCCAGAACAGCAGGCCGTCGACGCCGGACAGCTCACGGGCCTTGACCACCCGGCCGTCGGGGAGCGTGATCTTCGACGCGGCGGTGATGTAGCAGCCGGCCTCGACCACACAGTCGTCGCCGAGCGAGATCCCGACGCCGGCGTTCGCGCCGACCAGGCTCCGCTCACCGATGCTGATCTTGTCGGTGCCGCCGCCGGAGAGGGTGCCCATGATGGAGGCCCCACCGCCGATGTCGGAGCCGTCGCCGACCAGCACGCCCTGCACGATCCGCCCCTCGACCATGGAGGTGCCGACGGTGCCGGCGTTGAAGTTCACGAAGCCCTCGTGCATCACGGTGGTGCCGGCCGCCAGGTGCGCGCCCAGGCGGACCCGGTCGGCGTCGGCGATCCGCACCCCGGACGGCACCACGTAGTCGGTCATCCGGGGGAACTTGTCGACCCCGTACACCGACAGGTGGCGGCCGGCGGCCCGCTCGATCACCCGCAGCTCGTCCACCCGCTCCGGTGGGCACGGCCCGGCGGACGTCCAGGCCACGTTGGCCAGCTTGGCGAAGATGCCGTCGAGGTTGAGCTGGTTGGGCCGCACCAGGCGGTGCGAGAGCAGGTGCAACCGGAGGTACGCGTCCGGGGCGTCCTTGATCGGGTCGTCGAGCGAGCCGATCACGGTGACCACCTGGACGGTACGCAGACCGGGCAGTGCCCGGTCACCGAGCGCCGCCGGCGGCAGGTCGAGCACGTCCGACTTGTCCTCCCCGGCGACCAGCGGCAGCTCACCGAGGCCCAGCTTGCCGGTCGGGTACCAGGTGTCGAGCACCTGCTCATCTGCCGTGACCGTGGCCAGGCCAATACCCCAGGCGGAATCTGCGGACGTCACTGTTACACCTCTCGGTCGCGGCCGGGTCGGCCTCAGCTCACTCCTCGCGCGGACAGACCTGAAGGTACCGTGCGAACCATGGAGAACCCGCTGACCCCCGAGGTCCTCGCCGATCCGGTACAGCTGACCCGCGCGCTGGTCGACATAGAGTCCGTGTCCCTCAACGAGAAGGCGATCGCCGACTGTGTCGAAGAGGTGCTGCGGGGCGTACCGCACCTGACCACCCACCGGCACGGCAACACCGTGATGGCGCGTACCGACCTCGGTCGGGCGCAGCGCGTCGTGTTGGCCGGGCACCTCGACACGGTGCCGCTCAACAACAACTTCCCGTCGACCATGCGCGGCGACCTGATGTACGGCTGCGGCACCTCGGACATGAAGTCCGGCACCGCGTACGCGCTGCACCTGGCGGTGACCCTGCCCGCCCCGCGCTACGACGTGACGTACTTCTTCTACGAGGCCGAGGAGATCGAGTCGCGGTACAACGGGCTCAACCTGGTGGCCCAGGCCTACCCGGAGTGGCTGGAGGCGGACTTCGCGGTGCTGCTGGAGCCGACGTACGGCATCGTCGAGGCGGGTTGCCAGGGCACCATGCGCGCGCTCGTGACGACGACGGGCGAGCGGGCGCACGCGGCGCGCTCCTGGCACGGGGTGAACGCCATCCACGCGGCCACCGAAGTGCTGCGGCGTCTCCAGACGTACGAGGCGCGCCGGGTCACCATCGAGGGGTGCGACTACCGCGAGGGCATGAACGCGGTACGGATCATCGGCGGGGTCGCCGGCAACGTGATCCCCGACCGGTGCGAGATCGAGGTCAACTACCGGTACGCGCCGGATCGCGACCCGGCGGGTGCGGAGGCGCACCTGCGGGAGGTGTTCGCTGGCTTCGACGTGGTGGTGACCGACGCGGCTGCCGGTGCGACCCCCGGGTTGGAGGCGGCTCCGGCGAAGGAGTTCCTGGCGGCGGTGGGCGCGGCGCCGATCGGCAAGCTGGGCTGGACGGACGTGGCCCGGTTCGCGGCCATGGGGATCCCGGCGCTGAACTTCGGTCCCGGCGACCCGAACCTGGCCCACCACAAGGACGAGCACGTCGAGATCAGCAAGATCCGCGACGGCGCGGCAACCCTGCACCGCTGGCTGGCCCCGGCCTGACCCGGCCTGACCCGGCTCGCCCCGGTGATCAAGAGGTTTGCGTCAGCCGGGCCCGTTGTCGGCGACGCAAACCTCTTGATCGGCTCCTGCGGGCGCGGCGGCGGGGGAGACCAGGGGTGGGTCCTGCAGTCGGGTGCGGCGGCGTTCGGCCACCACGTCTCGGATCCGTCGCTGCATCTGGCGACGGATCCGGATCATCTCGCTGTTACTGATCACGCTGTCTCCTCCCCCGAAGGCGCGCGCCGGGCATACCCGGTATGTGAATAGTAAGACGTACGGGGGAGCGAATTAGTTGCCCATGATCCCGAACTATTTCGCGGCGTCCCCGCCCCGCACACCTGCGAGGTGCCGCTCCACTACGGTTGCCCCATGAGCCAGAGCAACAACGGGCGGGAGGCCGGTCGCGGTCCGGGGCAGGAACGACACCGCGGCGCGGTCACGCTGCGCAGGGGGTCGATCCCGAGCAGTACCGCTGATCAACGGTTGTTGGACTCGCGTGGGCGGAGCGACTGGAAGACCAGGGACGCCTGGCGCGCGCTGCGCATCCTCTCCGAGTTCGTCGAAGGTTTCGACACCCTCGCCGATCTGCCGCCCGCGGTCAGCGTGTTCGGCTCCGCCCGCAGCGGCCCGGACAGCGCCGAGTGCCAGCTGGCCGAGCAGGTGGGCGGCGCGCTGGCCCGAGCCGGCTACGCGGTGATCACCGGGGGTGGGCCGGGCGTGATGGAGGCCGCCAACCGCGGCGCCAGCGAGGCCGGTGGTCTCTCCGTCGGGCTCGGCATCGAGCTGCCGTTCGAGCAGGGCCTCAACGAGTGGGTCGACCTGGCGATCGACTTCCGCTACTTCTTCGCCCGCAAGACCATGTTCGTCAAGTACGCACAGGCGTTCGTCGTGCTGCCCGGTGGGTTCGGCACCATGGACGAGCTGTTCGAGGCGCTCACCCTGGTGCAGACCGGCAAGGTCACCCGGTTCCCGGTGGTGCTCATGGGAGTCGACTACTGGCAGGGCCTGCTCAACTGGATGCGCGACACGATGGCCGCCGGTGGCAAGATCGGGCCGGTCGACCTGGACCTGATCTGTCTCACCGACGACGTCGGCGCCGCGGTGCGGTACATCGTCGAGGCGGAGGCCGCGCTCTCCGTCGAGCAGGAGGCGGTCCGCGACGAGGCGGTCGCGCGTACCGGCGCGGACCAGCAGGCCGCCGCCGCGCAGGCGGCCGACCAGCCACGGGACAGGTGATGGCCGCGATCTGCGTCTTCTGCGCGTCCTCCCGCACGCTGGACCAGCGCTGGTTGGACCTGGCCACCGAGACCGGTGCGGAGCTGGCCCGGCGCGGCCACACGCTGGTCAGCGGCGGCGGCTGCGTCGGCATGATGGGCGCGCTGGCGGACGGCGCCCGCTCCGCCGGCGGACGCACCCTGGGGGTGATCCCGCAGTCGCTCGTCGATCTGGAGGTCGCCGACCTGGCGTCGGACGAGCTGCTGGTGACCGACTCGATGGCCGGCCGCAAGACCCTGATGATCGACAAGTCGGACGCGTTCCTCACCCTGCCCGGCGGGCTGGGCACCCTGGACGAGCTGTTCGAGGTCTGGACGACCGCGACCCTCGCCCTGCACGCGAAGCCGATGGTGCTGATCGACACCGACGGGTTCTACCGCCCCCTGCTGGACTGGCTGGACAGCCTGACCAACCAGAACTTCCTCAGATCAGCAGGCCGCAACCTCCTGACGGTGACCACCACAGTCCCCGAAGCCCTGGACGCCCTGGAGTCCCGCCTAACCTGACCCACCCTGCCCCGACACCCCACCCCACCCCACCCCGGCCCGGCCCGGCCCCGGTGATCATGGAGTTGGCGGTGCTGTTGTCGGCGTGTCGCGCCGCTAACCTCATGATCGACGGGGGTGGATGGGGTGGGGTTGGGGTGGCGTGGGGGATTGGGTGGGTGTCGTATGGGTCTGATGGGATGAGCTGATGCAGGCGTACCGGTTGGTGCGGCGGTCCGGGGGACCGCCGCGGGGGGACGGGACGACGCCGGACGGCGCTTCCGTGCCCGCCCGCGGGGGCACGTCCGGTGGCGCGTCGGCTGAGCCCGATCGCGTGGCCGGGTCCGAGCTGACGGTCGACGGCGGCGGTTGGCGGGCCGATCCGGTGCAGGCCGAGGTGGTCGGGCACACCAACGGGCCGATGCTCGTGCTCGGCGGCCCCGGCACCGGCAAGACCAGCACGCTTGTCGAGGCGGTCGCCGCCCGGGTGAGCGAGGGGGTCGACCCCGAACGGATCCTGGTGCTGACCTTCGGCCGTCGAGGGGCCACCGCCCTGCGTCAACGCATCGAGGCCCGGGTCGCGCAGGACGGCCACCGGGTGCTGCGCGAGCCGCTGGTGCGCACCTTCCCGGCGTACGCCTTCGGGTTGCTGCGCCGAGCCGCCGCCGAACGAGGCGAGCCGTCACCCCGCCTGCTGACCGGCCCGGAGCAGGATCTGATCATCCGCGAGCTGCTGGACGTGGTGGGCGAGGAACCCGAGGACGACCCGGTCGGCTGGCCGACCGACCTGCGCCCGGCCCTGCGGACCCGGGCCTTCGCCGGTCAGCTGCGCGACCTGCTCATGCGCGCCGCCGAGCGCGGCGTGGGTCCGATGGACCTGGCCCGGCTGGGTGAGAAGCTCGGCCGCGCCGACTGGCCGGCCGCCGCCCGCTTCCTCCGGGAGTACGTCGCCGTGCTCGCGCTGCGCGACGTCAGCAACCGGGGCTCGATCGCGTACGACCCGGCGGAGCTGGTCCGGGCGGCCACCGGGCTGCTGCGCGACGACGAGGAGCTGCTGGCCGCCGAGCGCCGTCGGCTCGCGTACGTGTACCTCGACGAGCTGGCCGACACCGACCCCGCCCAACTGGAGCTGCTCTCGGTGATCGCCGGCGGTGGCAAGTCGCTCGTCGCGTTCGCCGACCCCGACTCCTCCACGTACGCCTTCCGCGGCGCCGACCCGGCCGGGGTGACCACGTTCGCGCACCGCTTCCGGACCGCCTCCGGAGCGCCCGCCGCGCAGGTGCTGCTGACCACGTCGTACCGGGCCGGGTCTGGTCTGCTCGCCGCCCTGGCCCGGCTGGGCCGCCGGCTGCGTGGCCCGGCCGCACACCGCCGGCTGCACCCACTGCCGGACGCGCCACCCGGGACCGTCGAGGTGCACACCTTCCGGTCGGCGACAAGTGAGGCCGCCTGGCTGGCCCACGCGCTGCGCTCGGCCCACCTGCTCGACGGCGTGCCCTGGTCGCGGATGGCGGTGCTGGTGCGGTCCACCGCGTTGCAGCTGCCCACCCTGCGACGGGCGCTGCACGCCGCCGGCGTACCCACCGTGGTGCACGGTGAGGATCTGCCCCTGCACCTGCAACCGGCGGTCGCCCCGCTGCTGCTCCTGCTGCGCTGCGCGCTGGAGCCGGAGCGACTGGACGAGGAGTCGGCGGTCGCGCTGCTGCACTCGTCGCTGGGCGGGGCCGACCCGCTGGCCGAGCGGCGGCTGCGGCAGGGCCTGCGAGCCCTCGCGTTGGCCGGCGGTGACCGCCGCCCGTCCGGGGAACTCATCGTCGAGGCGTTGCAGGACCCGGAGGAGTTGGCCGGCATCGAGCGGCGCTGGGCGGAGCCGGCGCAGGCGGTGGCCGGGCTGCTGGCCATCGCACGCGAAGCCGCCGCCCGGCCGGGCGCGACCGCCGAGGACGTGCTCTGGGCCGTGTGGGAGGCCAGCGGTCTCGCCGAGCGCTGGGCGGGTGCGATCAACCAGGGGCGGCCGGCGGCCGGCGAGGGGGACCTGGCCCGGCGGCGGCGGGCCGAGGCGGCCGACCGGGACCTCGACGCCGTCCTGGTTCTCTTCGACGCGGCGGCCCGGTTCACCGACCGGCTGCCGGGTGCCCGCACCGAGGTCTTCCTCGACCACGTGCTCGCCCAGGACCTGCCGGCCGACACCATCGCGCCGACCGCCGACCGGGGTGCGGCGGTACGCCTGCTCACCGCGCACGCTGCCAAGGGCCTGGAATGGGACCTGGTCGCGGTGGCCGGCGTCCAGGAGGGCATCTGGCCGGACCTGCGACTGCGCGGCAGCCTGCTCGGCTCCGAGCGGCTGGTCGACGTGCTGGCCGGCCGCTCTGTCGACGGCGCCACCAGGGCGAACGTGGTGGGCCAGACCTCGGCGTTGCTGGACGAGGAACGCCGGCTCTTCCACGTCGCCATCAGCCGGGCCCGGCACCGGCTGCTGGTCAGCGCCGTGGCCTCCGCCGCCGTCGGCGGTGACGACCACCAGGAGCAGCCGAGCCGGTTCCTGCACGAGCTGGGTCCCACCCCACCGAGTGCCGGGCCGCCCAGCCCGCCGAGTGCCGGGCCGCCCAGCCCGCCGAGTGCCGGGCCGCCCAGCCCGCCGAGTGCCGGGCCGGCCGACCCGCCCCCGCCACCGGGTCCGCGCACCGAGGACCCCGCCCCCAGCCCACCTGAGGCCACGCCCGCCGCCGATGGAGCGCCGAACAGCGCGAACGGTGGCGCAACGAACGGCGCGACTGCCGGCACGACCACTGCCGCGGCCGGTGCGACGAACGGCACGACCGGCGATGACGGTGAGTCGGACCGTCCCGGGGCACTGCCGGTGACCCGTCCACCTCGGGCGCTGACGCTGCCGGCGCTGGTGGCCGAACTGCGTACCGCCATCACCGACCCGGCCGCCCCGGCGGGCCGGCGGCGCGCGGCGGCGGCCCAGTTGGCCCGGCTGGCCGCCGCCGGGGTTCCCGGCGCGCACCCGGACGACTGGTGGGGGTTGCGCGCGCTCTCCGACGACCGGCCGCTCGTCGAGGACGGGGAGCCGGTGCGGGTCACCCCGTCGGCCATGGAGAGCGCCCTGCGATGCAGCCTGCGGTGGTTGCTGGAACGGCACGGCGGCAGTGGCCCGACCAGCACCGCGCAGGGGGTGGGCAACCTGGTGCACGCCGCCGCGATGCTCGCCGAGGACGCCAGCGCCGACCGGGGTGCGCTGCTCGACTACGTGGCCGCCCGGTTCGACGCCATCGAGTTGGCCGCCCGGTGGATGGCCGGGCCGGAGCGGGAACGCGCCGAGGCGATGGTCGACAAGCTGCTGCGCTGGCTGGCCACCAATCCGCGTCGGTTGCTCGCCATCGAGCACGAGTTCGCGGTCCGGTTGGACGACCCGCACCGGCCCGTCGACCTGACCGGCCGGGTCGACCGGCTGGAGGTCGACGAGTCCGGACGGCTCGTGGTGATCGACCTGAAGACCGGCAAGTCCACCGCCGTCACCGGCACCGACCTGGCCGAGCACCCGCAGCTCGGCGCGTACCAGGCGGCGGTGGAGGCGGGCGCGTTCGCCGAGTTCGGTGACGAGTCCGGCGGCGCGGCGCTCGTGCAACTCGGCACCTCCGCGAAGGACGCCCGGGAACAGAACCAGCCGGCGGCCGGCGAGGGACCGGCGGCCGGTTGGGCGACCGCGCTGGTCCGGAGGACCGCCGATACGATGGCAGCCGCCACGTTCGCCGCGGTGGCCAACTCGAAGTGCCGGGTCTGCCCGGTCCGCACCAGCTGCCCGGTCTCCGGGCAGGGGCGTCAGGTCGTCGAGCCGCCGACCGTCCGACGCAACCGTGAGGGCGAGGAGTGAGCGGGTGTCGCATCCTGAGACAGCACCGTGAGCCAACCCACCCTGTTCGGTGCGGGTCCCACGCCGGCGCCCCGACTGGCGGACTCCGGCCCCCGGTACACGCCCGTGGAGCTGGCCAAGCTGCTGCGGTTGCCGGCGCCCACCCGGGAGCAGGCCGCGATCATCGCCGCCCCGGTGGAGCCGCTGCTGGTGGTCGCGGGAGCCGGGTCGGGCAAGACCGAGACGATGGCCGCGCGGGTGGTCTGGCTGGTGGCCAACGCGTACGTGCGCCCGGAGCAGATCCTCGGGCTGACCTTCACCCGTAAGGCGGCCGGTGAGCTTGCCCACCGGGTCCGCACCCGGCTGGACCAACTGATCCGCCGACTCGGCCGGCAGGGCCGCGACCCGCTGGACGACCCGCTCGCCGGTGAACCCACCGTCTCCACGTACCACTCCTACGCGGGGCGGATCGTCACCGAGCACGGGCTGCGGTCCGGCTACGAGCCGTCGACCCGGCTGCTCACCGAGGCGTCCCGCTGGCAGTTGGTCGACCTGCTGGTGCGCAACTACGACGGCGACATGTCCGAGGTGGACCGGATGCCGAGCACCATCACCGACGCGGTGCTGGCGCTCGCCGGGGAGTTGGACGAGCACCTGGTCGCCCCGGACCAGCTGGCGGCCTGGACCGGTCGGTTCTTCGCCGAGGTGCAGTCCCGGCCGGGCCGGGTGTACGCCGACGTACGCAAGGCGCTCACCCTGCAACAGACCCGGCTGCGCCTGCTGCCGCTGGTGCGGGCGTACGCCCGGCGCAAGGAGGACTTCGAGGCGATGGACTTCGCCGACCAGCTCGCCCGGGCGGCCCGGGTGGCCCGCGATCACCCGGGGGTCGGCGAGATCGAGCGGGACCGCTTCCGGGCGGTGCTGCTCGACGAGTACCAGGACACCAGCCACGCCCAGGTGGTGCTGCTCAACGCCCTGTTCGGCGGTGGGCATCCGGTGACCGCGGTGGGCGACCCGTGCCAGTCCATCTACGGCTGGCGGGGGGCCAGCGCCGGCACCCTCGACCGGTTCCCCACCGAGTTCGCCCGCGCCGACGGTGAGCCGGCCCCGGCGCTCGGGCTCACCACGAGCTGGCGTAACCGTCCGGAGATCCTCCGGGTGGCGAACGCGTTGTCGGCTCCGCTGCGGGCGGCGGGTGCCCGGGTGCCGGAGCTGCGCTCGGCGCTGACCGTCCGGGAGCCGATCCCGCACCGCAGCCCCGGCGGTGCGGCCGGCGGCACGGTGCACTGCGCGTTGCTGCCCACGTACGCCGACGAGGCGGACTGGATCGCCGACAGTGTGCTGGCCGCGTGGCGGGGAGCGGCCCGGATGCCGGGCGCGGCCCCCGAACACATCCCGGTGGCGCAGCGCCCGACCACCGCCGTGCTGGTCCGGGTCCGCAGTCAGATTCCGGCGATCGAGTCGGCCCTGCGTGAGCGTGGCCTCCCGGTCGAGGTGGTGGGGCTCGGCGGCCTGCTGGACACCCCCGAGGTACGCGACGTGGTCTGCACGCTGCGGGTGCTGGCCGACCCGACCGACGGGGCCGCTCTGCTGCGGTTGCTCACCGGCGCCCGCTGGCGGATCGGGCCGCGTGACCTGGTGGCGTTGCACCGGCGGGCCCGCGCCATCGCCAACGCCCGCCGTCAGTTGGCCGCCGACGACGACGCGGAGATCAGCCCCGATCTGCTGGACGAGGCGACCCTGGTGGAGGCGCTGGCCGATCTCGGCCCGGCGCAGGCGTACTCGGCGGAGGGCTTCGCGCGGCTGCGCGCGTACGGCATGGAGCTGGCGCTGTTGCGGTACCGGCTGGACCAGGCGCTGCCGGATCTGATCGCGGACATCGAGCGGACCATCGGCCTGGACGTGGAGGTCGCGGTGCGGGCCGGCCGGGACGGTGCCGGCGACGCCGGTCTGGCCCGGGGTCACCTGGACGCGCTGGGTGACGTGGCGGCCCGCTTCAGCGGGGAGACGCCCGGCGCGACACTGTCCGGGTTCCTGTCCTACCTGGCCGCCGCCGAGGACGAGGAGCGCGGTCTGGCGCCGGGTGAGGTGGAGGTCGTGGAGGGCGCGGTGCAGGTGGTCACCGCGCACGCCGCCAAGGGCCTGGAGTGGGACGTGGTGGCGGTGGCCGGCCTGTGTCGGGGGTCGTGGCCGGGGCCGGTGCGCAACTCCGACCACTGGCTCGGCGGACTGGGGGTGCTGCCGTTCCCCCTGCGCGGCGACGCCGACGGGTTGCCCGAGCTGGCGCTCGACGAGGCCGCCGACCAGCGGGCCGTGGCACGGGCGGTGAACGACTTCACCGACGCCTGGCGGGCACACGACGAGCGGGAGGAACGCCGCCTGACGTACGTGGCGGTCACCCGGCCGCGCCGGCTGCTGCTGTGCTCCGGTTACTGGTGGGGGGAGGGGACGAAGCGACCGCGCGGTCCGTCGGTCTTCCTGCGTGAGATGTACGACGCCTGTCTCGACGGTGGGCCGGGGCACCTGATCGACGCCTGGGCACCGGAGCCGACCCCGGATGCCACGAACCCCACCGCCGAGGTGGTGGTCCGCGCGGAGTGGCCGGCCGACCCGCTGGGTGGCCGCCGACCGGAGTTGGCCGAGGCGGCCGGGCTGGTACGCCGCCTGATGGCCGACGGGCCGGCCGCGGTGCTCCCCGGGCCGGTCGGGCCGGTGCTCCCCGGGCCGGTCGGGCCGGTGCTCCCCGGGCCGATCGGGTCGGAGACCGAGGCGGTCGGGCCGGTGACGCCGATCGGGTCGGAGACCGAGGCGGTCGGGCCGGTCGAGCCGGAGGTCGAGCCGGAGGTCGACCCGGAGGTGGCGCGCTGGCAGCGCGAGGCGGATCTGCTGCTGGCCGAGCGGGCCGAGCTGACCCGGCTCTCCGGTGCGGTCGAGGTGGTCCTGCCCGGGCAGTTGAGCGTCACCCAGCTGGTGGCGTTGCGGCGCGACCCGGCGGCCCTGGCCCGTACGCTGCGCCGCCCGGTGCCGGCCGAGCCCAACCCGTACGCCCGCCGAGGCACCGCCTTCCACGCCTGGTTGGAGCAGCGCTTCGGTGCTGACCGCCTGCTGGACCTGGACGAGCTGCCCGGTGCGGCCGACGCGGATGCCGCGCCCGACGAGGCGCTGGTGGAGCTTCAGGAGCGGTTCCTGGCCAGCGAGTGGGCCGACCGGTCACCGGTGGAGGTGGAGGTCCCCTTCGCGACGGTGATCGGCGGGGTCGTGGTGCGGGGGCGGATGGACGCGGTCTTCGCCCGGCCCGGTGGGCGGTTCGACGTGGTCGACTGGAAGACCGGCGCGCAGCCCTCGGGGCCGGCGGCGGAGGTGGCCGCGGTGCAGTTGGCCGTGTACCGGTTGGCCTGGGCGGACCTGGCTGGTGTGCCGGTGGACCGGGTGGGCGCGGCGTTCCACTACGTCCGGCACGGGGTGACGGTTCGGCCCGCCGATCTGTTGGATGTGACGGGGCTCACGGCCATGATCGCCCAGTTGCCCGAAGATTCTGCCCAAGCTTGACCGCTCGCGGGAAAACCATGATACGTTGACCGGGTTGCAGTTTTGGTTACCAGAGACTCTGTGTGCGCCTGGCGGGATTGTGGCCCCAGGCGCTCTTTGTTGTGTCCGGAGTTCTCCGGGCGGGGCGACCAGAAGCGACAGGCGATTCGCGCATCCCCGCGCGGAGCGCTCCTCTTCGGGCACGCAACACGTGCGTGTCCGACGTTCCGTCAAGGAGACGAAACACATGGCTATTGGCACCGTGAAGTGGTTCAACGCTGACAAGGGCTTCGGCTTCATCACCCCGGACGGCGGCGGCGCTGACGTCTTCGCACACTTCTCGGCGATCCAGTCCTCCGGCTACCGGAGCCTGGACGAGAACCAGCGGGTCGAGTTCGAGGTGACCCAGGGCCAGAAGGGCCCGCAGGCGGAGAACATCCGCCCGCTCTGATCTTCGGATCGGTCAGCATTACCTGTCGCGCCCTCCGGGTGTGACGGTGACGGGACCGGCCCGCCTCGCCGCCGCCTGCACACGCAGGCGGCGGCCCGGCGGCGGGCCGGCCCGTACTCCAATCGGTTCGTGCTTGTGAGTCCTGGCTGCCCTGGCCGCCGGTGACAGCGCCACCTTCGGCGCCCTCCCTCGACACGTGCCGCGTCGAGGAAGGCTTCCGCATGACCACAGTTATTCCTTCTTTCGCTCATACCGGTCTGGCGCCGGCGCTGCTCACCGCGCTGACCGCGCAGGGCATCACCGAGCCGTTCCCGATCCAGACGGCGACGCTGCCCGACTCGCTCGCCGGGCGGGACGTCCTGGGCCGCGGTCGTACCGGCTCCGGCAAGACGCTCGCCTTCGGGCTTCCGCTGCTGTCCCGCACCGCCGGCCGTAAGGCCCGGCCGGGTCGTCCGCTGGCCCTGGTGCTGGTGCCGACCCGTGAGCTGGCCCAGCAGGTCACCACCGCGTTGGCCCCGTACGCCCGCGCCGTCGGGCTGCGCTGCGCCACGGTCGTCGGCGGGCTGTCGTTGCAGCGGCAGGCGGACGCGCTGCGGGCCGGCGCCGAGGTGGTTGTCGCCACCCCCGGCCGGCTGCACGATCTGATCAACCGGGGCGACGCCCGCCTCGACCAGGTCGAGATCACCGTGCTGGACGAGGCCGACCAGATGGCCGACATGGGCTTCCTGCCGCAGGTCACCAAGCTGCTGGAGCAGGTCGCGCCGCAGGGGCAGCGGATGCTCTTCTCCGCCACCCTGGACGGCGGCGTGGACCGGCTGGTCCGCCGCTTCCTGAGCCACCCGGTCACCCACTCGGTCGACCCGGGCACCGCCACGGTCACCGCGATGACCCACCACGTGCTGCACGTCGACGCCGTGGACAAGCCCGACGCGCTGACCCGGATCGCCGCCCGTGAGGGCCGCACCATCCTGTTCATGGGCACCAAGCACCGCGCCGACCGGCTCGCCCGCCAGTTGCTCTCCAAGGGGGTACGCGCGGCCGCGCTGCACGGTGGCAAGTCCCAGCCGCAGCGCACCCGCATCCTGGAGCAGTTCCGCAACGGTCAGGTGACCGCCCTGGTGGCCACCGACGTGGCGGCCCGGGGTATCCACGTCGACGGCCTGGACATGGTGGTCAACGTGGACCCGCCGACCGAGGCGAAGGACTACCTGCACCGGGGCGGCCGGACCGCGCGGGCCGGCGAGTCCGGTTCCGTGGTCACCCTGGTCCTGCCCGAGCAGCGCCGGGACGTGTCGCGACTGATGGCAGTTGCCGGCATCCGACCCGAGTCGGTTCAGGTGCGTCCGGGTGACGGGTCGCTGGCCCGGGTGACCGGTGCCCGCGAGCCGTCCGGCGTGCCGGTGACCATCGTCGCCCCGCCGGCGCCCGCCGCTCGGGTCCGCACCGGCGGCGGAGCGGTCGCCGACGGCACCGCCCGTCCGGCGCACCGCGCGTCGGGTCGGTCGCGCCGCCCGCGCCGCCCGCGTACCGTCTGATCTCTTTTCGCGCTTCGACCGACCCGCCCCGCTTCGGCGAGGCGGGTCGGTCTGTCTGCGGCGAGCGACGCGCCGCCCGGTCGGCCGGCCGACCACACGGCTCAGTCGGTTATCAGCCTCGGCTGGGTCGGCTGGCCGATTGTGCCCTGGCTGTCCGTGGTCGAAGCTGGCCAGCGGGGGAAGTCGGGCGGGGGGCCCGGCGCGGGAGGGGTGACCATGGCGGGCGAGGTCGGCTCGGGTGCGGTGCGCGAATTGATCCTGGTGGTCGCGCTCGCGCTCGCCGGTCTGTTGCTCGCCATGGTTGCGGCCTTCGCGCCCTGGCACGCCACCTCGGCGGGTAACGCTCCCGGCAGCCTGGTGGAGCTGCGCAGCCCCGACGACCCGGGCCTCGGCCCGGTGGTCGCACACGTGGGCTGAGCGGTGGCCGGTGGGCCGGCGCGGGCCAGCGGTGTGGTCGGGTCGGCGGGGCGCCGACCCGACCACACCGCCTCCGCCGCTTCAGGTGGTGGGGGCGCGGTCGGTCGAGTTGTGGGTGAGCAGATTGGCCAGGGTGGTGCTGTCGACCACCGTGGCGATCGCCCCGTGCACCGCCAGCCAGACGTCGGTCAGCCCGGCGGCCACTCCGTGGTAGCCGGCGCGCTCGGCCGGCAGTCCGCGCACCGTGGTGAGCGAACCGCCGACCGCCCGCAACACGTCGCCCACGGTGATCTCGTCGGCTGGGCGGGTGAGGGCGTACCCGCCGTCGGCGCCGCGGTGACTGTGCAGCAGACCCGCTCGGCGCAGGTCGAGCAGGATGCCCTGGAGAAAGCTGAGCGGGATGTCCTGCACCTCGGCCAGGCTGGCCGCCTTGACCAACTCGCCGCCGCCGCCACCGGCGGCGACGGCGAGCATCGCCCGGAGCGCGTAGTCGCTGCGCGCGGAGACGTACACCGCTCAGTTGCCCGCCTGGTCGAGCACGCCCCAGCGCCGCCGGATCGCCTTGTCCGCCGCGCCGAACGCGGCATCCACGACCAGGCCGACGACCAGAATCACGATCATCGTGGAGAGCAGCCAGGGCGCGTCGGACAACTCGCGGGAGTAGGTGAGCTGGGCGCCGAGCGACGTCTGTGAGATGCCGACCACGAGCAGTTCACCGGCCATCAGGCTGCGCCAGGAGAAGGCCCACCCCTGCTTCAGACCGGCGACGATCGCCGGCAGGGCGGCCGGCGCGATGACGTACCGGTAGAGGTTGAGCCCTCGGGCGCCCAGGTTGCGGCCGGCGCGCTTGAGCAGTGGCGGTACGTAGTCCACGCCGGAGATCACCCCGTTGGCGATGGACGGCGCGGCACCGAGCACCACCACGAAGAAGATCGCCTTCTCGCTCAGCTCGAACAGCAGGATGGCCAGCGGGAACCAGGCGATCGACGGCATGGTCTGCAACGCGGTGATCATCGAGCCGATGGCGGCCCGGAGCACCTTGGACTGGGCCACCGCCAGGCCCAGCAGCAGGCCGACGGCGACCGAGAAGACGTATCCGAGGGCGGCCCGGCGGAGCGTGGTGACCAGGCCCTCCCAGAGCTGGGGACCCTGGGCCTGCTCCACCAGCTCGCGGCCCACCTCCAGCGGACCGGGCAGCGAGTACGGCGGCTTCCAGCCCGACCAGACCACGAGCTGCCAGGCGGCGATGGCGATGGCCAGCGCCGCCAACTTGGGCCAGGTGGCCGCCCAGAAGCGCGCGCCCCGGGAGACCTCCTTGTCCCGGCCGGCGATCTCCAGCGCGTCCAGACCGGAGATCTCCGCGTCGGTACGCGCCGAGCTGGTGAGGGTGTCATTGGCCATGGCGGCCCACCTCCGTACGGAGCCGCTCGGTGACCTCGGCGGCGATGGCGGCGACCTCGGGGGAGTCGATCCGACGAGGGCGCGGGATGTTCACCTCGGTGGAGTAGATGATCCGACCGGGACGGCTGGAGAGCAGGATGATCCGGTCGGCCAGTCGGGCGGCCTCGCGGACGTTGTGCGTCACGAAGAGCACTGACAGCTTGCGCTCGGACCAGATCCGTTCCAGCTCGTCGTGCAGGATGTCCCGGGTCATCGCGTCCAGCGCGCCGAACGGCTCGTCCATCAGCAGCACCGGGGTGTCCAGGGCCAGCGTACGGGCCAGCGCGACTCGTTGCCGCATGCCTCCGGAGAGTTCGTGGGGGCGCTTGCGGCCGAAGTCGGCCAGGTGCACCGTACGCAGCAGCTCGGCCACCCGCTCGCGGCGTTGGGCCCGGGGGAGCCGGCGCAGCTTCAGCGGCACCTCCACGTTGGCGTCGACGGTCAGCCACGGAAAGAGCGCCGGCTCCTGGAACATCAGGCCCGGGTTGACCCCACCGGCCAGAGTGATCTGCCCACCGCTGACCCGGTCCAGCCCGGCCACCAGGTTGAGCAGGGTGCTCTTGCCGCAGCCGGACGCGCCGACCAGACAGACGAACTCGCCGGGCGCGACGTCCAACGACACCCCGTCGAGGGCCAGGACGGCGTTCGGCCCGCGTCCGTACACCTTGGTCACCCCGGAGAGCGCGACCGCGGTGGTCGCGCTCTGCGGCGTCGTCGTGGTCGACGTCATGGCTGGGTGACCTCGGGCTTGCCGGCCGCCTTGAGGGCGTTGTTGAGGTACTTGAGGTCGTACAGGCCCTTGAGGTCGACCGGTTCGGTCAGCTTGACCTCGACGGCGTGGTCGAGGCCCGCCTTCAAAGACGTGGGGATCGGGTCGTTGGTGAACTCCAACGTCGGCCACGCCTGCTTGATCAGCTTCAGGTCCAGCGGCTTGCCGGTGATCTTGCCGATCGCGTCGGAGATGGCCTGCTGGGCCTCCTCGGGCTTGCTGTTGACGAACTCGTTCGCGGCCACCTGGCCGTCGACCAGCTTCTGCACCACGTCCGGATGCGCCTTCAGGAACTTCGTGCTGACCAGCAGGTTGGTGATGACGAACTTTTTGTCCGGCCACAGGTCGCGCTCGTCGACGAGCACCTTGCCGCCGGCGTTGACCAGTCGGGAGACGAACGGCTCGGGCACCCAGGCACCGTCGATCGCGCCACTGTTGAACGTCTCGACCGTCTGGGCGTTCTCCTGCGGCACGATCTTCACGTCGCCGCCACCCTCCTTGGTGGTGGTGAGACCCTGCTGCTTGAGCCAGTATCGGACCGCCACGTCCTGGGTGTTGCCCAGCTGCGGGGTGGAGATCTTCTTGCCCTTCAGGTCCTGCACGCCCGTGATGCCGGGCTTGACCACGAGCGCCACGCCGCCGGAGGCCGCGCCGGAGATGACCCGGACGGCCTCACCCTTGGACTTGGAGAAGGCGTTCACGGTCGGGTTCGGACCGATGTAGGTGGCGTCCAGTGCGCCGGAGAAGATGGCCTCGATGGCGGCCGGGCCGGCGTTGAAGGTCTTCGGGTCCAACTTGACGTCGGCGCCGAGCTTCTCCGCGAAGATGCCCTTCTCCACGCCGACGACCGCCGGTGCGTGGGTGATGTTGGGGAAGTAGCCGAGACGTAGGGTCACCGGGCCGCCGGAGGCGCCGCCGGAGCCGTCGCTGTCGTTGCCGCACGCGGCGGCGCTGCCCACAGTCGCCGCCCCGAGGGCGGCAAGGGTGGCCAGGGTGACCAACCGGCGCAAGGGGTGCCGTCTCATCGTCTATCCAATCCGCAGTATTCCTACTTAGTTGGTAGGAAGAGTGGGCCAGCCCGTGGTCAGCGTCAAGGCCCATCCACATGCCGAGAAGGTGCGTCTCGCCTATGTCGGTATTTCCTACCAGCTTGCTAGGGTACGGCGCCCGGCAACTGTCAGAGAGGCGACTGTGCGATGACCTTCCACTGGTTCCTGCCCACCTCCGGCGACGGCGACCAGGTCGGTGCCGCCACCGTCACGGCGGGTGCCGCCCGGCACGACCGCGCCGCCACGGTGGCGTACCTGGCCGAGGTCGGCCGGGCCGCCGAGACGCACGGCTTCACCGCCGTCCTCACGCCCGTGGGCGCCGGCTGCCCCGACCCGTGGATCGTCTGCGCGGCGATCGCCCAGCACACCGAGCGGCTCGGCATGCTGGTCGCGGTCCGGGCCGGCTTCGCGCTGCCCACCCTGATCGCCCAGCAGGCCGAGGCGTTCCAGGCCGTCTCCGGTGGTCGGCTGTCGCTCAACATCGTGACCGGCGGCGACCCGGCCGAGCAGCGGGCGTACGGCGACTTCCTCGGGCACGACGACCGCTACGCGCGCACCGGTGAGTTCATCGAGGTGCTCCGCCGCGCCTGGGCCGGACGGCCCTTCGACTACACCGGCACGCACTATCGAGTCGAGGGCGGCGGCCTGGCCACCCCACTGGCCGAGCCGCCGCCGGTCTACTTCGGCGGCGCGTCCCCGGCCGCCGAGACGGTGGCCGCCCGACAGGCCGACGTCTACCTGATGTGGGGTGAGCCGCAGGCGTCGATCGCGGCCCGGGTCACCCGCGTCCGGGCGCTCGCCGCCGAACACGGTCGTAGCCTGCGCACGGGACTGCGACTGCACGTCATCGCCCGGCCCACAAGCGCCGAGGCCTGGGCGGAGGCCGACCGGCTGCTGGCCGGGATGAGCCCGGAGCGGATCGTCGCCGCCCAGGCCAGATTCCGCCGGATGGACTCCGTCGGACAGGCCCGGATGGCCGCGCTCAACGCCGGCCGCACCGACGGGCTCACCGTCGCACCGAACCTGTGGGCAGGTGTCGGCCTCGTCCGCGAGGGTGCCGGCACCGCGCTGGTGGGCAGCTACGCCGAGGTCGCCGCCCGGATCGACGAGTACGCCGCGCTCGGCGTCGACGAGTTCATCCTCTCCGGCTGGCCCCACCGGGAGGAGGCCGAGCGGGTCGGCGCCGAGGTGCTGCCCCTCGTCACCGCCCCGGTTTCGGCGGCTCCGCTGAGGTCGCGGGTGGTGGGGGTGTCGACGCGCTAGGGTCGACTCCGTGCCTGCGCGGAGATCCAGAATTCCAGCGACGAAGTATCCGGTCGAGCGGTTCACCCTCGACAACGGCCTGCGGGTGGTGCTCACCCCTGATCGCAGCGCCCCGGTGATCGGGGTGGCGGTGGTCTACGACGTCGGCATCCGTTCGGAACCGGAGGGACGTACCGGCTTCGCCCACCTCTTCGAGCACCTGATGTTCCAGGGCTCGGAAAATCTGGAGAAGCTGGCCCACTTCCGGCACGTGCAGGGGGCGGGTGGGACGTTCAACGGCTCCACCCACCTGGACTACACCGACTACTTCGAGACGCTGCCGAGCAACGCGCTGGAACGCGCGCTGTTCCTGGAGGCGGACCGGATGCGCGGCCCCCGGCTGACCGAGGAGAACCTGCGCAACCAGGTCGACGTGGTCAAGGAGGAGATCCGGGTCAACGTCCTCAACCGACCGTACGGCGGTTTCCCCTGGTTGACCCTGCCGCCGGTCATGTTCGACACCTTCCCGAACGCGCACGACGGCTACGGCTCCTTCGACGACCTGGAGTCGGCGACCGTCGCCGACGCCGCGGACTTCTTCCGCCGCTACTACGCCAGCGGCAACGCGGTCCTCGCGGTCAGCGGGGACATCGACGTGGCCGAGGCGACCGAGCTGGTCAACAGGCACTTCGGTGACGTGCCGGCCCGCCCGGCACCGGTTCGGCCCGACTTCACCGAGCCCGACCTGACCGCCGAGCGGCGCACCTCGTACACCGATGCCCTGGCGCCGCTTCCGGCGGTCGCCGGGGCCTGGCGGGTGCCCGACCCGATCACCGATTTCGCCGGCTACCTGCCCTACGTGGTGTTGGCCGAGGTGCTCACCGACGGTGACGCGTCGCGGCTCGTCGAGCGCCTGGTGCAGCGGGACCGCACGGTGACCAGCCTCGGCGGATACCTCGGCTTCATGGGCGATCCCTTCGATGTCCGCGATCCCACGGCGTTGCTGTTGCAGGCGCACCTGCCGCCCGGGGGCGACGTGGACAAGGTGCTGCGCACCATCGACGAGGAGTTGGACCGGCTGGCCACCGACGGGCTGACCGACGGTGAGCTGGACCGCACCCAGGCCCGGATGGCGACGCACCTGCTGCGCGACACCGACGCGGTGCTCGGCCGGGCGCTGCGGATGGCCGTGCTGGAGCAGCAACGCGGCGAACCGGGCCTGCTCAACGAGCTGCCCCGGCTGGTCGGCGAGGTCACCGAGGAGCAGGTCCGGGCCGCCGCGGCCACCGTGCGCCCGGAACGCCGCGCCGCGATCGAGGTCATTGCCGGAGGTGCCCGATGACGGCTGCTACTGCTACCACCACCGCTCCCGCCGGGCCGCGTACGCTGCCTCCGCTCGGCCCGACCCGCAAGCTCAAGGTGCCCAAGCAGGCCGAGCGCACGCTGCGCAACGGCCTCACGGTGATCGCCGTACGCCGGCCCGCCGTGCCGCTCGTCGAGTTGCGGCTCTGGGTGCCGTTCGGCCGGGTCCACCTGGCCCGCGGCGCGATGCTCTCGCAGACCATGCTGTCCGGCACCGAGTCGATGACGAGTGTGCAGATCGCCGCGGAGTTGCAGAAGGTGGGCGGCGGGCTCTCCGCGGGCGTCGACCCGGACCGGCTGATGCTCTCCGGCGCGGGCCTGGTCACCGGCCTGGACCGGATGCTGGAACTGCTGGCCGAGGTGCTGACCGGCGCCAGCTACCCGGGCGACGAGGTGGCCACCGAACGGGACCGGCTCGTCGACCGGATCCAGGTGGCGCAGAGCCAACCGTCGCACCTGGCCCGGGAGGCGCTGCTGAAGCGGATCTACGGCCGGCACCCGTACGCGACGCAGACCCCGGAGCCCGGCCAGATCCGCGCCGTTCGGCCGGCGGCGCTGCGCACCCTGCACGGCGAGCGGGTCCACCCGGCCGGCGCGCAGTTGGTGCTGGTCGGCGACGTGCAGCCGGAGAAGGCCCTGGACGCGGCCGAGCGGGCGCTCGGCGACTGGGCCGGCGCCGGGCGGGTCGCGGAGTTGCCGGCGACGCCGCCGCTGGAGCCGGGGCCGCTGTTGCTCGTCGACCGACCCGGATCGGTGCAGTCCTCGTTGCGGATCGCGCTTCCGGCGGTGTCCCGCACCGATCCGGACCACGCTCCGCTGCAACTGGCCAACCTGATCTTCGGCGGCTACTTCTCCTCCCGTTGGGTGGAGAACATCCGCGAGGACAAGGGCTACACGTACGGCCCGCACTCGGGGATCGAGCACTCCGTGGCCGGGTCGGTGCTTGTCGCCTCCGCCGAGGTGGCCACCGAGGTCACCGGGCCGGCGTTGCTGGAGACGACGTACGAGCTGGGTCGGCTGGCGTCGCTGCCGCCGAAGCCCGATGAGTTGGAGCAGGCCCGTCAGTACGCCCTGGGCACCCTTCAGCTCGGCATGTCCACCCAGGCGGGACTGGCCGCGTTGACGAGCGCGTACGCCGGCAACGGCCTGCGCCTGGACTTCCTCGCCGAGTACTCGGCCAGGTTGGCGAAGGCGAGCATCGACGATGTCGCGCGGGCGGCGGCCCGGTACCTGGCACCGGCCCGGGCGGCGGTCGTGGTGCTCGGCGACGCCGAGCGGGTCACGCCGGGGCTGGCCGCGCTCACCACGATCCGTACCGAGTCGGTGTCGTGAGCGAGCGTGGTGAGCGAACCCTGAGGCTCAGCAGCGGGCCGTCTCGCGCCGGCGCGGAGCGTAGCGGAGCGCGGGCGTGAGCGGGGAGGCCGCGCCGCCGTTGGCCCGGTCCACCCTGGATCGGGCGGCACACCGGCGGGGCGACTCGCAGTGGTTGACCGAGGCGTGGCTACGCGCCCGGGTGTTGGTGCTCGACTCGTCCGCCGAGGGCCGCACGCTGGCCCGCGCCGACACGTCCCCGCCGGCGCTCGTGCTGCTCGCCGCGGCCGACGTACCGGCCGGGTCGGAGTCGACGGCGATGTTCCTCGGTGTCGAGCCGGACGGGGTGCCGGTCTTCGCGGTCGACGCACCGTTGCCGGAGCTGCCGGGGACCCGGGCGGTCAACCTGCGCGAGGTGGGTCACCTGCTCGCCGACCGGGAGGCCGGTATCTTCACGACCGCGCTGGCCCTGACCAACTGGCACAGCCGGCACGGCTACTCGTCGAGCACCGGGGCACCGACCGCCATGGACGAGGCGGGCTGGTCCCGGGTGGACCGCAACGGTGGGCGGATCTGGCCGCGCACCGACCCGGCGATGATCGTGCTGGTGCACGACGGCGTGGACGGCCCGGACGGGCGCTGCCTGCTCGGCAACAACGCCGGCTGGGCGGGCACCCCGGACGGGCGGCGCTACTCGTGTCTGGCCGGCTACGTCGAGCCGGGCGAGTCGGCGGAGGCCGCCGTGCTGCGCGAGGTCCGCGAGGAGGTGGGCATCGGGATCGAGCGCATCGGGTACGTGGGCAGTCAGGCCTGGCCGTTCCCCGGCTCGCTGATGTTGGGCTTCCTGGCCACGGCCGACCCGACCGATCCGGTGCGGGTCGATCCGTCCGAGATCGCGTATGCGAGGTGGTTCACGCGCCGGGAGATCGGGGCGGCGCTGGCCGGGCAGACCGTCGACGTGGGTGACGGGGCACGGCTGATCCTGCCCCCACCGTCGTCGATTGCGCTGTTCCTCATCCACCGTTGGCTGGACGGTTGGGTGGACGCCGACCGGTGAGCACGGTCCCGGCCTGTGGCCGCCGTTGCCGCGGCGGTCACAGGCCGGGAACACGGGCCGTCGTGGTCGGCGGTGCGTAGAACGCGGCGGGGGAGCCGGTCCGACCACGACGGACGTCTGAGTCAGGTGCTGGTGCGGTTGGATCTGTTGCGGAAGGCGGGGCGGGGCTCGCTCAGCGGCAGGACCTTGACCCGTTGCCGGCCGGCGCGGACCGCGCCGACCGCGGCCAGGGCGCGAGCCAGCAGCAGTGCGGCGTCCCGGTCCTCGGCGTGCACGATCTGCCGTCGCGGCTCGGGCGCGGTCGTCTCGTCGCGAAGTCGGTGGCCGTCCGCCCAGGCGGCGGCGATGTCCCCGTCGGCGACGGCGCGGATGTCGGTGCGAACGATCAGGAACCGCATGAGGGTCTCCGGATGAACCGCGACGGAAGAGCCAGTGTGGAAGTTCCACGAACTCGATGGCCATGTTACGCCGCGTGAACATCCCGGCAACGCAAACTCGCCTATTGATTCTGAGCCTCGTCCGATCATCCGATGCCTGCTCAGCGGGCTTGCGCCCGGAACGCGACGGGGCCGCCGGCAGTGTGCCGACGGCCCCGCCCCGGTCACCGGGTCAGTTCAGATCGAACTGGCCGCCCTTCGCTCCGGCGATGAAGCCGAGCCATCCGGCCCGATTGAACAGCAGCACCGGGCCGCCTCGGTCCTTGCTGTCGCGCAGCGCGACAGCGGGCCGGCCGGTGCCCAGGGGGGCGACCTCGACGCAGTTGGAGGTCTGGCTTCGTGTGCTGGTACGCCACGGGGCGTCCGCCAACGAGCGGGCGGAGACGGACGGCGTGTTGCGGATGTCGTTCATGGTTCTGCTCCTGGTGTGAACCGATCCGATGGGACGAGTGGTGTCGCACGTCCCGACGGATGGGCCCCCGTGGATCACCGTTCCGTCAGCCGCCCCGAGTCCCTGCGGCGTTGGGTCGGCGCCGTTGCCGGCCCGAACGCCACTGTGGATGGGGGCACCGCCTCGGTCAGCCGTCCCGTCGACTCGATCAGCCAGGAGAGGGTTTCCGAGGCGGTTAGTGCCGCCGTGCATAGCCACTCGAACACTACTTTATAGCTATTTAGTGGGATTACCTCGGTCGACATGACGTCGGTGAACCCCCCTTCGATGGCCAATGTCTCCGGATCGAGCGGATCGGCGAACCGGTAGACGGAGAACGCGGTCGGCGGCAGGTACCAGTTGCCGACTGGGGTGTCCCGCAACAGGACGTGCAGCGTCACGTTGGGCAGCAGGGCCAGCTCGCAGAGCTGGACCAGTTGCTCGTGCAGCACCTCGGGTGGTCCGGCCCGGTTACCGAGGGCCGCCTCCTCCAGGACCGCGGTGTAGCGCGGCGCGTGCGGCTCCCGGGTCAGCAGCGACTGGCGGGCCATGCGCGCCTGCACCTCGGTGTCGAGGTCGTCGCCCGGCTCCGGTTCACCGGCGCCCGCGCTCACCTCGCGGGCCGAGACGAGCCGCACCTTGGCGTACCCGGGGGTCTGCAACAGGCCCGGCACCAACACCGGGTTGTACTCGGAGATCTCCGCGCAGCCCGCCTCCAGCTCGGCCCAGCTACGCTGCTGCTGCGTCATGACCGGGAAGTTCTTCAACCAGCCCCGCATGTCGCCGGCCTCGCCGGCGATGCCGAGCAGCTCCGCGTGGGTTGCCTCGTCGGCCCCGTACAGGGCCAGCAGTACGCCGACGTCCTGCGGGTCCGGTCGGCTGCGGCCGTTCTCCAGGCGGGACAGTTTGGACGCCGACGCCCAACCGATCCTCTCGATGACCTGATCGCCGGTGAGCCCCGCGGTCTCGCGCAGGCGGCGCAGTTCCAGGCCCAACCGTCGACGACGCATTATCGGGCTGGGTGCGGCAGGAGGCACAGTGTCCTCTTTCCCGTCGACCGCCGCAGACGCGACGGTAACTGTATGAAATTCGCCCCCCACGGCCAGTATGGACGGCGCGACCGGCGTCGGAGGTTCCGACGGGGGCGTGTCTGACAAAAATGGACCACAGGAATGCCGGATGACGACGGACCTGCGGTCGCAGCCCCGTCGACCACGCCCACCCGGGCACGCCATCCCGCCGGAGGGACCCATGCGCACCGTCCTGCGCCGCCCCGACTTCCGTCTGCTCTTCGGCGGTCTGCTGGCCAGCATGACCGCCGAGTCGATCCTGCTGCTCGCGCTCGCGATCTGGGTCAAGGACCTGACCGGCTCCAACGGGCTCGCCGGCGGCACCATCTTCGCCGTCGTCGCCCCGATGACGCTGGCACCGGTGATCGGCTGGTTCGTCGACCGCTACCCACGCCGGCCGTTCTTCGTCGCCGCCAACGTGGTCACCGCCGTGGTGCTCACCCCCCTGTTCACCGTCGCGGACGCGGGTGACGTCTGGGTCGTCTACCTGGTGGCGGCCCTGTACGGGTTGTCGTCGATCACCCTCGGCGCGGCGCTCAGCGGGCTCATCCGGGAGTTGGTGCCGGTCGAGTTGCTCGCGGAGGCGAACGGCGTGCTGCAGACCGTACGGCAGGGGATGCGGTTGATCGGTCCGCTGGCCGGCGCGGCGCTCTACGCGGCGCTCGGCGGGTGGGCGTTGGCCGGGATCGGCATGGTCGGATTTCTGACCGCGGCGGCGGTGGTGACCGCGCTACCCACCCCGCAACAGGCGCCCTCGCCCACGCGACTGCGCTGGCCGGCCGAGTTGGGTGCCGGCCTGCGGCATTTGGCCGGCGAGCCGGCCCTGCGTCGGGCGCTGCTCGGCTACGGGCTCGGGTCACTGGTGATGGGCTTCAGCGAGTCGCTCATCTTCGCGTACGTCGACCAGGGGCTCAACCGCGACGCCGCGTTCGTGGGTGTGCTGGTCACCGTGCAGGGCGTCGGCGGGCTACTCGGTGGACTCTGCTCACCGGCGCTGGTCCGCCGGTTCGGAGAGGTCGGCACCCTGGCCGCCGGGGTGGCCTTCTTCTCGCCAGCCGCGTTCGTGCTCGCGTACCCCGATCTTCGGCTCGCCTTCGCGGCCGTGCTGCTGGCCGGCGTCTCCCTGCCCCTGACGATGGTGGGTCTGCACACGCTGATCCAGCGCCGGACCCCGCCGGCGCTTGTCGGTCGGGTCGCCGCGGCCACCCAGGCGGTGGTCAGCGGGCCGCAGGCGTTCTCCATCGGGGCGGGCGCGTTGCTCGTCGGTTTCGTGGACTACCGGATGCTGTTCGTGCTGGTGGGGATGGCCGCACTGGCGGCCGGCAGTTACCTCTGGCGGGGTCGGCACCTGAGCGCCCCGCCCGGCACCCGCCCACCCACGCCGCCGACCCGTCCGACCGGCCCGAGGGTCCCGGCGCCCCGGGGACCGGTCGAGGACGCCGCGCGGCCGGTGTCGACGGGCACCCGCCGGCGACCGCCCGGGTGACGGATACCGGACACGAACGAGCGGTCGCCCCGACTGGGGCGACCGCTCGTTCCGAAAGCGACCCGGCCGATCAGGCGTCGAGGGTCTCAAGGTGTTGCTTGACCTGGGTGATCGAGGGGTTCGTCAGGGCGCTGCCGTCGGCGAAGCGCAGCGTCGGCACCGTCTGGTTGCCGCCGTTGACGCTCATCACGAACTCCGCGGCCTTCGGGTCCTGCTCGATGTCGACCACCTCGTACCCGATGCCCTCCCGGTCGAGCTGCGACTTCAGGCGGTGGCAGTAGCCGCACCAGGGGGTGGAATACATCGTCAGCATCCTCGGATCCTCCAACTCCTCCGGCCGCGGCTTGCGGATCAAGCCGAGGCTGTTCGCTGCAACGCTGGGAGGAGCTGAGATGATTCCTGGTTGTGGTGGTTCACTCAGCGTCGGAACGGGTGCTCGCCGGGCTGGACCCGGAGCAACGCTCCGCCGTGACCGCACCCGCCGGCCCGGTCTGCATCCTGGCCGGCGCCGGCACCGGCAAGACCCGGGCGATCACCTCCCGGATCGCCCATCGGGTGCTCTCCGGCGAGATCTCCCCCCGGCACGTGCTCGCGGTCACCTTCACCGCCCGGGCCGCCGCCGAGATGCGGAGCCGGCTCACCGTGCTCGGGGTGGGCGGTGTGCAGGCGCGCACGTTCCACGCCGCCGCGCTGCGCCAGGTGCGGTACTTCGCGCCCCGGCTGCTGTCCGGCCGGGCCATGCCCGAGCTGCTGGACAGCAAGGTGCGGCTGGTCACCCTCGCCGCCGCCCGGGTCGGCCTGCGCACCGACCGGGCCGCGGCGCGGGACCTGGCCGGTGAGATCGAGTGGGCGAAGTCGTCGTTGGTAGAGCCGACGGACTACGTGGTGTCCGCGGCCCGGGCGCTGCGCGACACACCGCACGAACCGGCGAAGGTCGCCGACGTGTTCACCGCGTACGAGCAGCTCAAACGGTCGAACGGGGTGATCGACTTCGAGGACATGCTGCGGGCCGCGGTGTGGGGGATCGAGGAGCACTCGGACGTCGGCGAGCAGGTCCGCACCCAGTACCGGCACTTCGTGGTCGACGAGTACCAGGACGTCAACCCCCTCCAGCAGCGCCTGCTCGACGCCTGGCTGGCCGGCCGCAACGACCTCACCGTGGTCGGCGACGCCAGCCAGACGATCTACTCGTTCACCGGGGCGACCTCGGCGTACCTGGTCGACTTCCCCCGCCGGCACCGGGGCGCCACGGTGGTCCGGCTGGTCCGCGACTACCGGTCCACCCCGCAGGTGGTCGGGCTGGCCAACGCGGTGATCGCCCAGGCCCGGGGCACCGAGGCGCGGCTGCGGCTGGAGTTGAGCGGGCAACGCCCACCCGGGCCGGAACCGGACCTGCGGATCTTCACCGACGAGCCGGCCGAGGCCAACGCGGTGGCCGCGCGCTGCCGGTCCCTCATCGATTCGGGTACGCCGGCGAAGGAGATCGCCGTGCTGTTCCGGGTCAACGCGCAGTCCGAGGCGTACGAGAAGGCGCTCACCGAGGCCGAGGTGCCGTACGTCGTGCAGGGCGCGGAGCGGTTCTTCGAACGGACCGAGGTGCGCCAGGCGATGGTCGCGCTGCGGTCGGCCACCCGGTCGATCCCCGGGGAGACACCGCTGCCGACCGCCGTCGTCGAGGCGCTCACCGCGGTCGGCTGGGCCCCGGACGCGCCCCCGGCCGGCGGCGCCGCCCGCGAGCGGTGGGAGGCGCTGTCCGCGCTGGTCCAGCTCTCCGAGGAGTACGCGGCCACCCCCGAGGTGGTGCCGATCGGCGAGGCCGCGTCGGTGGAACGCCCCGTCACCCTCACCGACTTCACCGAGGAGTTGGCCCGGCGGGCCGCCCAGCAGCACGTACCGACGGTGGACGGGGTGACCCTCGCCTCGTTGCACTCGGCCAAGGGTCTGGAGTGGGACGCGGTCTTCCTGGTCGGCCTCGCCGAGGGCACGCTGCCGACCACGTACGCCAAGACCGTCGAGCAGGTCGAGGAGGAACGCCGGCTGCTCTACGTCGGCATCACCCGCGCGCGGCAGTGGCTCTGGCTGTCGTACGCCGCCGCGCGCTCACCGGGCGGACGAGCCCGGCGGCCGTCGCGGTTCCTGCCCCAACTGGACCGCTCGGGCGGCACCGAACGGGCGACCGCCGGCACCGGTCCGGCCCGCCGTCCCGAGCGGCGGCGCACCCAGATCGTCTCCTGCCGGATCTGCGGCGCAACCCTGCTCGCCGGCCCGGACCGCAAGCTCGGCCGCTGCCCCACCTGCCCGTCCGACATCGACGAGGAGCTGCACGAGCGGCTGCGCGAGTGGCGGCAGCGGGTGGCCGGGGCGCAGAAGGTCCCGGCGTACGTGGTCTTCACCGACGCGACGCTTGTCGCGTTGGCCGAGCGGCGGCCCGGCCGGCCCGAGGAGTTGATCGCCATCGCCGGTATCGGCCCCCGCAAGCTGGGCCTTTATGGGGAATCGGTGCTGGCCCTCGTGGACGGTGCCGGGGTGGACGACGTCTGCCCGGAGAAAACTTTCGAAATCCAGTCGTAAATTCGTTTGCCCTCGCCCCGGCGCGAGGAATAGCCTCAGGACACACCACGCGAGCGGCGCCATTCCGGCTGCTCACGGGGGTTGGTTCAGTCGATTCGAGGAACGTGAGGGAGGTGGCACCCGTGAAGATCTTCACCTATGAGCGTCTGACGGCGATGCCGTCTGTCCACGCTCCGCTGTCGGCTGTCCGGGTGGCCCTTGCGGCTGCACGGCCGTCGGTTCCGCAGGTGCACCAGGTTCAGGCCGAGCTGATCCTGACCGTCGCACCAGTCGGAGTCGAGGGGACCAGTGGGTCCACTGGCAATGGCATCCAGGTCGCCATGAAGCGCACGGATGTCCGCGGCGTTCCGCCTCGAGGTAAACCGGTCTGACCATCAGACACCGGCTCACCTCGAGGCCGCGGAACCCGCTTACCGGGATCCGCGGCCTCAGTTTTTTGCCCGTCTTCAGTACGTCGGAATGCGATCCATGAGATCGAAGTGAGAGAGAGGTGAGCGGGAGATGAGTCTGGCGTTGGCCCCCCTCGACGTGAGCGTCGAGATGGAGGCGAACCTGCCCTGCCGGAAGTTCGACCCCGACCTGTGGTTCTCCGACTCGCCTGCCGAGCTCGAGCTGGCCAAGTCGCTCTGCGGGGACTGCCCGCTGCGCGTCGAGTGCCTGGCCGGGGCGGTGGAGCGTGCGGAACCGTGGGGCGTCTGGGGCGGCGAGATCTTCGAGCGTGGCGCGGTTGTTCCGCGTAAGCGGCCCCGTGGCCGTCCGCGCAAGGAGGACGTCGCGCGTGACGCCGAGCTTCGGGTCGAGGCCGAGGCGCGCCTGGCGGCCAGTGGGCTGTCCGAGGTGCGTGGCGCGGTCCGGCTGGCAGCCTGACATGTTCCCGACCCGTACCAACTACGCCGGTGGCACACCGGCAGTGAGCGAGATGACGATGTTCAACCTTTCGACCGGAGCCTTCGAGATGCAACTACTCCACCAAGCGTTGTCCAGGGCTCGAACGCGTCGGCCTCAGGCCGGTCGTACCACCACGCGCACTGAGGCAACCCGATCCGCCCGTACCGTCGCTATGAACAGCCGCAACCAGACGGCTCGCGACCTGGGCGTTCTCTAGTACCACCCCGATGCGAGGAAGGGTGGGTGCCGACCGGCACCCGCCCTTTTCGACGTGCGTGGTCAGGCGACCGGGGCGAAACCGGGCAGCCAGCGTTCCAGGATGCTGCGGTACGGGGCCTTCGCCTCCAACTGGCAGAGGACCCCGATCGAGCCGAGCGTCACCCGGTGGATCAGCAGGTACGACGGCGGCAGGTTGAGCTGCCTGCTCAGCTGGTAGGTGGGGGAGCGGGGGCTGGCGAGTCGGCCCGCCTCGCCCCGCAGCCAGGCCCGGGTGAACCGGAACCCGTCGGCCGCGATGGGCTCCAGCATCGGACGGACGAAGTCGAGCACCCCCTCGGCGTCGATCTCCTCGGTGGCGCCGATGAAGCCCTCCGACCGCAGCCCGGCCACCACCTCGTCGGCGTCACCGCGCAGGGCCAGCGCGGCGATGCGACCGATCGGCTCCGGCGTGCCCTCGGGCATCCGGGCCACCGCGCCGAAGTCGATCACCCCGAGTCGGCCGTCCGGCAGCATCCGGAAGTTTCCCGGGTGCGGGTCGGCGTGCAGCAGCCCGGCCCGCTGCGGCGCGGAAAGGTGCAGGGTGGCCATCAACCGGCCCGCCTCGTCCCGCTCCTCCTCGGTGCCCTCGCGGATGATGTCGGCCAGCGGAGTGCCCGTCACCCACTCGGTGACCAGCACCCGGGGTGCCGCGTTGATCACCTTCGGGATGTAGATCTCCGGGTCGTCGGCGTACGCCTCGGCGAAGGCGCGCTGCGACTCGGCCTCCAACTCGTAGTCCAGTTCCTCGGTGATCCGCTCCCGCAACTCGACAAGGAGTGGCTTGACGTCCAGGCCGGGCTGGATGGCCCGGAACATCCCGCCCAGGCGGGAGAGCTGCTTCAGGTCGGAGAGCAGCGCCTCGCCGGCCCCCGGATACTGGATCTTGACAGCCACGTCGCGGCTGTTCGGCGCGCCCGACTCGTCGAACCCCGGCTCACGCCACCGCGCCCGGTGCACCTGGCCGATGCTGGCCGCGGCCGCCGGGACGTCGTTGAACTCGACGAACCGGTCCCGCCAGTCCGGGCCGAGCTGCTCGGCCAGCACCTTGTGCACGCTGGCGACCGGCAGCGGGGGCGCCGCCTCCTGGAGCTTGGTCAGCGCCTGGCGATACGGCGCGGCGATCTCCTCCGGCAACGCGGCCTCGAAGACCGACAACGCCTGGCCGAACTTCATCGCCCCGCCCTTGAGCTGGCCCAACACGCTGAACAGCTGCTCGGCGGTGCGCTGCTGGATCTCCGCGGAGATCACGTCGGAGGCGAGCCCGGTGACGCGCTTTCCCATGCCGAGAACGGTCCGGCCGGCGAAGCCGAGCGGCAGGGCGGCGAGCTTGGCGGTGCGGGACACGGCGCGGCGCGGGATGTCGGTCACTCGGCCATTGTTACCGACCGGAGGGCTTCGCTGCTGCTCTGCGGCCGGGCTGGTGCGGACACTCGCCCACCAGAGCACTCACACGCCGGGTGTGGCGGCCAGCCTCGACGTCGGAAACGACCCGCACCAGTGATCTCCATGGCCGCGCCCAGCGTCTCCGGCTGCCCGCCGTCGAGCTGTGTCAGGGCCTCGGCCAGCGCGTACCCGATGGCCGCGAGCAGCGTGCCGGTCGCGCCGGCGGCCACCGGGTCGGCCGCGGCGAGTTGGGCGGCGAGCCGCGGCCAGTCCGGGTCGCGGTCGGCCCGGTGCAGCTCGACGCAGTGCAGGCAGGGTCCGGCGGGCGGGCAGACCAGCGGCCCGATGACCGGTACGCCCTCGCGCAGGGTGACCAGCAGGTGTGGCTGTCGGCGCTGGGCGAGACCGGCGGCGAGCAGCGCGGGCGGCCGGTCCGTGCCGAGTTGGATCACCAGGTCCACCCGGCCGGCTCGGACCGGCTGGGTGTTGGTGCCCGGCGCGACGCGGTCGACCGCGGTCCGTACCGCCGACGCCAGCGGATGACCCAGCTCGGTGGCGGGAACGCCGGTGCCGACCAGGTCGACGGGGCGCACCGGGCCGGTGAGGAGGGGAACCACCTGCCCGACGCCGGCCTGCGCCAACGCCACCGTCAGCGGCCCGCCAAGCGCCCCGGCGCCGGTGAGCACGACTCGGGCGACCCGTCGTCGACGCAGGACCTGGGCGGGGGTGCCGGGTAGCCGAGCGGCGGCGAGGGCCAGCGCGCCGGCCTCCGCGGTGAGCCGGGCGCGGGCGGGGCCGGCCAGGTCACGGGGGAGCAGGCTGTGCGCGGGCACCAGCAGGCCGGCCACACGCAGGGCGTCGAGCAGGGTACGCGCGTCGTCGTGGGTGACCTGCGCGGCGGCCGCCCGAGCCAGCACGGCGCGCTCGCTGTGGGTGCCGTCGAGCAGGTCGAGCAGATGGGCGGCACGCGGGTTGGCCAGCTCCAGCAGCACCGCCGGCCCGGGGCCGACGCCGAGCTGGAGGGTGTGGCGGTCTCGCCACAGCCGGTTGAGGCCGGGCAGCAACGTGGGGCGGGGCAGAACGGTGCGGCTCATGGTCACCAATCGTGAGCACTTCTTCGCGCTCGGTCGATCGTTGTCCACAGACGCTCAGGCCGCTGTCCAGCGTTGTCCACAGGCTTTGCCGGGTTATCCACAGCCCCTCGACGGGGCTGTCGGCCAACCGACAGGGCGCCGGCGACCCGCCGACCGGCAGAGACGGCAACGGGGCGGGGTGACCGTCGGCCACCCCGCCCCCGCCGCTCGTACGGGTCAGACCTTGGCCTTACCCAGGATGCGGTTCACTGTTGTTCCGCATACCGGACACTTGCCCTTTGCCATGTTCATTCCGGTCTTCGAGACCTCGACGTGCCCCTCGAAGTCCCGCTTCTCCTTGCACTTCACGCAGTAACCGTTGTAGGTCGTCTGGGCCTGGTCGGCCACGGTGCCCTCCTCGTCTCGTCCGCCGGTCGATGCCGTCCCGGCGGGGTGCCCGGCGGCGGGCCACACGGGGCGCCGGCGCTGGGTCTCACTCCACGGCCACCTACGTGACCGCTGGTCCGCGGACCCTACCCAGGTCTGGGCGGTTCCATGTCAGCTGTGCATCGACACTGTGAGCTAGTCGACGTCGAGAGTGTGCATGGCGAAATAGGTCGGATAAGTCAGTTTGGCGGGGACACGCCGACCAAACCCCCACAGACACCCGTGCGAGTACCCCCGAGGGGCGTTTGGCACCGTGATCACTTACGGTGGGGAAGTGCCGCGTACCGGCGCCATCGGTGTTCACCAAGGGTGACGAGGTGGTGCGGTGCCGCTGCGGTCAAGAAATTTTCGGGACGCCTGTCGACTAATCACCACTTTCCGGGCGCGTGTCGGGTGGTTGACTCTTGCGGACCCCTGGTCAGTGGGCATTAGCTTTCCTTCGTGACACGTAGCCGAGGCTGCGCGGGCCAGTGATGGCGGGGACGCGCAAGCCGGTCGTCGAGGTGCGGCGCAGCCAGCGTCGGCGACGTACGGTGTCCGCGTACCGTGACGGTGAGCGAGTCGTCGTTCTCATCCCGGATCAGTTCTCCCGGGCCGAGGAGAGCGAGTGGGTCGACCGGATGCTCGCCCGGCTCGCCGCCCGCGAGGGTCGCCTGGCCCGATCCGACGCGGAGCTGCTGGCCCGTGCCACCCGGCTCATCGACCTCTACCTCCCCGGGTACGCCACGAAGGCGGTGCCCGCCAGCGTCCGATGGGTCACCAACCAGAACGGCCGATGGGGTTCGTGCACCCCTGCCGACCGCAGCATCCGGATCTCACACCGCGTTCAGGAAATGCCGGACTGGGTGATCGACTACGTGCTGCTGCACGAGCTGGCACACCTGATCGTGCCCAGCCACAACGCGCGGTTCTGGGCGTTGGTCGGCCGCTACCCCAAAGCCGAACGTGCCCGCGGCTACCTCGAAGGTGTTGCCGCCGCCTCCGGCGCTCCCCTCCCCACCTGATCGACCTAGATCCACTCGGCTTCCTGAATGCCGCGCGGTCGATGCCCTCCGGAGGCCGCGCTGTCAATGAAATCGAGTCGATCATGCCGGCGGGCGCGGCGCGGTGGCGGCCGTGCGGGGTGTGCACTGCGGTGCCGGCGGGGGCGGCGGTTTGGGGCGGCTGTCCGGGGCGTGTCCTTCGGCAGGCAGGCAGGCAGGCAGGCGGGCGGGTGGGTCGGGGTGGGCGGGGCGCTAGGGTCGGGGGATGGCGCGACGGGTGGTAGTGGCGTTACTCGGGTCGGTCCCCTGGTCGCCGCCGGGCGTCGACCTGGCCGAATGGCGAGCGGCTCTCGCGGAAGACGTCATCGACCTGTTCGCCACGCTCAACGAGGTGGAGGTCGCGGTCGCGGTGACCCCGGCCGACCGGGCGCTGGCCGACGCGCTGGTGTGGCCCGGCACGGCGGTGTACGAGGTGGCCGAGGCCACGCCGAACGCCGTGTTCGCCGCGCTGGAGGGCTACGACCAGGCTGCGGTGCTGGTCGCGGACGTGCCTGACCTGCCCGCGCTGACCGTCGGCAAGCTGCTGCGCCCCCTCACCACCCGACCGGTCGCGGTGGCTCCGGTCGAGGGTGGCGGGCCGGGCCTGCTCGGGGTGGCGGTACGACTGCCCGCGCCGGACTGGCTCCCGACGCTGCACCTGGACACGGCGACGCCGGCCGAGGCGCGCGCCAACGCCCCGCGCCCCGCTGACGTGGCGGTCACGGCGGGCTGGCGTCGACTGCGCGGCCCGGCTGACCTGGCCACGCTGGACCCGGCCTTCGAGGGTTGGGAAGCGACCCGCGCCCTGCTCTCCGGCTCGGGCCGCCCCGCCTGAACCCGTCAGCCTGCCTGCCCACAAGGTCCGTGCCACTGCCCGCCGGCACGGCTACCCGCGAGCCCGCCGGCCCCGCCGGTGCCCGGCCAGCCGGACTGAGCTGTCAGCCCTGCCGACAGCGCGCCCGGGTGCCCGTTGTCGATCCTGGGGGCACCCGGGCGCAGGCCGTCGTTACGCGGACATCAGGGCTTGGCGTCGCCCTCGTCGTCGGTCTCGTCGGGCTGACCGGGAGCCTTCTCCTCCACCCCGCCGGGGGCGGTGAAGTCGAAGCTGTCCAGCTCGCTCAGGTCCATGTCGTTCATCGCGAAGGCGACCGGGTCGGCGAAGTCGTCGTCCGAGGGGAGCAGGTCCGGGTGACCCCAGACGGCGTCGCGGCCCTCGATGCCGCGGTGCTCGGTGAGCGCGGCCCAGAGTGCCGCGGCCTCGCGGAGACGGCGCGGGCGCAGTTCCAGGCCGACGAGTGCGGCGAAGGTCTGCTCGGCGGGGCCTCCGGCGGCACGGCGGCGACGGAACGCCTCACCCAGCCGGACGACGTTTGGCAGCCGGTCGCTGGCGGCGCTGTCCACGACGTGGCAGACCCAGCCCTCGACCAGGGCCAGTGCGGTCTCCAGTCGGGCCAGAGAGGCCTTCTGCGCCGGGGTGTCCTCCGGGGTGAAGATGCCCTCCAGGGCGATCGCCTGCATCGACTCCGGGTCGGTCGGGTCGACCCGGCCCATCGCCTCCTCGATCGCGTCCCGGTTGACCCGGATGCCCGCGGCGTACATCTCGACCGCGCTGAGCACATGCCCGCGCAGCCACGGGACGTGCTGGAACAGCCGCTGGTGGGCGGCCTCGCGCAGCGCCACGTAGAGGCGGACCTCGTCCTCGGGAAGTTCCAGGCCCTCGCCGTACGCCCGGATGTTGGCCGGGATCAGGGCGGCCGTGCCGGCCGGGCCGAGCGGCAGCCCGATGTCGCCGGCGGAGAGCACCTCCGCGGCGAGCGAGCCGAGCGCCTGGCCGAGCTGGCCGCCGAAGAGCGCGCCGCCGAGGGTGGCCACCATCGACTGCATCGGGCCGAGTTGGGCGCGCGCCTCCGGTGGCACCAGGTCGCCCATCGCGCCGACCATCCGGCTGGCGACCGGGTCGCACAGCTTGCGCCACACGTCGAGCGTCTTGAAGATCCACTCGTTGCGGTTCCAGGACACCGGTGACTGGATGCCCGACGGCCAGGACGAGGCCGGCTCCAACCACAGGTCGGCCAGGCGCAGCGCTTCCTCGACCGCGTTGCGCTCAAACGGTGACACCGCCGGGTCGCCGGCGGCCGCGAGCTGGCTGGCAGCTACCTGCCGGGCCAGGTCCCAGTTGACCGGACCGCTGCCCGGCGCGGAGAGCAGGTGCTGCAACTGCGACATGAACTGCTGCATCTGCGCGGGATCGTTGGGGTCTGGTGGTTGCCCACCCGGGAGCGCGAAACCGAACGGAATATCAGGCACGACGTCTACGGTACGCGGACCGCGCCCCAGGTCGCCGCCGCTGGCGTTGCGCTGAGGGCGAAGTCGCGTGGCGCATCCGGCAGGAGGCGTCCGGCCGGTCGGTACGCTCTGCGGCATGAGACGTCGTGGCCTGACGGTCCTGCTCGGTGCCCTGTTCACCGCCCTGCTGAGCATCGGGGTGCTGCGGGTGCCGATCCCGTACGTGGTGCTCGGCCCCGGCCCGACGGTCAACACCCTCGGCACGGAGGACGGCAAGGAGGTCATCCAGGTCTCCGGGCGGGAGACCTCGACCTCCGCCGGCCAGTTGCGGCTGACCACGGTGGGTGTGCAGCCCACGGTGCGGTTGCGGGGGGCGATCGCGGGTTGGTTCTCCGACGACGAGGCCGTCGTGCCGCGTGAGTTGGTCTACCCGCCGGGGGAGTCGACCGAGCAGGTCGAGCAGCGCAACGCGGAGGACTTCAAGGCGTCGCAGACCAGCGCGGAGACGGCCGCGCTGCGGGAGTTGGGCTTTCCGGTGCAGGTGGTGATCAAGACGGTGGCCGGGGACGGGCCGGCGGCCGGGGCGTTGAAGGCCGGTGACGTGATCACCTCCGTCGACGGTCAGCCGGTGCCGGTGGCCGCGAAGGTCACCGAACTGATCCGGGCCAAGCCGGCGGGTACGGCGTTGTCCATCTCCTACACCCGCGACGGCGCGCCGGCCACGGCGACGGTCACCAGTCGTGAGCAGGATGGCCGGCCGCGGATCGGTGTGGAGATCGATCAGCAGCAGCCGCACCCGTTCACCCTCGGCATCGACCTGGGCGACATCGGCGGACCGAGCGCCGGTCTCATGTTCGCCCTGGGGATCGTCGACAAGCTGACCCCGGCCGACCTCACCGGTGGCCAGATCATCGCCGGTACCGGCACCATCGACGACGAGGGCACCGTCGGCCCGATCGGCGGGATCGCCCAGAAGTTGGTCGGCGCGAAGCGCGCCGGCGCGAAGGTCTTTCTGGTGCCGGCGGACAACTGCGCCGAGGCGGTCCGCAATCCACAGCCCGGTCTGCCGCTGTTGCGGGTGGGTTCGTTGGACGAGGCGATGACCGCCCTGGAGACGTTGCGCGCGGGGGGTCAGCCGACTCGTTGCTGACCGGTGTGACCGTGCCCCGACACGCTCAGGAACACCCCGTACTCTGGGTGCCTGGTCGGAGCCGATCACATCGAGCGTGCGGAGCCAACAGTGGTCATGCGTAGCAGCAGCCCCCTTCCGAGGATGAGCCGGCGCGGGCGCGTCACCATCGCGGTCCTGGTCGGGGTGTTCGTGCTCTTCACCCTGCTCGGCTGGGGTGTCCAGGCGTGGACGGACTGGCTGTGGTTCGACGAGGTCCGCTACACCGAGGTCTTCACCGGTGTGCTGGTGACCCGACTGTTGCTCTTCCTCGCCGTCGGTCTCGGCATGGCGGTGGTCGTCGGTGGCAACCTGTGGCTGGCGCACCGGTTGCGTCCGCGGCTGCGTCCGCACTCGGTGGAGCAGGCGACGCTCGAGCGTTATCGGATGGCGCTCAGCCCGCGACTGGGCACCTGGATCGCGCTGACCGCCGCGGTGGTCGGGCTCTTCGCCGGTCTCTCCGCGCAGAACCGGTGGAGCCAGTGGCTGCTCTTCCGCAACGGCGGTGACTTCGGGGTGAAGGACCCGGAGTTCGGGGTGGACATCGGCTTCTACGTCTTCCAGTTGCCGTTCTGGCGTTACCTGCTCGGGGTCGCCTTCACCGCTGTGGTGCTGGCCGTGATCGGCGCGCTGGCGGTGCACTACCTGTTCGGTGGGGTCCGCCTGCAGGGCGTCGGGGACCGGATGAGCAACGCGGCCCGCGCGCACCTGAGCAGCCTGGTCGCGGTCTTCGTGCTGTTGAAGGCCGTCGCGTACGTGCTGGACCGGCGGGCGATGTTGCTGGAGTACAACGAGGGCGCCAAGTTGTACGGCGCCGGCTACGCCGACGTCAACGCGCTGCTGCCGGCGAAGGAGATCCTGGCGTACATCTCGATCGTGGTGGCGATCGCGATCGTCGTGTTCTCCAACGCCTGGATGCGGAACCTGGTCTGGCCGGGGATCTCGCTGGCGCTGCTCGGTGTGTCCGCGGTGGCCATCGGCGGCATCTACCCCTGGGCCGTGCAGACCTTCGAGGTCAAGCCGAGCGCCAAGGACAAGGAAGCGCCGTACATCCAGCGCAGCATCGACGCGACGCGAGCGGCGTTCGGGTTGGGTGCCACCGAGACGACCGCGTTCGCGGCGAACAACTCCACCCCACCGGCAAACCTGGCCACCGACACCTCGGTGGTGTCGAACGTGCGGCTGCTCGACCCGCAGTTGGTCAGCGAGACGTACACCCAGCTCCAGCAGGTGCGGGGCTTCTACGACTTCGGCCCCAAGCTGGACATCGACCGCTATGGGGTGAACGGAAAGGTCTCCGACTACGTGGTCGGCGTCCGGGAGATCAACTACGGCGAGTTGACCGACCAGCAGAACACCTGGATCAACCGGCACACCGTCTACACCCACGGGTACGGGCTGGTCGCCGCCCCGGCCAACCAGGTGGTCTGCGGCGGGCAGCCGTTCTTCGTGTCCGGCTTCCTCGGCGAGAAGACCCAGGAGGCGTGCTCCTCGCAGACCGAGCAGATCCCGGCCACGCAGCCGCGGATCTACTACGGCGAGCGGATGGCGGCCGACGACTACGCGATCGTCGGTCAGGCCGACCCGAACAAGAAGGCCGAGTTCGACAGGCCGGTCGGTGAGGGTGGCGGCGAGTCCTACACCTACACCGGCGAGGGCGGCGTCGAGATCGGCTCCTTCACGCGGCGGTTGCTGTACGCCATCAAGGAGCAGGAGTCGAACTTCCTGCTCTCCGAGGCGGTCAACAAGGACTCCAAGCTCCTCTACGTGCGCAACCCGCGGGACCGGGTGGAGAAGGTCGCGCCGTTCCTCACCCTGGACGGCGACCCGTACCCGGCGGTGGTCGACGGTCGGGTGCAGTGGATCGTCGACGGCTACACCACGGCGGCCACCTACCCGTACGCCGAGCGGGTCAACCTGCAGACCGAGACCACCGACGAGCTGACCAACCGGGGCACCTTCCAGCTGGCCCGGGAGAACGTCAACTACATGCGCAACTCGGTGAAGGCCACCGTCGACGCGTACGACGGCACCGTGAAGCTCTACGAGTACGACGACACCGACCCCGTGCTCAAGGCCTGGAACAAGGCGTTCGGCGGTGACCTGATCCAGCCGAAGGCGGACATCCCGGCCGCGCTGACCGAGCACCTGCGCTACCCGGCGGACATGTTCAAGGTGCAGCGCAACCTGCTCACCAAGTTCCACGTGACGAACCCGGGCGACTTCTACTCCGCACAGGACTTCTGGCAGGTGCCCAACGTGCCGGACTCCCCGGACAGCGGTCAGAAGCAGCCCCCGTATTACCTGTTCACCCAGTTCCCGGGGCAGGACAGCCCCCGGTTCCAGCTCACCGCCGCGGTCACCCCGAACGGCCGGCAGAACCTGGCCGCGCTGATCTCCGGGTCGTACGTCGGCGGGCAGCCCCGGCTGGAGGTACTGGAGCTGCCGGATCAGACCCGGATCTCCGGCCCGGTGCAGGTGCACCAACAGATGACCAACAACGCCAACATTCGCCAGCAGCTCACCCTGCTCTCCAGCAACCAGGCGCAGGTGCAGTTCGGCAACCTGCTCTCGTTGCCCTTCGCCGACGGCATGCTCTACGTCGAGCCGGTCTACGTGAAGAGCAACCAGCAGGACGCGTACCCGCTGTTGCAGAAGGTGCTGGTCTCCTACGGTGACGGTGGCTCCTTCGTGGCGCTCGCCGACAACATCAACGACGGCATCAAGCAGCTGGTCGAGCAGGGTAAGAAGGCCGGGGGCGGCACGTCACCGCCCCCGACCACCGGGGGCAATCCGACGACGCCCACGCCCACGCCGACGCCGAGCGGGACCGCCACGCCGACGCCGACACCGAGCGCCAGCATCACGCCGCCGACCGGTGACCTGGCCGTCGCCGCGGACCGGGTGCAGACCGCGATCACCGAGGTGCGGTCCGCGCAGACCTCGGGTGACTTCGAGCGGTACGGCCGTGCGCTCAAGACGCTGGACGAGGCGCTGACCGCGTTCCAGCAGGCGCAGCGGGCCGCCGGAACACCCAGCGGCAGCGCCACACCGTCGGCGGGCGGCAGCCCGAGCGCGGGCGGCTGACCGCACTCGCCGGGCGTAACTCGCGGAGCCCTCGTCGTCGGACCATCCGGTCCTGGCGACGAGGGCTCCGCTGTCGTTGCGCATCCGGGTCTGGCTCGACCGACAGGGGCCGGACCGCGATCCGGCGGATTCGGATGTCGTTTTGCGGCGGCCGGGGGTGGTGCGCTACGGTTAACCAGTCGACGCGGGGTGGAGCAGCTCGGTAGCTCGCTGGGCTCATAACCCAGAGGTCGCAGGTTCAAATCCTGTCCCCGCTACGAGAAATATCGAAAGCCCGTTTCCGGTTCGCCGGAGGCGGGCTTTCGACTTTCCCGACGTGTGCGGCTGCTCGGAAGGTCGAGCGTTCGCCTGCTCGCTGGCGTCAGCGGTGACCCCGCTGATCATCGCCGAACGGGATGGGTTAAGGTTAACCAGTCGACGCGGGGTGGAGCAGCTCGGTAGCTCGCTGGGCTCATAACCCAGAGGTCGCAGGTTCAAATCCTGTCCCCGCTACCAACGGCAGTGCAACAGGTCCGGCCCCCATCCGTGGGGGCCGGACCTGTTTTTGTGGCCGCCCACCTGAGTGAGGCCGCCGGGTGCTGAAGGTTGCGGGGATGTTGCGTCCGGTCGGGATGCTCCCGGACGGCTTCGGTGCCGGGTTCGGCGCGGACCGACGTGCCGAGTTTGCGTCAGTCGGCGAGGATGGGCACATGTCTTCATTCGGTAAGTGGTGGGGCCGGCTCAGCGCGGTCCTCGGTGCGGCCGTACTGGCGGTCTTCGTGCCCGTCGCGGCCTGGGCGTCCACGGGCGCCGGCGAGGTGGTGGTCGAGGCCGCCCGGCGGCGGTCCCGCGGCGGCGGCGGCTTCGGCATTCTCGGCCTGCTCTGCTGCCTGGTGGTGGTCGGGATCATCGTGTTCCTGGTGCTGCGTCTGACTCGCAACCGTCGGAACGGTCCGCCGCGCTGACCCCTGGCGGCCCGCCCCGATCGGTTGGTCGACGGCGGCGGGCCGTGGGCCGGCCGCCGGTGGTCACGCCGCCAGTGCGGCGTTGGCCTGGGCGATGAAACGGGAGGCGGCCGCCCGGGTGCCGGTCCGCTTGACGCGGATGCTCTCCGCGGTGGCGACCAGCAGGGTCCGCACCCGGGCGTGCCCCTTCGGGGGTGGCGCCGGGGCCGGCCCGAGCTGGTCGGCGATGGCCGCGCCGAACGCGGCGGCCCGCTGCTGGGCCGGCTCGGTGATGCTGCCCTCGGCGTAGCGGCGGACGGCGAGACTGGCGTTCAGGCCACGTTCGTGGCCGAGGACGGTGCCGGCCTCGCCGTTCGTGGTCAGAAAGTTGATCACGTCGGTGACGGTGTCCGGGTGGCGGGTGCCCCGGAACGCTGCCCAGAACATCGATGCGCGCGCCCACTGCGCGCCGGTCGGCCCCGGCAAGCCGACAATGCCCAGCTCGGCCTCGGTGAGCCGCTGCAACTCGGGCAGTTGGTGGGACCACGCGAACGACGCGGCGGTCAACCCGGTCACCACCAGTTGCCGGGACGGCTCGCCGCCGTCGGCCTGCTCGACGAGCGCCGCACCCGGGGTGGCCCGCCCCTTGCGGGCCCGCTGCCACAGCTCGAACCAGGCGATCAGCTGTTCCACGCCGAAACCGAGCTGCTTGCCCCGGTAGAGTTCGCCGCCCTGCGACCGCAGCCAGAGCCAGAGCGCCCGGTAGTCACCGGACCCGTCCATGGCGCCGGCCACCTGGCCGTCGCTGGCTTCGGTGACCTGTTCCGCCCAGGAGATGTACTCGGCCCAGCTCATTCCGGCGCGCGGCTCCGGCACCCGCAGCTCCCGCAGCAGGTCCCGGTTGAAGACCACACCCGGGTGGGTCTGCCCGGCGGCCACCGCCATCGTCCGCCCCTCCACCGTGCCGTAGCGGATCAGGCCCTCGGGCAGGCCCCGCAGATCGAGGCGATGGTCGCTGACCCGGTCGGTGAGGTCGAGGATGATCTGGCGCTGCGCGTACTCGGTCAGCACCGTGTCGTCGACCTGGATCAGGTCCGGTACGTTGCCGCCGGCCGCCTGGGTGGCCAGTCGCTCGTAGTAGCCATCGGCGCCCTGCCAGGTCACCCGGAAGGTCACCCGGGGGTTGCGCTCCGAGTAGAGCCGCAGCACCTTCTCGGTGAGTTCGGCACGCCTGGTGCCACCCCACCAGAAGACCGACAGCTCGACCGGCCCGTCGTCGGTCGACGTGGCGGTGCCGTCGCTGCATCCGGCCAGCCCGCCGGACGCGAGCAGGGGAGCACCGAGCAGCGCGGTGAGCAGTCGGCGCCGGCCCGGGTCGGCGCCGAGGCGGTCGATCGGCTGTGGAACAACGGGCACGGGGGTCTCCTGGACCTGCGAGGGCGGCGGTCGGACCATTCACGCAGGGAGCGCACGAAGGTGTCAACGTCCGTCCGGTCACCCGCCGGCGCGGGTGGTCGAATCAGGCCTCCCGCTGCCGCGTGGTGTACTAGGGCGCGTGGAACTTCTGCACTCGGGCAAGGTTCGGGACGTGTACGCCGACGGCGACGACCTGATCCTGGTCGCCTCGGACCGCATCTCGATCTACGACGTGGCGCTGCCGACGCCGATCCCGGACAAGGGTCGTCTGCTCACCGCGCTCTCGCTGTGGTGGTTCGAGCAGCTCGCCGACCTGGTGCCGAACCACGTCATCTCGGCCACCGACGTGCCCGCCGAGTTCGCCGGGCGGGCGATCCGCTGCCAGCGGCTGGACATGCTCCCGGTCGAGTGCGTCGCTCGCGGCTACCTCACCGGCGGCGGCCTGCGGGAGTACGAGCAGACCGGCACCGTCTCCGGCGTGGCGCTGCCCCGAGGGCTGGGTGAGGCGTCGATCCTCCCCGAGCCGATCTTCACGCCGTCGAGCAAGGCTCCGATGGGCGAACACGACGAACCCATCACGTACGACGACGTGGTGGACAAGGTGGGCCAGGCCACCGCCGAACGACTGCGGCAGATCACCATCGACGTCTACCGGCGCGGCGCGGAGCTGGCCGCCGACCGGGGCATCCTGATCGCCGACACCAAGATCGAGTTGGGCTGGGCGCCGGACGGCACCCTGGTCCTGGGCGACGAACTGCTCACCTCCGACTCGTCGCGGTTCTGGCCAGCCGAGTCGTACCAGCCGGGCCGCGTGCAGTTCTCCTACGACAAGCAGTACGTACGGGACTGGGCCACCGGCGGCGGCTGGGACAAGCAGCCCCCGGCGCCGGACGTGCCGGACGAGGTGGTCGAGGCGACCCGCGCCCGTTACGTCGAGGTCTACGAGAAGCTGACCGGCAACCGCTGGAGCTGAGCGCGTTACTGCCGTCCGCCGCTCCCTGCGTCACTGTTGGACGCCCTTTGCTCTGCTTCAACCAAGGCAACACTGACGGCATGTTTCGGTGCGCCCGTTGAAGCAGAGCAAAGGACGCACACCTGGCGCGGCCCTCCTCCGGTTCTCACGACAGCCGGCGACAGTCAGGACGTCGGCACGGGACTTACTCCGCCCAGTCGAGGGTGCGCTGCACGGCCTTGCGCCACTGGCCCAGCTCCTGCTCGCGTAGCTCCGGGGCCATCGCCGGCTCCCACCGCGCGTCGGAGCGCCACTGCGCCCGCAGGGTGGCCAGATCAGGCCAGAAGCCGACCGCCAGACCGGCCGCGTACGCGGCGCCCAGGCAGGTGGTCTCGGTGATCCGGGACCGGACCACCGGCACGTCGAGCACGTCCGCGAGAAACTGCATGAGCAGGCCGTTGGCGGTCATCCCACCGTCCACCCGGAGTCGGCGCAGCGCCACGTCGGAGTCGGCGTCCATCGCGTCGACCACCTCACGGGTCTGCCACGCCGACGCCTCCAGCACCGCCCGCGCCAGGTGCCCCTTGGTGATGTAGCCGGTCAGGCCGGCGATGACGCCCCGCGCGTCGCTGCGCCAGTGCGGGGCGAACAGCCCGGAGAACGCCGGCACCACGTAGCAGCCACCGTTGTCGTCCACGGTACGGGCCAGGTCCTCCACCTCGGCGGCCGTGGAGATCAGCCCGAGGTTGTCCCGTAGCCACTGCACCAGCGAGCCGGTGACGGCGATCGCGCCTTCCAGGGCGTACGCCGGGGGTTGGTTCTTGATCCGGTAGGCGACGGTGGTGAGCAGGCCGTGTGTCGACGGGACCGGGGTGGCCCCGGTGTTGAGCAGCAGGAAGCTACCGGTGCCGTAGGTGCACTTCGCCTCGCCCGGCTGGAAGCAGGTCTGCCCGAACAGGGCGGCCTGCTGGTCGCCGAGCGCGCTGGCCACCGGCACCCCGGTGAGCACGCCGCGGGCGGTGCCGTACACCTCGGCGGAGCAGCGGATCTCCGGCAGCATCGCCGCCGGCACACCCATCGCGTCCAGCAGGTCCGGCGCCCAGTCCAGGGTGGTGAGATCCATCAGCATGGTCCGGCTGGCGTTCGTCACGTCGGTGACGTGCGCGCCGGTCAACTTCCAGATCAGCCAGCTGTCCATGGTGCCGAAGAGCACCTCGCCGCGCTCCGCGCGCTCGCGCAGGCCGTCGACCTCGTCGAGCAGCCAGCGCAGCTTCGGCCCGGCGAAGTAGGTGGCCAGCGGCAGGCCCGTCCGGGCCTGGAACCGCTCCTCGCCGTACGTCGAAGCCAGCTCGCGCAGCAGCGGCCCGGTCCGGGTGTCCTGCCAGACGATGGCGTTGGCCACCGGGCGGCCGGTGGCCCGGTCCCAGACGACAGTGGTCTCCCGCTGGTTGGTGATGCCGACGGCGGCCAGTCCGGTCGCGTCGGTGCCGGCGGCCCGCAGCGCTTCGGCGACGACCTGTTGGACGTTGTCCCAGATCTCCTCGGCGTCGTGTTCCACCCAGCCGGGCCGGGGGAAGATCTGCCGGTGTTCCCGCTGGGCGACGGCGACGATGTCCCCGGCAGAGTCGAAGACGATGCACCGCGAGGAGGTGGTGCCCTGATCGATGGCGGCGACGTACTGGGGGGTCACCGCAGCACCGTACCCAAAGCGCAGCGTGGTGCGACAGGCGTCACGACCGGTTACGGCCCACCGCCGGTCGCCGGCCGCCGCTTCGCCTACGATGTGCGAACGTGCGCGACATCGCCGTTTTCAGTGGAACCGCCCATCCCGACCTGGCCGCCGAGATCTGTGCCCACCTCGGGGTGCCGCTGCACCCGGTGCGGGTGTCCCGATTCGCGAACGACTGTCTCGAAGTGCAGTTGCAGGCCAACTGCCGGGAGCGGGACGTCTTCCTGATCCAGCCGCTGGTGCCGCCCGTGCAGGAGAACCTGGTCGAGCTGCTGTTGATGATCGACGCCGCCCGGGGCGCCTCGGCCGGCCGGATCACCGTGGTGCTGCCGCACTACGCGTACGCCCGTTCGGACAAGAAGGACGCGCCGCGCATCTCGATCGGCGCCCGGCTCGTCGCGGACCTGCTCGTGTCGGCCGGCGCGGACCGGGTGCTCGCGATGACGCTGCACTCGCCGCAGGTGCACGGCTTCTTCAGCGTTCCCGTGGATCACCTGCACGCGTTGCGTGAGCTGGCCAACCACTTCCGGCGCTACGACCTGAGCGACACCGTGGTGGTCTCACCCGACCTGGGCAACGCCAAGGAGGCGGCGGCCTTCGCCCGGCTGCTCGGCACGCCGGTCGCGGCCGGTGCGAAGCAGCGGTTCAGCGACGACCTGGTCACGATCAGCGCGGTGATCGGCGAGGTGGCCGATCGGGACGTCATCGTGCTGGATGACGAGATCGCCAAGGGCAGCACGGTGATCGAGTTGATGGAGCACCTGCGCGGCCTGAAGGTCCGTTCGATCCGGCTCGCCTGCACGCACGGGCTCTTCTCCGGTGACGCGTTACAGCGGCTCAGCGACCAGGAGGGCGTCCTGGAGATCGTCTGCACCAACACGGTGCCCATCCCGGCCGCGAAGCGGATCCCCGAGTTGCAGGTGCTGTCGGTGGCCCCGGCCCTGGCCGAAGCGATGCGCCGGATCCACAACGGGGAGTCCGTCTCCGCGCTGTTCGCCTGACCCACCCCCACCCCACCCCGCCCCACCCCACCCCACCCCCGCCCTCACCCCGCCCCCGTCCCCGCCCTCACACCTCACCCGCGCGATCTTGCGGTTTCTGTCGCGACATAAGGGATATCCCACTCATCCCGACAACAGAAACCGCAAGATCGCCGAAGCGCCCGCCCTGATCCGCGTGGATCATGGAGTTGTGGTGCCGCGCACAAGGGGCGCATGCGGAGCTGTCGCCCACCACGACTCCATGATCGACGGGCCGGGCCGGGCCGGGCCGGGCCGGGCCGGGGCGGGGGCGGGGGCGGGGGCGGGGCGAGGTGCGCGGGGCGGGGCGAGGGCGTCCGCGCGGGGCGGGGCGAGGTGCGCGGGTGCGGGGCGGGGTGCGCGGGCGCGGACCGCGGGGCGTGGGCGCGGGGTGCGGGGGCGCGGTGTGCGGGGGCGCGGGGTGCGGGGGCGTGGGGTTAGTCGCTGTCGCTCCGCTGCGCGAAGCGGCCCTAATCGGGAGGAAGTAGGTCTGCTTCCGAGTTAGTGCGGGGTGTGGTCGTGCTGGACGAGGCTTGTGGTGACGCGGACGGTGGTGCCGGCGGTGCTGGTGACGACCTCCATGGCGTCGGTCAGCTCGCGGGCCAGCCAGAGGCCCCAGCCGCCGGCGGTGTCCGTGGTCGGGCGGGTGCGATCGCCCAGTCGCTGCGGGCTGATCCCGTGCCCGTGATCGGCGACCTCGCAGACCAGCAGCTCCGACTCGTGCCAGAGCCGCAGCCAGCCGCGTCCGCCGCCGTGCCGCACCGCGTTGGTGATCAACTCGTTGATCGCGAGCACGAAGTCGTCGAGCCGTTGGCCGGCGAGCCCGGAAGCGTGCGCGCAGGAGGTGACCGAGTGTCGAATCTCGGTCACCTGGGCCTGGTCGAAGGCGTCGGCGATCAGGAGGGCAGGTTCGATGGGCACAACCGTACGCGGTGCGTGCGGATCTGCGTTCGTCATGGGCCCGTCCCGGCGGCGCATCTCGGAGTATTTCGCGGCTTTTCCACCGTACGTCAGGGTTTCCCGAACCGCACTCGCTGCTCGCCGTGCTACCTGTCGGATGTGGCATCGTGACGGCCATGCCGTCGCCGCCAGGTGGATTCGAGGTGCCGCTGTGGCGTGCGCTCGCGGTGTTCAGGCTGGCGTCCCTGGCGTACGTCTGCGCGCTCGCGGTGCGCGACGCCGACCGGTACGCCCACCCGTACGCCGTCGGTGCCCTGGTCCTCGTGATGATGACCTGGACCGGGGCGACCGCGCTCGCGTACGCCCGACCGGCCTGGCGGCGCTGGCCGCTGCTGCTGGCCGATCTCGGCGTGGTGCTGGCCGTCGTGCTGGCCACCCCGTGGGTGGTCGGACGGACGGCGCTCACCCACGGCGTACCCACCATGGGGGTCGCCTGGATGGCCGGCCCGGTGCTGGCCTGGGCCGTCTCCGGCGGCCGACGGCGGGGCACGATCGCGGCACTGCTGGTTGCCGGCGCGGATCTGGCCACCCGGGAGCGGATCGGCCAGTCCTCGTTCACCGGGGTGATCCTCATGCTGCTCGCCGGGGTGGTGGTCGGGCACGTGGCCCGTCTCGCGGCAGGCGCCGAGGAACGACTGCAACGTGCGGTGGAACTGGAGGCTGCCACCCGGGAGCGGGAACGACTGGCCCGGGGGATCCACGACTCGGTGCTCCAGGTGCTGGCGCTGGTCCAGCGGCGGGGCGCTGACCTGCCCGGCGAGGCCGGCGAGCTGGCCCGGCTGGCCGGTGAGCAGGAGGCCGCGTTGCGGGCGCTGATCGCCGGCACCGGTCCAGCCCCCGGTGTGCCCCTGGACGGACCCGACGCCGCCGCGGTGGACCTGCGGACCCTGCTCAGCCGGTACGCCTCGTCGGCGGTGGCGCTCTCCGCCCCGGCCACCCCGGTGCCGCTGCCACGCCGGGTGGCCGGAGAGTTGGCCGCCGCGACCGGCGCGGCGCTGGACAACGTGGGGCGGCACGCCGGCGGACGGGCCTGGGTGCTGATCGAGGACGAGGGGGAGACGGTGACGGTGTCGATCCGCGACGAAGGGCCGGGCATCCCGGACGGCCGACTGGCCGAGGCCGCCGCTCAGGGCCGGCTCGGCGTGACCCAGTCGATCCGGGGCCGGGTGGTCGAGTTGGGCGGGTCCGTGCGGATCGCATCCGCCCCCGAGGCGGGCACCGAGATCGAGCTGACCGTGCCGAGGGCGCAGCGGTGAACGCGACGCGAGTGATGGTGGTCGACGACCATCCGATGTGGCGGGAGGGCGTGGCCCGCGACCTGACCGAGGCCGGATTCCTGGTGGTGGCGACGAGCGGCGAGGGGCGACAGGCCATCCGGGTGGCCGCCGCCGCCCGGCCCGACGTCGTCGTCCTCGACCTGCAACTGCCGGACATCTCCGGCGTCGAGGTGATCCTGGGGCTGCGCGCGGCACTGCCCGACGTGCGGGTGCTGATGCTCAGCGCCAGTGGCGAACAGCAGAGCGTGCTGGACGCGGTCAAGGCGGGGGCCACCGGATACCTGGTGAAGTCGACAGCCACCGCGGAGTTCCTCGACGCGGTCCGCCGGACCGCGGCCGGCAACGCGGTCTTCACCCCCGGCCTCGCCGGGCTCGTCCTCGGCGAGTACCGCCGGCTGGCCGCCGGGCCGGGGCAGGACCCCGACCCGGCCGGCGGCGGGGAACCGGCAACGCCTCGGCTCACCGACCGGGAGACCGAGGTGCTGCGGCTGGTGGCGAAGGGGATGTCGTACAAGCAGATCGCGCAGCGACTCGGACTGTCGCACCGCACGGTGCAGAACCACGTGCAGAACACCCTGGGCAAGCTGCAACTGCACAACCGGGTCGAGCTGACCCGGTACGCCATCGAACGCGGCCTGGACGACTGACCACGGTCAGACCGAGCGCGGCGGCTCCGTCTCGTGGATGGCCAACTCCTCGGCGGTCGCGCCGCCGCCGGCGGAACCGGCGTCGTACGCCACCGAGTCGGTCTCCTGGTCGGTGTGCGACCCCTCGTCCGGCTCGACCAGCCGACCCACCGTGGCGTCGGCCACCGTGCCGAGCTGACCGTGGTCGTAGAGGGAGACCGGCGAGTTCGGATCCGAGGTGGGTCCCGGGTCCATCACGTCGGCGTCCAGCTGTGCCTCCGCGGCGGCTTCCAGGTTGTCCGCCTCGAAGGCGATCTTCGGGTCGATCGTTCCGGCCAGCGGGTCGTCCGCCGGGCGCTCGTAGACCTCGCGGTCGAGCTTGTAGTCCAACGACTCGCCGTCGAGCTGCTCCTCGGCGGTCGTCCCGAACCGGTCCACCGCCACCGGCGTCCGGTCGCCGGGGAGTTGGGCCGGGTCCGGGCCGTCCGCCTCGCGGCCGGTGAGGACGTCGTCGTTGGCGGTCGAGTCGTCATCGGCGGTGTCGGGCAGACCTTGCGCCTCGGTGTCGGACACGGGGGTCGGGTACTCGTTGTCGCGCATGTCTGATCACTACCCGCTGCCCTCCCGCCATAACCGGAGCACCCGAGGCTGTGCCGTGGTCGAAAGCGGCACCGGAGGCGATAGGCCGCATCAGCTGAGGTGCGCGACCTCGTCCTCCGGGTGCAGCACGCACCACACGACCTTGCCATCCGGTAGGGCGCTGCTGCCCCAGCGTCGCGCCACCGTGTCGATCAGCAGCAGCCCCCGGCCGCCGACCCTGTTCGGCGGGGACAACCCGGCGAACGTCGGCCGACGCGCCGAGTAGTCGCGCACCGCCAGGTGCAGGGTGCCGTCCTGGGGGGCCAGCCGTACCGTCATCGGGGTCCGTGCGTGCGCCACCACGTTGTTCACCATTTCGGTGATCGCGATGCTGGCCGGGTCGGTCAGCATCTCCATGCCCCAGCGTCGGCAGCCGGTGGTGACCAGGTCACGGGCCTGCCGGGCGGCTCCCACCGCCGGGGCCAGTTCGGCGGTGAGCACCGCCGCCAGCGGTGCCACCGCGACCGAGGCCAACGCCCCGTCCACCGTCGGCCAGGCCGGCACGCCGGCCACCATCGCCGGCCGGGGCGGTGCCCCGGCGTCCACCTGCACGGGCCGGCCGACCGCCGGGTCGCACAGCAGCAGATCCACGGCGGGCCAGTCGGCGACCTCGCGGCGAACGTCGGCGAAGACGGCCCGCCCGATCGGGTCCGCGACCCGCAGCCCGGTCACGTCCGCCACCACCGGGCCCGGTCGGTCCCAGAGACAGGCGAGCAGCGCGCCGCGTACCGCCTCGGCTTCCGCGGCGTCAAGCGTCCCGGTCAGCCGGACCACCGCCGACGAATCGTCGATCTCCACCAGACAGCTCGACATGATCGCCCCATTGTGCGCGCCGACGACCGTTCGCGCATTCGGGCGCTCGATGCCGGTCATCAGTGCGCCAACCGGGATCGACGATTGATCGCCGCCATGGTGCCGACCGCGGTGCCGGCGGCGGCGAGACCGAACGCGGCGCTCATCCGCACCAGCTGGCGTCGGCGACCGTGCCAGCCGCCGTCCCGGTGGGCCTGCCCGTCGGCGTCGAAGACGTTGCCGCTGCTGTCCACCCGTGCGCCCGGGCCGAACTGCGCGCGGTGGGCGTACCAGCCGAGGGCGCGCTCCACGAGCGCGGGGGCCAGCCGCCACTGCAGGCCGAGCAGGCGGCCCGCGCCGCCGGCGTACGCCTCGCGCCGGGGCCGACGCAGCACCCGGACGATGGTCTCCGCGACCACCTCCGGTGGGTAGATCGGGGGCGGCGGCATCAGTTCCCGACCGCTGTGGTTGGCCGCGTGCCGGAAGAACGGGGTGTCGATGGTGGCCGGTAGCACCGTGCAGACGGAGATCTGACCGCGACCGGTGACCCGCAACTCCTGTCGGACCGTGTCGGCCAGCCCGCGGATGCCGTGCTTGGTGGCGTTGTACGCCGACTGGTACGGCATGGCCACCTCGGCCAGCACCGAGGCGTTGTTGACCAGGACGCCGCCTCCGGCGGCGCCGAGGTACGGAAGGGCGGCCTTGATGCCGTGCACGGCGCCGAGCAGGTTGACCTCCACCACCCGACGGAACTCGGCGATCGGAATCTCGTCGAACAGGCCCACCACGCCGACTCCGGCGTTGTTCACCCAGGCGTCGATGCGACCGAACTCGGCCGCCGCCCGATCGGCCAGCCGCTGCACCGACTCCAGATTGGTCACGTCGGTCGGTACGACGAGCGCCCGGCCGCCCAACTCCTGGCAGCGCAGCGCGACCTGGCGGAGGGCCGCCTCGCTGCGGGCGGCCAGCACGACGGCCGCACCCCGGCGGGCCAACGCGTACGCGGTCGCCGTGCCGATCCCGCTGGACGCGCCAGTGATCACCACGGTCGAATCGTCGAGGCTGCGGGTCAGCGGCATTCCTGAGCGGTACCCCCGCCCGCGCCTGGTCATGCCACCTGTTGATTGTCGATCTTCCGGCTAACGGCGTTTCGTGTGGTCAATGTGCTTGCCGTGGCGCAAGCGTCGGTGGCACTCGCGGGCACTCTTCCCGATCTGCCAGGTTTCGACTCCCGCTCCCGAGGTTAATGGGACGCTCTGAACGGGAGGACCACTGCCGAGGAAAGATCGCAGGGAGGTGACCCATGCGCGTCGGCCTCGTCTGCGCGCACGCCAGCTCATACCGCCACGCCGACGGTCCACCGGTCGGCACCAGGCAACACATCGCACGGGTCGCCGCCGAGTTGGCGGAGCGAGGCCACGACGTACGGCTGTACGAGCGCCGGGACGACCCCGGCCTGCCGGCGACCGTCGACGTCGACGGCTACCAGGTGCTTCAGGTGCCCGCCGGCCCGCCCACCCCACTACCCACCGCGAAACTCATCCCGCACGTGACGGAGTTCGGCCGCTGGTTGGCCGACTCGTGGTCCGGCGCCTGGCGGCCCGAGGTGGTGCACGGGCACTACTGGGTCGGTGGCCTGGCCGCCGCACACGCGGTTCGGGAGACCGACATCCCGGTGGTGCAGACGTTCCACTCGCTCGGCGTCGAGCAGGCACGCCACCTGGGCGGCCACTACGACGGGCCGGGGGAGCGGATCACGCTGGAACGCGCCCTGACCCGGGCCGTCGACATCGCCGTCGCCCAGTCGAACGACGAGGTCGACGAGCTGACCCGGATGGGCCTGCAACGCAGTTCGGTCGCGTTGGTGCCGGCCGGGGTGGACATCGAGCTGTTCCAGCCCGACGGCGAGGCGGCGCCGCGCGAACAGCGGTCCCGCATCCTCTCGGTCGGCTCGCTGTCTCCGGGGCACGGCCAGGAGGACCTGATCCGGGCGATGCGACTGGTCGGTGACGCCGAGCTGGTGATCGCCGGTGGGCCGCCGGCCGACCAACTGGCCAACCATGCCGAGGCGCGGCGTCTGCGCGAACTGGCCGAGCAGGTCGGCGTCGTCGACCAGGTACGGCTCGTCGGAGCGGTGCCGCACGACCAGATGGCCACCTGGTACCGCTCGGCGGACGTGGTCGCCTGCACGCCGCACTACTCCTCCGCGGGGCGGGTCTCGCTGGAGGCGATGGCCTGCGGCGTGCCGGTGATCGGTTACGCGATGGGCGGCCTGGCGGACGCCGTCGTCGACGAGGTCACCGGCCGCCTGGTGCCCCCCGGCGACGTGCGGGCGCTCGGCGTCTCGCTGCGCCGGCTGCTCGCCGACAACGCCGGCCGGTTCGCCTACGGGCACGCCGCGGTGGACCGGGTGCGCAGCAGCTACACCTGGGAGCGCACCGCGGGCGCGTTGGAGCGCCTCTACGAGCGGGTGGTGAGCCGCCGCAAGCCGGTCGAGGCCTGAAGAGGGCGGGTCGGGCGGCCCGGTGTCTCAGCCGGACCGCCCGACGACGACCATGGCCTGGTCGCGACGTCGTGCCACCGCGCGTTGCTGCTGCGGCTCGGCGTACCGGGTCAGCCCGATCACCGCGGCCAGGGTGACCAGGAAACCGGCCGCGGCCAGCCACTCCCGGCCGGGCCAGATCTTGTCGTTGAGCAGCAGCAGGCCGACGATCGCGGCCGGCACCGCACCGGCGGCGTCCATCGCGGCGACCGCGGCGGTCGTCGAACCGCGCTGCATGGCCAACCCCAGCAGCAACTGGCCGACGATCGAGTGGGCGATCAGCAGATAGAACAGCGGGTGGGAGAGGAACGCCTCGGCGGACGACGCGGACGCCAGGGGCCGGGCGGCGACCGCCGCCGAGCTGAACGCCAACCCGGCCAGCGAGCCGAGGGCCACCGAGCCGGGTGCCCCGCGCAGCCGGACGGCGAAGACGCCGAGCACCGCGATGACGCCGAGCGCCACGAGCAGGGCGATCGAGCCAGCGGTGCCGAGCTGCTTCGACGGGGCCGGACGGGCGGACAGCACCAGCGCCGTGATCCCGGCGAAGAGCAGGACCAGCAGCACCACCTCCGCCACCGGCAGCCGCCACTTCAACACCAGCACGCCGAGGATGGCGGTCACCCCGAGCCCGGCCGCGACGCTCGCCTGCACCAGGAACAGCGGCAGGTCCCGGCGGGCCAGGAAGGCGAGCACGAACCCGCCGATCTGGCAGCCCAGTCCGATCAGGTACGTCCGGTGCCCGGCGAGACGCAGCAGCAGGCCCGGATCGAAGGTGTGGTGAACCGTGGTGCGGGCCGCGGCCACCGACTGGAGGAGGTTGGCGAAGCCGTACGCGACGATCATCGCCGCGAGAAAACACCAACCGGAGGAGACCACCTGGCGAGGATAGAGGTTGGCGGGGGTCAGCGCTCGGCTGGCCGATCGAGCCGGCTGAGGATGTCGGCGTGCAGCACCCCGTTGGTGGCCACCACGCTGCTGTCGGTGCCCGGCGCGCCGGCCGGAGCCGGTCGACCGAACAGATCCGTGACCGTGCCACCCGCCTCGGTGATGATCGGCACCAGCGCCGCCACGTCCCACAGGGACAGCTCCGGTTCGACCATCACGTCCAGTGCGCCCTCGGCCAGCAGCATGTAGCCGTAGAAGTCGCCGTACGCCCGACTGCGCCACGTCGCCCGCATCAGGTCCAACATCGCGTCGAGCCGCCCGGCGCGCTCCCACCCGTCGAGCGACGAGTAGCAGAAGCTGGCATCCGCGATCCCGTGCACCGCGGACACCCCGATCCGCTCGCCGGCGGCGGCACCGGGACCGGCGTACGCGCCCGCGCCCGCGCTTGCCCACCAGCGCCGGCCCAGCGCCGGTGCGGACACCACGCCGATCGCCGGCCGGTCGCCGTCGTAGAGCGCGATCAGGGAGGCCCAGACCGGCACCCCCCGGACGAAGTTCTTGGTGCCGTCGATCGGGTCGATGATCCACCGTCGGCCGTTCGGGTCGGCGGACGGTTGCGCCCCGAACTCCTCGCCGAGCAGCCCGTCGGTCGGCCGCTGCTCGGCCAACAGGGCGCGGATCTCCCGCTCCACGGCGGTGTCCGCGTCCGAGACCGGAGTCAGGTCGGGCTTCGCCTCCACCCGCAGGTCGAGCGCGCGGAACCGGGCCATGGCGATGGCGTCGGCCCGGTCGGCGAGCAGGTGGGCGAGGGCGAGGTCGTCGGCGTACCCGGTCATGCCGGCAACCTAGCCGACGCACCTCGGCTCACTCGTCGGGCCCGCGCCGGTCACCCTCGCCGGGCCCGCGCTGGTCGCTCTCGCCGCGCGAGTCACCCTCACCGGCCCGGGAGGCGAGCAACCGGCGGTACGAGGCCAACCGGCGCGGGTCGGCCTTGCCGGCGGCCACCCAGGCGTCCAGCCCGCAGGCGGCCTCGTCGGCCGTGTGCTGGCAGTTGGGCGGACAGTCGACGGTGCCCTCGACCAGGTCCGGGAAGCCGTGCAGCAGGCTGTCGGCCGAGACGTGCGCCAGCCCGAAACTGCGGATCCCGGGGGTGTCGATGATCCAGCCGGGGTCGGTGTCGACGCCGGGCACCGGTGGCAACCGCAGCGCCACCGCGCTGGTGGAGGTGTGCCGGCCCCGGCCGATCGCGCTGACCACGCCGACCGCGCGCAGCGCGTCCGGGACGAGGCGGTTGACGAGTGTCGACTTGCCCACCCCGGAGTGCCCGACCAGCACCGACACCTTGCCGCTGAGCAGCGCGCGAAGCGCCCCCAGGTCGGAGTCGGGACGGTTGAGCACGTACGGCAGCTCCAACTCGGTGTAGTAGCCGAGCACCTCCTCCGGCCCGGCCAGGTCGGCCTTGGTGAGGCAGAGCAGCGGCTCGACGTCCGCGTCGTACGCCGCCACCAGGCAGCGGTCGATGAACCCGGTGCGCGGCGGCGGGTCGGCAAGCGCGCTGACGATCACGAGCTGGTCGGCGTTGGCCACCACCACCCGTTCCAGCCGGCCCTCGGCGGTGGTCTCGTCGTCGTCGGCGGTGCGGCGCAGCACCGAGCGGCGCTCGGCGATGCGGACGATCCGGGCGAGAGCGCCCTCCGCGCCGGAGGTGTCCCCGACCAGGCTGACCCGGTCGCCCACCACCACCGACTTGCGGCCCAGCTCACGGGCGCGCATCGCGGTCACCGTGGGCAGCTCGGCCCCCACCACGCCGCGCTCGGCCCCGGCCAGCACGCACTGGTAGCGCCCCCGGTCGACGGCGATGACGAAGCCGTCCACGGCATCGTTGTGCTGGGGGCGGGTGCGCGTACGCGGGCGCGACGACTTTCCGGGCCGGACCCGTACGTCGTCCTCGTCGTACTCCCGCCGTTTGGTCGCCAGGACCTGTCCTCTTCTCGCGTCAGCTCTTGCCGGTCACCATCGCTGACCATAGTGCCGGGAACTCGGGCATGGTCTTGGAGGTACACCCCACGTCGTCCACCTCGATGCCGGGAACGGCCAGCCCGGCCACCGCGGCGGCGTGCGCCATGCGGTGGTCGTGGTAGGTGCGGAAGGTCCCCCCGCGCAGTGGACGGGGTCGGATCTCCAGCCCGTCCGGCGCTTCGGTGATGTCCGCCCCGAGGGCGGTGAACTCGGCCGCGAGCGCGCTCAGGCGGTCGGTCTCGTGGCCCCGGATGTGCCCGACGCCGGTGAGCACCGACGGCGAGTCGGCGAGCATGGCCAGCGCGGTCAGCACCGGGGTCAGCTCGCTGACGTCGGAGAGGTCGGCGGTCAGGCCGTGCACCACGCCGGTGCCCCGCACGGTCAGCCCGGCGGTGGAGAGGGTGACCTCGGCGCCCATCCGGTGCAGCAACGAGCGGAGTTGCTCGACCGGTTGGGCGCTGCTGTGCGGCCAACCCTGCAGGGTCACCTCGCCACCGGTGACCAGGGCGGCGGCGAAGAACGGCACCGCGCCGGAGAGGTCCGGCTCGATCTCCCAGCCGCGCCCGGTGAGCGGGCCGGGCTCGACGGTCCACACGTCGGGGGTGCTGTCGTCGACGGCCGCGCCGGCGGCCCGCAGCATCCGCACGGTCATCCGCAGGTGCGGCGCGGAGGGCACCGGCGGGCCGACGTGGCGCACCACCACACCCCGGTCGAAGCGAGGGGCGGCCAGCAACAACGCGGAGACGAACTGGCTGGACACGGACGCGTCGATCACCACCTCGCCGCCGGTGACCCCACCGGTGCCGAAGACGGTTAGCGGCAGGCTGCCCGTGCCGGTGACGTCGATCCGGACACCCAGCGAGCGCAGTGCGCCGACCAGCGGGCCGAGCGGCCGGGTGCGAACGTAGGGGTCGCCGTCGAAGGTGACCGGCCCGTCGGCCAGCCCGGCCACCGGCGGCACGAACCGCATCACGGTGCCGGCCAGGCCCACGTCGACGTGGGCGGGGCCGCTCAGCGGGTGTGGCCGGACCAGCCAGCGCTCGTCGTCGCTGATCGACACGTGCGCGCCCATCGCGCGCAGGCCGGCGGCCATCAACTCGGTGTCGCGGGCTCGCAGCGGCTCGGCAAGCGTCGACGGTCCGGCGGCCAACGTGCTGAGCACCAGGGCACGCGCGGTCATCGATTTGGACCCGGGCAGGCGCAGCGTCGCCGCCACCGGGTTGGACGCGGTCGGTGCGCTCCACGGCTGTGGCGGCCGGGTCGCGGTCAGATTCCCCACGGTTACATTCTGCCGCGTCGACCGCCCGCTGGCGGGAGGCGGTGGTCGTACTCCCGGTTGGCGGGACAGCCGGCGGGGCGCTGACGCGTTAGCGTGTGGTCCATGTGCGGCAGGTACGCGACGACCAGGAGTTCCGGGGAGCTGAGCGCGCTGTTCGAGTCGTCCGACGACACCGACGGCCTGCTCCGACCGGATCACAACGTCGCGCCGACCGACCCGGTGCCGCTGGTCCGGGTCAGCCCCGAGGGGCACCGCAGCCTCTGCGTCGGTCGCTGGGGTCTGCTGCCGCACTGGTCCCGCTCTCCCGCCGGGGCGGCCCGCATGATCAACGCGCGGGCCGAGACGGTGGCCACCAGTCGGGCGTACGCCGGGTCGTTCGCCCGTCGCCGCTGCCTGATCCCGGCGGACGGCTGGTACGAGTGGGTCCGTCGGCCCGACGGTGGGCGACAGGCCTACTACCTGACGCCCGCCGACGGCTCCGTGCTCGCCCTGGCCGGCATCTGGTCGGTCTGGCAGTCCGAGGCCGAGACCCGGCTCACCTTCAGCGTGCTGACCACTGCGGCGCTAGGCGACCTGGCCGAGGTGCACGACCGGATGCCGGTGCTGCTGTCGCCCGAGCACTGGGCGTCGTGGTTGGCGCCGACCGACGAGCCGGAGCGGTTGCTGACCCCGGCGTCGGCCGAGTGGCTCGCCGGGTTGGAAATCCGGCCGGTCGGGGCGGCGGTGGGCGACGTCCGCAACGACGGGCCGCAATTGACCGCCCGGGTGCCGGTGGAGCCATCGGTGCGACCGCAGGAGCTGACCCTGTTCTGAGACCGACCGCCGCACATCGTCAAGCGCCGATTTGCCAGGGTTGCGCGCGATTCGTCTCCTGGCCGTTCAGTCATGTTCCCGGCAGACCCTTGTCTCGGCGTTGTGAAGTGCGATAGAACACAGCGCCGGTAGTGGCTGTCGATTCGCACGGGGCGGACGACGTCCACCGATCTTGCCGGTCCCACGGGGGAGGTGGGTGGATGACACGGGCGCGTATGCCTCGCCCGCACGAGGTTGCTGCGGCGCGGCGAGATCCGCGACTGCTGAAGGCCGTGCGGGAACGGCAACAGGACGACGCGTGGCGCACCAGAGGCACATGCCAGAGCGTCGATCCGGAGACATTCTTTCCGGCACCGAACGAACCGGCGGACGCCGCCGTCGCACTGTGCCGCAGTTGCGACGTGCAGGGGTCCTGCCTGGCCTGGGCGCTGGACGTCGGTGACTGCCACGGCGTGTGGGGTGCCACGACACCTCGCGAGCGGCGGGCGATGCTTGTCGCCTGGCGTGGCGAGGTCGAGCCGGACCCGGACGCCGTCGACGACGCCGGCCCGCCGGTACGGGATCGGCTGCTCACTCTGGTCCCGTTGAGCTGATCGGTTCACCCGGCCCACACCCGTCGCCGGTCCGGCGGCGCAGAATGGGTCGGTGCTGCCCAGCGACGAGATCGACACACCGCGCGGTTCGGCGCGAATCGACACCGACCTGCCGTCCCGCCCGGCCACCGCCCTGCTCGTGCTCGGGCACGGCGCGGGCGGCAGCGTCGATGCCCCCGACCTGCTCGCGGTCCGGGACGCGGCGGTCGGGGCCGGCCTGGTGGTGGCGCGGGTGACCCAGCCCTACCGGGTCGCCGGTCGACGTGCGCCGGCACCGGCAGGTCATCTCGACGAGGCCTGGACGGCGGTGCTCGCCGTGCTGCGGGAGCGGCACGCCGACGTGCCGACGATTCTGGTCGGTGGCCGTTCCAGTGGCGCTCGGGTGGCCTGCCGCACGGCCCGTGCGGTGGGTGCGGCCGGTGTGGTCGCGTTGGCCTTTCCGCTGCACCCACCCGGGCGGCCGGAGCGCTCGCGGGCCGCTGAACTGGACACCGGCCTGCCGACGCTTGTCGTCAACGGTGACCGGGACCCGTTCGGGACACCGGAGCCGGGGCCGACCGTGCAGGTGGTGAGTCGTCCCGGGGAGACGCACGACCTGCGGCGGGATCCGGCCGGCACCGCTGACCTCGTCCGGGTCTGGTTGCACGCCCAGGGCTGGGCGCCCACCTGATCCCGGCTCGCCCGCGCGACCGTTTCCGGTGCCGGGCGCGGGTCGTTGCATCCGATGGTGCCGCCGGCCCGATCCGGACCGGTGACACCAGTCCTCCCAGGCCCTTCCTGGTCCCAGCGCCGGCCGCCGTCGGGGCCGGGACCAGGAACGGGAGGCCAGCCGGAATGCCCCAGTGGTCATCTCGCGTTACTAACCCCGGAAGACTTTTCTGCGAGGGGGGTGACCGGTGCCGACCGAGACACGAAGCCTGGAACGGGACGAGCGGGACGCCCGGCAGCTGAAGCGGCTGCTGGATGGCCCGGAGTGGCCCGCGACGGCGGGACCGGGCGGGGCGGGTGCGGTGAGCACAGGCACACCGGCGGGAAGTGAATCTGCGGGCAGGTCCGTGCGCGTATCCTCGGCGGGAAAGCATCCGACGCGAGGGGATGTGCGGTTGACCACCGAGAAGACGGACGAGCGCAGGGCCCGGTTCGAGCGGGACGCGATGCCATTCGTCGATCAGCTCTACGCTGCTGGGCTGCGGATGACACGCAACCCGGCGGATGCCGAAGACCTGGTCCAGGAGACGTACCTGAAGGCGTACGCGGCCTTCCACCAGTTCGAGCAGGGCACGAACCTGAAGGCCTGGCTCTACCGGATCCTGACCAACACCTACATCAACTCCTACCGCAAGCGGCAGCGCCAGCCGATCCAGGCGCCCACCGAGGAGATCACCGACTGGCAGCTCGCCGAGGCCGAGTCGCACACCTCCAGTGGGTTGCGCTCCGCCGAGACCGAGGCACTGGACCGGCTGCCGGACAGCGACGTCAAGGAGGCCCTCCAGCAGTTGCCGGAGGAGTTCCGCCTGGCTGTCTACCTCACCGATGTCGAGGGCTTCTCCTACAAGGAGGTCGCCGACATCATGGGTACGCCGATCGGCACGGTGATGTCGCGTCTGCACCGGGGCCGTCGTAATCTGCGCAAGTTGCTTGAGCGCTACGCCGGGGAGCGGGGCTTCAGTGCGGCCCGCTCGTCCAAGGGCTCGACCGCTGCCGCCGGCCGGGAGGTGTGACGTGAGCTGTGGGGAGCCGCACGAGACGGATTGCCGCGAGGTGCTCGCGGAGGTCTACCTCTACCTGGATCTGGAGTGCGCCGACGAGCGGCGCTCGCTGATCCGGCACCACCTGGACGAGTGCGGGCCGTGCCTGCGTGAGTACGGGCTCGAGCAGGAGGTACGGGCGTTGGTGGCTCGGTGCTGCGGCAACGAGACCGCCCCGGACGAGCTGCGTGAGCGGCTGCGGGTCAAGCTCACCGAGCTGGTGGTCTTCGAGACCAGTGATTCGCGCGAGTTGGCCGACTGAGCGTCGGCAGAGCACAGCGTAAGACCGGTGGCCCGGGTCGTTGTCGACCCGGGCCACCGGTGTACCCGGCGTCGGCCGGGTCGAGCTGAGCGGTGACGGGCCGCCGGCCCGTCGACCCGTTCAGGAGTTGGGACGCTTGCCGTGGTTCGCGGCGCTCTTCTTACGAGCCTTCTTCTTGCGGGACTTCTTCGCCATGCTGACCTCCTCGTGATGGGGGCGGATCCGTGCTGCCCACGACCTCGGCGTCGGTGCACCCACCGACGGCCCGGCATCGGGTCCGACCCGCTGATGGTAGTGCGGTCGACACCTGCCGCCTTTCCCCGGGGCGGGTGCGTCATCCCGGCCGTGCCGCTGCGCGCCCACCGGCGGACGTCGCATGATTGGATACGTCGGCAGGCACATCGCGAAAAGGGAGGGCCCGGACATGGCCGAGGAGATCCGCGCCGAGATGGTGGCGAACGTCTGGAAGGTCGTCGCCTCGGCAGGTGACACCGTGGCCGAGGGCGACACCCTGGTGATCCTCGAGTCGATGAAGATGGAGATCCCCGTCCTCGCCGAGTCCGACGGTGTGCTCGAGCAGCTGGCGGTGCACGAGGGTGACGTCGTACAGGACGGTGACCTGATCGCGGTGATTGCTTGAGCGGGCTGCGGGTCCGTTCGGCCGAGCCGGCCGACTTTCCGGCGGTGGCCCGGTTGACCGTGGCCGCGTACGAGGCGGACGGCCAGCTCAAGGGCGAACACGGGTACGGCGAGGTGCTGGCCGACGTGTCGACCCGGGCCGTCAGCGGTGAGGTGCTGGTCGCGGTCGACGAGGTGACCGAGGCGGTGCTCGGGTCGGTGACCTTCGTGCTGCCGGGCACCCCGTTCGCCGAGCTGTCCGGGCCGGGCGAGGCGGAGTTCCGGATGCTCGCGGTCGACCCGGGCGCTCAGGGTCGGGGTGTCGGCGCGGCACTCGCGCAGGCGTGCGTGGCACGCGCCGTCGAGTTGGGTTGCACGGCGGTGGTGATCTGCGTCCGGGCCGGAATGGCCGATTCGGCGCACCGGCTCTACTCGCGGCTCGGGTTCGTCCGGGCACCGGAGAAGGACTGGGCTCCGGCGGTGGGCGTCGACCTGCTCGGTCTGCGGCTGGTCCTGACACGCGGCTGAGCCGCCCGACCGGTCAGCCCTGGCCGGCGGCGGGTCCGTCGTGGTCGCTCGCGTCGGGGTCGGTGCCGATGGCGGCGAGCAACTCGTCGGCCACCTCCAGGGCGAGCTTGCGGCGTTCGTCGTCGCTGATGTGCGGTGCGCGGACCGCGAACCAGCTCGTGTGCACCGCGAAGATCGACAGCGCGGCGCGCAGTTGGGCGGCGGGGGACTCGTCGCCCCGGCACAGCGCGTCGGCCAGGTCCAACATCCGACCGCGCATCTGTTGGCCGGCGGAGAGACTCTTCAGCGCGGTCTGGTTCTGCTCGAAGAAACGCATCACCGACGGCTGCGCGCCGTCGAACATCGTGTCCGCGTACCGGGAGATCAGCTCGCGGCGGGTGGCCAGTGTGGCGGGCTGCGTCGCGGCCCAGGCATTCAGCTCGTCCATCCGGTCCAGCCGGTCCTCGACGAAGCTGGCGACGATGTCGTCCTTGCTCTTGAAGTGGTAGTAGAGCGCGGCCTTGGTGACGTTGAGACGCTCGGCGATCTCCCGCAGCGAGGTCTTCTCGTACCCCTGCTCGGTGAAGAGTTCGAGCGCGACGGCCTTGATCCGCTCCCGCGTCCCGCCTGTGCTCTCCCTCACTCACGCACTCCTAATCGCTTGACCGTGGCTTCCTACCCAACTTACCGTGCGGCTAGTAAGGTGACTAGCCGGGCGGCAAGTAAGTACGACATTCCTCGGGGGGAGCTTACCTATGACTCAAGCAACACAGACCGGCGTACGACCCAACAACATCCGGGTCGTGCTGTTCGGGCTGATGATCGCGATGATGCTCGCGATGCTCGACAACATGATCGTCAGCACCGCGTTACCGCGGATCGTCGGCGAGTTCGGCGGCCTCAACCACTTCACCTGGGTGGTTACCGCGTACGTCCTGGGCACCACCGTGTCCACCCCGATCTGGGGCAAGCTCGGTGACCTCTACGGCCGCAAGTCGGTCTTCCTGACCTCGGTCATCATGTTCCTCGTCGGCTCCGCCCTCTGCGGCATGGCCGGCTCCGGGATGCTCGGCGGCCCGGAGGACGGCATGGTCCAGCTCATCGCCTTCCGTGCCGTGCAGGGCCTCGGCGCCGGTGGGCTCATGGTCGGCGTGATGGCGATCATCGGTGACCTGGTCCCGCCCCGCGAGCGTGGGCGCTACCAGGGCATGATCGCCGGCATCATGGCCATCGCCATGGTCGCCGGTCCGCTGGCCGGTGGCTTCATCACCGACCACCTCTCCTGGCGGTGGGCGTTCTACGTGAACCTGCCGCTGGGCGGGATCGCGCTGCTCGTGCTGATCACCACGATGCACCTGCCGAAGTACCGCACCGAGCACCGGATCGACTGGCTCGGCGCCGGGCTGCTCTCGGTCGGCATCACCGCAATCGTGCTCATCACCACCTGGGGCGGCAACGAGTACGACTGGACGTCGCCGCAGATCCTCGGCCTGGCCGTACTGGCCGTTGTCGCGTTGGCGGCGTTCGGCCTGGTGGAGCGCCGGGTCCAGGAGCCCATCCTGCCGTTGGCGCTCTTCGCGAACCGTAACTTCGCGCTGATCTCGGTGATCGGCTTCCTGCTCGGCTTCGCGATGTTCGGCGCGATGAACTTCCTGCCGCTCTACCAGCAGACCGTGCAGGGGGCGTCGGCGACCAACAGCGGTCTGCTGCTGCTGCCCCTGATGTTCGGCATGCTCGTGGTCTCGCTTGTCATCGGCCGGGCGATCACCCGTAACGGCAGGTACCGGGCGTACCCGATCATCGGTGGCGTCGCGATGACCGCGGGCATGGGGCTGCTGTCCATGCTCGACACCGACACCAGCAAGCTGATGTCGTCGCTGTACATGGTCGTGCTCGGCGTCGGCATGGGCTTCCTGATGCAGACGACGATGCTGATCGCGCAGAACAGCGTCGAGCAGAAGGATCTCGGCGCGGCCAGTGGCGCGGCGACGTTCTTCCGGTCGATCGGCGGCTCGTTCGGCATCTCGCTCTTCGGCGCGATCTTCGCCAACCGGCTGGCCAGCTCCGAGGGCGGTCGAGCCTTCGGCGGCGAGTCCGGTGGTGCCGGAATGGACCTGGAGAAGCTCAAGGACCTGCCCGCCCAGGCGCGTGAGCTGGTGCTCGGCGGTCTCTCCGACGCGATCTCGCACGTGTTCCTCTGGGCGGTGGTGTTCACCATCGCGATCCCGGTGCTCGCCTGGTTCATCAAGGAGATCCCGCTGCGCACCGCCAACGAGGCGCCGCCGCAGGCCACTCCGGAGGAGGAGGCCGAGGTCGCCCTCGGCAAGGCAGCCCCGGTCGCCTGACCCACACCGTTCCCCCGCGCCGCGCCGCGTCAGCCCATCCGGGCCGGCGCGGCGCGCTGCTGTGCCCCGCGGGCAGGGTCAGGATCGGCGGGTCAGGCGTTGCCAGAGGCGACGGAGGGGGTTGCGGGGGCGGGGGAGTCGGGAGGACCGCGTGTCGAGCAGTTCCGTGGCCAGCGCCGCGGCGGCCTTGTCCAGTTCCGGGACGGCGAGCGCCAGGTGGGCCAGCGAGACGGCGATCGGGACCGGCCGGACCCGAGCGACGGCGGCCGCGTCGGCGAGCCGTTCCGCCACCACCCGCGCCACGTCCGACCGTACCGAGGGATCCACCCAGGCGGCCGTGACCAGGGCGAACAGCGCCGCCTCGGTGACCCAGTCCTCGACGTCCCAGATCAGGTCGAGCAGCACCCGGCGCCGGGTCGAGCTCTCCCATGGCTCGTCGGTGCGGTGGTGCAGCAGCCCCAGGCACGCCCACACCTGCACCCCACGGACCCAGATCGACGGGTCGTGCGCGGCCAGCAGGCGACCCACCGCGTTGGCCGGTGCCGCTGGTGGGTGCACCAGCAGGCCGAGCAGGTCCGCCAGGTCGAGGCCGGCGAGGCCCACCGCCGCGTCGTACGCCGCCGGTGGGTGCGGCCACGCCGGGTGGGCGAGCTGACCGATCCGTTCGACAGCCGTCGCCGAGGGCGCCGGCAGGGCGGGCATGGGGACGTTGTCCGCGTAGTGCCACAACCGTTGGGCCGACGCCCGCCGGGGCTCGCGCGGGTCCGGCTCCAACGAGCCGACGACGTCGATCCGCAGCCCGGGGGCGGTGGACGTCGCCGTCCGGACGGCGCTCGGCGGGGCTGCGGCGGGCAGTCGTACGGCGCTGCCGGAACCGTTGTCGTCATCGGCCACCGCCTGGCGCAGCGCGTCGACGAGTGGGCCGCCGGCCGGGGTCAGCTGGCCGAGCCAGGGGCGGCCCCGGCAGCACTGGGCCAGGTCACCATGCTCGTGGCTGTCATTGGGGTGGTCGCGGACGAAGTCGGCGAGCGCGACCAGGTGGGCCAGGTCGCCGTCGCGCAGGTGCCGTAGCCGGTGGGCGGTGTGCACCGCGCAGTCGAAGGACGGGTCGCGCGCCAGCGCCCGCTCGGTCCACTCCAGCGCCTCGTCCAGTCGGCCGATCTCGGCCAGGGTGCCGGCGATGTCCGCGTAGATCGCCAGGTCGTCGGGGTCCAGCTCGACGGCCCGACCGAGGGCGGCGAGGCCCTCGCGGGTCCGGCCCGCGCTGCGGTACGCGTACCCGAGCCAGACCTCGCCCATCTTCGAGGGCTGTGTGCGTACCCCTCGGGTGGCCCAGCGCACCGCGAGCGCGGCCTCGCCGAGGCGCCGGGCCAGCGCGGACGCCGCGCCCAGCAGCAGACCGTGGTCGGGGTGGACGGTGGCGGCGTTGCGGGCCAGTGTGAGGTACGGCGCGAGGGCGCCCCGGTCGACCCGCGGCACCGGGTCCGGCAGCGCGGCGCAGACCTGCATGAGGATCCGGGCGATGTGTTCCGGGTCCAGCCGTTCGGCCAGTTCGGGCGCGGTGACCCAGGGAACGCCGGCCCACTCGGTGCCGGGCGCGTACGCGGTCGCCGCGGCCAGCAACTCCAGTCCCTCGGCGGGACGGCCGGCGGTGGCGAGCAGATGGGCGCGGGCGACGACCGCGCCCACGAAGGTGTGGTGGTTGATCGGAAAGAGGCCGAGACCACCGCCGCTGGCCGCGGCGAGCCGGGCCAGCGTCTCGTGCACCTCCGGGAGCGTGGGGGCCTGCGCCAGCGCGCCGGCGAGGTGGCCGGCGGCGTGGTGCAGGTCACCCTCGTCGAGTGCCAGCCGGGCCAGAGCCAGCTCCTCCGTCGGGGAGAGCGCGGGGTCGTCCGTTCCCTCGGGCACGTCGTCCTCTCGTCGCTGGGGCTGGGCCGGGTGCAACCACCAGCTTAGTTGATATTGAGATCAACTGGTGATCACCTGCGCAGTCCTGCTCGTTCGATTGCTGAGCTACGGTTAAAAGTGCAAGACTGAGCAAGAATCGCGCGGCAATCGCGCAGGGGAGGGGTTTCCGTGACACGTGCAGGCTCCGGCATGGCCGCCGACATCGACGAGCAGCCGGCTGGCTACGCCCGCCTGCTCTCGGCCGCCAACGCCGCCGAGATCGCGCGGGTGGCGGCGGTCGTCGCCGAACGTCGCCCACGGCACGTGGTCTTCACCGCCCGGGGCACCTCCGACCACGCGGCCCTCTACGGGGCGTACCTGACCGAGATCCGGCTCGGCCTGCCCGCCGGGCTCGCCTCGCCAAGCGTCGTCACCCTGTACGGGGCACGCCCCGACCTGTCCGACGCGCTTGTCGTGGGGGTCAGCCAGAGCGGCGGCTCGCCCGACCTGGCCGAGGTGCTGCGCGCCGCCCGCGCCTCCGGGGCGCTGACCCTCGCGGTGACAAACGCCCCCGACTCGCCGCTCGTCGACGTGGCCGAGCTGAGCGTCGACATCGCCGCCGGGCACGAGCGGGCGGTCGCCGCCACCAAGACGTACACCGCCGAGCTGCTCGCCCTGCTGATGCTCGTGGAGGGGATCCGGGCCGGCGACGGCGTGCTCCCGGCGGCCGAACGGGAGGCGCTCGACGCGCTGCCCGAGCTGGCCGCCCGCACCCTGGCCGACGGCACCCCGGCCCAGCTCGCCCCGCGCTACCGGTTCGCCCGCCAGTTGGTCACCACCGGCCGGGGGTACGCCTACCCGACCGCCCGGGAGGCCGCGCTGAAGCTGATGGAGACCTCGTACCTGCCGGCGCTCGCCTTCTCCGGCGCCGACCTGCTGCACGGCCCACTCGCGATGACCGACCCGGAGGTCCCGGTGCTCGCCGTGGTCGGCTCCGGCCCCGGTGGCCGCTCGATGGGCGAGGTGCTGCCCCGCCTCGGCGAACGCCGTGCCGACGTCGTGGTGGTCGGCTCCGCCGACGTGCCGGGCGCCACCCGGCTGGCCGTCCCCGAGGTCGACGAGCGGTACGCCCCGCTGTTGGACATCCTGCCGTTGCAGCGGTTGGCGCTGGCCCTGGCGCTCACCCGGGGCGAGGATCCGGACGCGCCGCGTGGGTTGAAGAAGGTCACCGCGACGATGTGAGGCGTGGCGTGGCACCCTGGTCACCGTGTCCACGCTGCGCGACCTCGCCGAGGAGCACACCCATCTCCGTCCGGCCGACATCGACCACCTGCACCGCATCGCCGGCGACTGGCAACTGCTCTCCGATCTCTCCTTCGCTGACCTGCTGCTCTGGGTGCCGGTTGACGCCGACGGCACGTTCCTGTGCGTCGCCCAGGTCCGCCCGACCACCGCACCCACCGCGTACCAGGACGACCAGGTGGGGCGGATCGTCGGCGGGCCGGAGGTCGCCCACCTGGGGGTGGCGTACTCCCAGGGCCGGATCTGGCGCGAGGGCGACCCGGTCTGGTATGGCGACGTGCCGGCCCGGCACGAGGCGATCCCGGTCCGGCTGCGCACCGCCGAGGGGGAGGCCGGCGAGGTGATCGCCGTGGTGGGGCGGGACACCAACCTCTCCACCGCGCGCACCCCGAGCCAACTGGAACTCAACTACCTGACCACGGCCGACGACCTGGCGCAGATGATCGCGGACGGCACCTTCCCGCCACCGCGGCACCCGGGCGAGACCACCTCCGCGCCCCGGGTCGGCGACGGCCTGGTCCGGCTCGACGCCGGCGGCAAGGTCACCTACGCCAGCCCGAACGCGCAGTCCGCGTACCGGCGGCTGGGCTACGCCTCGCACCTGGTGGGCGAGGACCTGGCCGCGCTGCACCGCCGGCTCGCCGGCGACCCGCTGGACGGCACCGAGGCGGCGAACGGCATCCTGGCCGCCCTGCGCGGCGAGGCGCCACCGCGCCGGGAGATCGACGCCCGCGGCGCCACGATGCTCACCCGGGCGCTGCCGCTGATGCCTGCCGGGGTGCCGATCGGCGCGCTCGTGCTGGTGCGGGACATCACCGAGGTTCGCCGCCGGGATCGGGCACTGATCACCAAGGACGCCACGATCCGGGAGATCCACCACCGGGTGAAGAACAACCTCCAGACCGTCGCCGCGCTGCTGCGGTTGCAGGCCCGCCGGGTGTCCATGCCGGAGGCGCGCGTCGCACTGGAGGAATCGGTCCGCCGGGTCGCCTCGATCGCCCTGGTGCACGAGACGCTCTCCATGTCCAGCGACGAGGCGGTCGAGTTCGACGGCATCGTCGACCGGGTGGCCAGCGCGGCGACCGAGGTCGCGGCGACCGAGGTGAGCGTCGGCATGCGACGACGGGGCAGCTTCGGCGTGCTGCCGGCGGAGATCGCCACGTCGCTGGTGATGGTCCTCAACGAGTTGCTGCTCAACGCCGTCGAGCACGGCTTCCCGCCGGCCGACGAGGCGGACGAGCCCCGCGCGCCTGCCGCTTCGGGCATGGTGCCGGTCGCTGCTCCCGAGGTCGACCCGTCGCTGCGACCCGAGGTGGTGGTCTCGGCGCACCGGTTCCGCAAGATGCTGCACGTCTCGGTGACCGACAACGGGCGCGGGTTGCCGCCGGACTTCGACGCGGAGCGAGCCAGCCGGCTCGGCCTCCAGATCGTCCGTGCCCTGGTCACCGGGGAGCTGCGCGGCACCATCGAGCTGCGGGCCGGTGCTACCGGCGGCACCGAGGCCGTGCTCGTCGTCCCGCTGGCCCGCAACGCCCCCGACGGCCGCTCACAGGCCTGACCGCCGCGCCGGGACAGTCGTGGGTGTCAGCGGATCAGCGGGCGGGGGGGCTGGTCAGTAGGGCTACGGTCAGGCCGGGGCGCGGCCAGACCTGGGCGACGGTGAAGTCCGCGCGTAGCGCGTCGCCCTTGGCGCCGGTCACGGCGGCCAGCGGCTCGGCGTGCCGACCGGAGAGCACCAGCCACACTCGTGTCGTACCGGCCAGGCACTGCGCCGGCTGGGGGCACTCGGCCGCCCACAGGTCGCCCCGGCGGACCTCGTCCTCGGTGACCAGGATGTCCCGCGGAGGGTCGTCGAGGTGGTACTCGATGCCGAGGTCGAGGAAGAGCCAGCTCTGCCGGGGCGAGTAGACGATCGCGTCGCCCGGCCGCTGACCGTCGGCGATCACGCGCGCCGCGCCCGCGTAGTCCACCGGCGCGCTGCGCGGCCACTCGTGGGTGCGCCGCAACGCCGCCTGGTCGGGAAGGCCGAGCAACCCGGCCAGGACCACCACGGCGAGCGCGGCGGGCACCGCCACCGCGGCCATCGCCGCGCCGGCCAGCAGGCAGGCGAAGGGCACCACGAAGACCAGGTACCGGGGCACCCACAGCGGTACGACCTCACCGGCGGCGAAGAGCAGCAGCACGGGCAGCAGCACCGCGCTCACCGGCAGCAGGGCGCGACGCCCGAGCCGGGCCGCGCCCAACGCGGCGACCCCGACCAGCAGTCCACCCACCACGCTGCTCTGCGCCACCCCGCCGGGCAGAGCGGTCAGGTCGTCCAGGCGAACCAGGTGGACCCAGTTGAGCTGCCGGGACCGCTGGGCGCGGGCCTTGAGCAGCAGGGGGGCGACGAGCAGCGCGGCCGGCACCACGGCGACCAGCCAGCGCCACACCCGCCGGTCCCGCGCAGCGTCGTGCTTGTCCCGGCTGCCGACGCCGGCCGTGGCCGGGCCGCGCCACCAGGCGAGCAGGACGACCAGGCCGTGCGCGGCGAGCAGGGTGAGCGCGATCAGGTGGATGAGCCCGAGAGCGGCGACGGCGGCGGCGTACCCGGCCCAGCGGGTCCAGCTCGGTCGGCGCAGTGCGGCCACCAGCAGCAGGGTGGCGAGCACCGCGAGCATGGTGGCCAACGCGTACGGGCGGGCCTCCTGCCCGTAGCGGGACGTGCCGGGGAGGACCGCGAACAGCAGCCCGGCGAACAGGCCGGTGCGCCGGTCGACCAGCCGCGCGCCGAGCACGGCGAGCAGCCCGGCCGCCACGGCCATCGCCAGCACGGCCGGCACGCGCAGGGCGACCGTGGAGTCGCCGACGATCGCGGTCCAGCCGTGCATCAGCAGGTAGTACGGCCCGGTGGCGGCGTCGATGGTGCCGGCCAGCCGGGCCAGGTCCTCGGGCGACCGGCTGGCCGCGCTCCAGGTCGCCAGTTCGTCGCGCCAGAGCTGGGCGGAACCCAGCCCGGTCAGGGTCACCACCAGGGTCAGCAGTGCCGGGGCGAGCCAGACCGGTACGCGGCGCAGGTGGCCCCACGCCGCGCCGGTCGACTCGGACAATCTGCCCACGGTCCGAGCCTGCCACGGTCTCGCCGTTCGTGGTGTCAGCCGGCCGCAGGCGGTGGGCGCCAGGCGGGCATCACGTCGTTCGGCCGGGCCGTCTTCGCCGGATCACGCTCGACAAGGTCACCGAGCACGGCATCGATCCGCTCCATCAGCTCGTCGTCCAGCCGGACCGCCGCCGCGCCGGCGGTCTCGGCGAGCTGCCCGGGTCGGGACGCACCGACGATCGCACTGGCCACGGTCGGTCGGTGCAACACCCACGCCACCGCCAACTGGGCCATCGTGCAGCCGGCGGCATCGGCGATCGACCGGAGCTGGCGGACCCGGGAGAGCAACAGATCCGAGGAGTAGCGGGCGACGAACGACCCGCCGAAGCCGTCGGTGGCCCGGGAATCGGCGGGCGGGCGCCTGCCGGGCTCGTACTTGCCGGTCAGCACGCCCATCGCGAGGGGTGCCCAGGCGAGCTGACCCAGCCCGAGTTCCGCGCTGGTGGGCACCACCTCGGCCTCCACCACCCGCCACAGCATCGAGTACTGCGGCTGGTTGGCGATGAACGGGACGCGCAGGTCGGCGGCGAGCCGCAGACCCGCACGCAGTTGCGGGGCGGTCCACTCGGAGGCGCCGACGTAGAGCACCTTGCCCTGACGGACGAGGTCGGCGAAGGCGAGCATCGTCTCCTCCAGCGGCACGCTGTCGTCGTACCGGTGCGCCTGGTAGAGGTCGACGTAGTCGGTGCCCAGCCGGCCCAGCGAGGCGTGGCAGCTCTCGATGATGTGCTTGCGGGACAGTCCGGAGTCGTTGGCCCCCGGCCCGACCGGCAGGAACACCTTCGTGCACAGCTCGATCGAGCTGCGCCGGACGCCACTGAGCGCCCTGCCCAGCGCCAGCTCGGCCCGCCCCTGGGCGTACCGGTCCGCGGTGTCGAAGGTCGTGATGCCCGCGTCCAGGGCGGCGGCCACGCACGCGCCCGCCGCGTCGTCGTCGAGCTGGTTGCCGTGGGTGACCCAGTTGCCGTACGCGACCGCGCTCACGCGCAGGCCCGACCGGCCCAGTTGCCTGTATTCCATGCTCGGATCCTCCGGCGGTCGCGCGCTGTCGCCGAACCGTTCGAACGTGGTCGAATCTGTCGGTGATCGAGGTTCGGTTCACGCCGGACGACCTGAGTCGCGTCCGGTTCGTGCACTCGCCGTTGGCCGAGCTGGTGGCCAGTTCCTGGGCGCTGCGCAAGCCGGCGAAGTACTGGATGCACCGCCCGTGGCGGGAGCGCGCCGAACGGCTGCTGCCGGGGGCCGGCCTGGAGCCGCTGTTGGCGGTGCTCCGGTCGTCCAACGGCTACGTACCGGACTTCCTCACTCCGATCGGGGTGGCCCCGAACCTGGCGGCCGAGCTGCGGGCGGTCGCCGGCACCGACCCGTCCCGGGTGCGGCGGCAACTGGACCGGGCCGGCGCACCCCGGCTGGCCCCGGACGAGCTGGTCGCGCAGCTCCGGCGGTACTTCACCCTGCTGATCGCACCGGACTGGCCCCGGCTGCGGGCGCTCGCGCTGGCCGACATCCGGCGGCGCACCCTGCTCGCCGCCGACCAGGGCGGGCGCACCCTGCTCCGCGAGCTGCACCCGTTGATCCGCTGGGACGGCGCGGCGCTGCGGGTCGCCGTCGGCACGTCCCGGCCGGCCGGTCTGGACGACCGTCCGTGGACGTTGCTGCCCACCTCGTTCTCCGGACCGACGGTGCACGCGATCCTGGAGGGGGACGCCGGACCCGCCCTCTGCTATCCGCCGGCCGGGCTCGGCGGGCTGTGGGCGTCGCCGCCGCCCAGCGCGGCGCTCGGCGCCCTGCTCGGCGGTACGCGGGCGGCGGCGCTGTCCCTGCTCGACGCGCCACTGAGCACCGGCGAGCTGGCCGCGATGTTGGGGCTCGCGCCGGCGACGGCGTCGCACCACCTCACCACGCTGCGGGACAACGGCCTGATCGTCGGCGTACGGGAGGGCAGGGTGGTGCGGTACGCGCGAACCGTCCTCGGTGACCAGCTGGTCGACTAGCCCCCTCGCCCGTGATGTGGGATCCAGCACGTGGACATTGGCCGGCCCCCTCGGGGTGTGGCAGCATGGGGCGCATGACCGCCGCAGTCGTCCGCCGCTTCGTGGCACGTCGCCACGTCGATTACGGCCGCGTGCGCAGCGCGATCTGTCCGGCCTACTGACGACGCCCGATCAATCTGTCTCGGGCGCGCTCCGCGCCGGCTGTCTGAAGACACCGTTGTCCCGCCCGCTTCGCCGGGCCGGCCGCCGCGCCCCGCGTACCCCGAGGCACAGCAGACAACGGAGGACGCCGCGATGGCGGTCAGCAGCATCCCGGCCCGTTCCGAGGACCCGACGGCTCGCCCGACCCGAGCACCGCGCCGGCCACGGGGTGAGGGTCAGTGGGCGCTCGGCCACCGTGAGCCGCTCAACCCCAACGAGCGGATCAAGAAGGACGACGACCCGCTCAACGTCCGGGCCCGCATCGAGACCATCTACGCGCACCGCGGCTTCGCCTCCATCGATCCGCAGGATCTGCGGGGCCGGTTCCGCTGGTGGGGCCTCTACACCCAGCGCAAGGCGGGCATCGACGGCGGGCGCACCGCCGTGCTGGAGCCGCACGAGCTGGAGGACGAGTTCTTCATGCTGCGGGTCCGCATCGACGGCGGCCAGCTCAGCCTGGCCCAGTTGCGGGTGATCGCGGACATCTCCCGGGAGTTCGCCCGGGACACCGCCGACATCACCGACCGGCAGAACATCCAGTACCACTGGATCCGGGTCGAGGACATGCCGGAGATCTGGCGTCGGCTGGAGTCGGTCGGCCTGCAGACCACCGAGGCGTGCGGCGACTGCCCCCGGATCGTGCTGGGCAGCCCGGTCGCCGGCGTGGCCCGTGACGAGGTGCTCGACCCGACCCCGGCGATCGACGAGATCGTCGCCCGGTACGTCGGCGACAAGCAGTTCTCCAACCTGCCCCGCAAGTTCAAGACGTCGATCTCCTGGCTGGTGGACACCCCGTACGAGTCGAACGACATCGCCTTCCTCGGTGTCGAGCACCCCGAGTACGGCCCCGGCTTCGACGTCTGGGTCGGCGGCGGTCTCTCCACCAACCCGATGCTCGCCCAGCGGCTCGGCGTCTGGGTGCCGATGGCCGAGATTCCGGACGTGTGGGCCGGGGTGGTCGGGATCTTCCGCGACTACGGCTACCGGCGGCTGCGCAACCGGGCTCGGCTGAAGTTCCTGGTGGCGGACTGGGGTGTGGAGCGGTTCCGCGAGGTCCTGGAGAAGGACTACCTCGGTCGTACGCTGCTCGACGGCCCGGCGCCGACCCTGCCGTCGAAGCCGGTCGACCACGTGGGCGTGCACGAGCAGGCCGACGGGCGGCACTACGTGGGCGCCGCGCCGGTGGTCGGGCGGGTCTCCGGCGGGCAGCTCGCCCAACTGGCCGACGTGGTCGAGGCGCACGGCAGCGACCGGGTGCGGCTCACCCCGTACCAGAAGCTGCTGGTGCTCGACGTGCCGTCGGAGCGGACGGAGTCGCTTGTCGACGCGCTGCGTGGCATTGGCCTGGAGGCCCGGCCGTCGGCCTGGCGGCGCGGCACGATGGCGTGCACCGGCATCGAGTACTGCAAGCTCGCCATCGTCGAGACGAAGGCCCGCGGCGAGGAGTTGGTGGCCCGGCTGGAGCAGCGGTTGCGTGACTTCGACGCGGACATCTCCATCCACATCAACGGCTGCCCGAACGCCTGCGCCCGCACGCAGGTGGCCGACATCGGGCTCAAGGGCCAGCTGGTGGTCGGCCCGGACGGCCGACAGGTCGAGGGCTTCCAGGTGCACCTGGGCGGCGGGCTGGGCATGGCCCAGGGGCAGACGGCCGGTTTCGGCCGCAAGCTGCGCGGCCTGAAGACCACCGCCGAGGAGCTTCCGGAGTACGTGGAACGGCTGGCCCGTCGCTACCTGGCCGGTCGGAGCGAGGGCGAGACGTTCGCCAACTGGGTGATCAGAGTCGATGAGGAGGCACTGCGGTGAGCAGCGAGAACCGAGCGGCACCTCTGTACTGCCCGTACTGCGGCGAGGAGGACCTGCGGCCGCACGAGGCGGGGCACGGCGCCTGGGAGTGCCACGCCTGCACCCGGGTCTTCTCGGTGAAGTTCACCGGCCTGCTCTCCCGGGCGGTGACCCGATGAGCCTCGTCTCCGCAGCGAACCTGCGCCTGGTCGGTCCGGGCGCTTCGACATCCGCCGACCCGGCCCGACGCGACCCCGCCGAGCTGCGCGCCCTGGCCGAGCAGGCGGCCCAGGACCTGGAAGGCGCCCCGGCGCTGGAGATCGCCCGCTGGGCCGCACAGACCTTTGGCGACCGGTTCTGCGTCACCAGCTCGATGGCCGACGCCGTGCTGGCGCACCTGGTGTCCCGGGTGGCCCCGGGCGTGGACGTGGTCTTCCTCGACACCGGCCTGCACTTCCCCGAGACGCTGCGGGTGCGCGACGAGGTGGCCCGCACGCTCCCGGTGAACGTCCGGTCGATCCGGCCCCGACTCACGGTCGGCCAGCAGGATGGCCAGTACGGCCCCCGGCTGTTCAACAAGTCACCGGACGACTGCTGCCAGCTGCGCAAGGTGGAGCCGCTGGAGCGGGCGCTGTCCGGGTACGACGCCTGGGCCGCGGGCCTGCGCCGGGACGAGTCGCCGACCCGGGCCAACACGCCTGTGGTGACGTTCGACGCGCGGCGCGGCAGGGTCAAGGTCAACCCGATCGCGGCCTGGTCGCAGAAGGATGTGGACGCCTACATCGCCCGCTTCAACGTGCCGGTGAACGAGCTGTTCAAGCAGGGTTACGGGTCGATCGGCTGCTGGCCGTGCACCCGCCGGACGAAGGCCGGCGAGGACGCGCGGGCCGGCCGGTGGGCCATGTTCGAGAAGACCGAGTGCGGGCTGCACGTCTGACCTCGCCAGCGACCACCCCGACCGGCCCGGACGTGGCCGGCGGGGTGGCCCCGGTGGTGCTCGTCGCCCATGGCAGCCGGGATCCACGAGCGGCCGACGCCACCCGGGCACTCGCCCGAGCCGTGTCGGCGGCCCGGCCCGGGACACAGGTCTGGGCGAGTTGGCTGGACCACACCGAGCCGGGGCCGACCGAGGTGCTGCGTGGCCTGGCGGCGGCCGGTCACCAACGGGCGGTACTGGTGCCCCTGCTGTTGACCGCCGCGTATCACCATCGGGTGGACATTCCGGCGGCGGTCAGCGCGGCGGTGCGGGCCGAGCGGCCACTGGCGGTGCGGGTGACCGACGTGCTCGGCCCGGCGGACGGCACCGTCGACCCGGGGCTGCTGGCCGGGCTGCGTCGACGGCTCACCGAGGTGCGGCCGGGCCGCTTCGACGCGCTGGTGCTGGCCGCGGCGGGCACCCGGGACGCGCGCGCCCGCCGGTCGGTGGGTCAGGCCGCGGAGGCGCTCGGTGCCGAGTTCGGGGTGCCCTGTCGGGTGGCGTACGCCTCGGCGGCGCCACCGGCGGCCGGTGTGGCGGTGTCGCGGCTGCGGGCGGCCGGCGCACGGCGGGTCGCGGTGTCCGCGTACTTCCTGGCGCCGGGCCTGTTCCACGACGCGGTGACTGAGGCGGCTCGGGCGGCCGGCGCGGTGGCGGTGTCCGCCCCGTTGACCGACGCGCCGGAGCTGGTCGAGGTGGTGCTGCGCCGGGTCGACGACCTGTCGAACGGCCACGTCGTGGCACCGGCCGGCTGAGGCTGGGGCGGACAGCGGAACGCCCCGGTGGGCGGACCCACCGGGGCGTACAGCGGTGTCGTTGGGATCAGGCGGAGTGAGCGCGCAGCACGCGGAGGCCGCCGCGCCGCTTGACGGCCCGCCGCTCCTCTTCGCTCATTCCGCCCCAGACGCCGGCGTCCTGACCCGACTCGAGTGCCCACTGCAGGCACTGGTCGGTCACGGAGCAGCGCCTGCAGACGGCCTTGGCCTGCTCGACCTGCAGCAGAGCCGGTCCAGACGTCCCGATCGGGAAGAACAGCTCTGGGTCCTCGTCGCGGCAGACACTATGGTGACGCCAGTCCATGGCGGCAACACTCCTCATTCTGGATGGGTGGCGAACAATTGCTTGGTCGTGCTTTTCCTATATGCATCCGCAGTGCCGATGGTGACGGTTAGCGTCCGTCCATTCGGCAGTGCGTGAGCAGGCGTTCAGCGCCGGGGACCTGCTGGAACAGCTCAACCTGACGAGCATATCCAGGCAATGTCCCGGTAACTCAAGTCCGCTTGTGAATACTTTCACGAACAGTCGTGATGTCAAGGGTGACGCTCGGAAAAACTCCGGGCGGTGAGCAAGCCCACAGCCCCTTTGTCCGGTTTTCGGGGCTTTCCCGATTACCCGCCGTGCCACAGTCGAGGATCAATATAGTACAGTCCGCGTGACATTGCTGACATTTCCGGCACCTGCCCCTCGGTGTGGCGGCGACCAAGTCGATCGGTTGTGGCCACCGTGTCGACCAAGGGCAGTACCCGAGACCTAGCAGATTACTCTCAGTGCGGCCGGAACGGAGGTGAATCTGACTTTCTCCCGCTCGCCGAGATAGTCGCCGTCGAGCTGAAACGCCTGCGGACGGCTGGAGACCAGCGTGAACTCCGCCGTGTCATGGAGTCGTAACACCTGCCGACCGCGTGGATCCGGTTGCCGGGACAGGAACTGAGTCACTGTCCGTGTTGTGCTAGCCACCCGGAGCTGACGTAGCGCCAGCACATCCAGCCCGAGATCGAACGACGCCGCCGGGTTCGGGTTGACCTCCCGGTCGCCCAGGTACGTCCACGGTGCCGTGTTCTGGATGATGACCGTGGCCAGCTCGGCCTCGGACGGCTCGCCCGGACGCTCCAGCACGATCGCCGGATGTCGCCGGTCCGAGGCGAAGAAGTACTGATTCATGATCGAGCGCAGGTAGAGCGTCGGCGTGGACACCCGACCCTTGCGCCGGGCCTGCTCCACCCGGTGGATGACCGCGGCGTCCAGGCCGAACCCCGCGCAGAAGGTGAAGTAGCGGTCGTCGGCGAGGCCCAGCCCCACCGTCCGGCTCCGGCCCAGGCGCAACCCTTCGAGGATCATGCTGGTCGCCTCCGGCCACTCCCGGGGCAGGCCCAGCGCGCGGGCGAACACGTTTGTCGACCCGCCTGGCACGGTCGCCAGCGCGGGCAACCGCTCGGCCATCGGCGCGTCGTCGGCGCGGGGCGGCGGGTCGGCCGTCATGAGGCCGTTCACCACCTCGTTCACGGTGCCGTCGCCACCCAGGGTGACGACCAGGTCGACACCCTCGGCCGCGGCCTCCCGGGCCAGCGCCATCGCGTGTCCGCGCCGCCGGGTGTAGCGCACGCTGAGGTCGACTTCGCTGCGCAGCGCCCGGACGAGCACGTCCCGGCTGCGTTCGCTGGTGGTGGTGGCCTTTGGATTGACCACCAGGACGGCGTGCATGGGCGGCACTGTACCTCCCGGTAGCCCGGGTATCGTGGCGCGCGTGACCATCGACTCGGCTCCCGTCACGCTCCGCTGGGCGGTCCGGCTGCTCTGGGCGGAGGCGGCCGCCGTAGGGCTCATCGCGGCATGGCTGATCTGGGCCGACCTCACGGCCACCACCACCGATCTGGCGTCGGCGTTGCTGGTGACCGCGTTCGCCGTCGGGGCCGCGGTCGCGCTCTGGGCGCTGGGCCGGGCCCTGTCCCGCCGTAGGGCGGGTGCCCGTGCGCCGGCGATCGTGCTGCAGCTGATGCTGCTGCCGATCGGATGGTTCATGATCCAGGGCGGGTTGGGCTGGCTGGGGGTGCCGCTGATGGCGCTCGGCCTGGGCGTGACCTGGCTGCTGGTCAGCCCCCCGACGACCCGGGCACTGGGCGTGGCGTGACGGACCCGGCGCGCCGAGTCGGTCAGTAGCCCGCTGGAGCGGCGCCGGTCAGTAGCCGCCGGAGCGGCGCGTGAGCAGCGCGATCGTGGCCCGACCGTCGGCGGCCGTGGCGGACGCCGACGTCGTCAACGCGGTGAGCACCTTCCAGGCGAAGGACGACTCGGCCGGCAGCGTGGCACCACGCACGGTCGGCACGGTCACCTCGACGGTCAACGCGTCCTCGGTGACCGCGAAGCGGCACTCCAACTCGGCGTCGCGGGTGGCGATGGCGAGCAGCATGGCGCACGCCTCGTCGACCGCGATCCGCAGATCCTCGATCTCGTCCAGCGCGAACTGCAACCGGGCCGCGAGGCCGGCGGTGGCGGTGCGGAGCACGCCAAGGTAACCGCCGTCGGCGGGCACCGTGAGGTGCACCACGTCGTCGTCGGTCGCTGGCTGGCCAGTCAGTTGAGTCACGCCTCATCCCCCCGGTCGGGGACTCTACCCGCTCGGTCGCCCGTACGCGTGCCAGCGGTGGCGGCATGGTCGGCCAGCTCGCGCAGCGCGTCGCCACTGAGCCGATAGGGGACCCATTCGCTCATCTGCTCCGCGCCGATCGACGCGTAGAACCCGGCGGCCGGGTTCCAGTCGATCATCCACCACTCCAGTCGCCGGTATCCGCGTCGTACGCAGATCTCGGCCAGGGCGGCGAGCAGCAGCCGACCCGCACCGGACCCCCGGGCGGTCGGCCGAACGTAGAGATCCTCCAGGTAGATGCCGTGCACACCGGCCCAGGTGGAGAAGTTGAGGAACCACAGCGCGAAGCCGATCGGCTCGTCCTGCTCGTCCACCGCGACGTGCCCGAAGAGCGCCGGAGCCGGCGCGGGGCTGGACGCGTCCGTGGCCGCGCCGCTCGCTGGAGCGGCCGGAAACAGGGCCGAGGTCAACTGCTCGGCGGTGAGGTGGCACTGGTCGGCGGCCCGTTCGTACTCCGCCAGCTCGTGCACCATGGCGACGACGGCCGGCACGTCCTCGGGACGTGCCGGCCGGATCGTCAGGATGACCGGTGCGGTCACGCCTTCTTGGTCTCCCAGAAGATCTTCGAGATCTCGTCGATCTTCGAGAGGAGCTTGTCGGCGGTGGCCGGGTCGAGGCTGCCCTTGACGCCACCGGCGCCGGCGAGCTTGGTGGCCTCGTTGAACAGGCTGTGCAGGTTCGGGTACTTCTCGAAGTGCGGCGGCTTGAAGTAGTCGGTCCACAGCACCCAGAGGTGGTGCTTGACCAGCTCGGCGCGCTGCTCCTTGATGATGATGGCGCGGGTGCGGAACTCCGGGTCGGTGTTCGCCTGGTACTTCTCGCAGATCATTTTGACCGATTCGGCCTCGATCCGAGCCTGAGCCGGATCGTAGACACCACACGGCAGGTCGCAGTGTGCGCTCGCGATGACGCGGGGCGCGAGGATGCGCGGAAATCGCATCAGGATCCTCCATGGGAAGTTTGCGATGATCAAAGGCGACATTACTCCTGGGGGATGCTTTCCGAACGGACGGAGGTGAAACCAGTGGGCACCGATCACCCGCCTGAGGTGGCCCGGTTGCGCGGGCCGTTGACCGCCGTCCTGGTGGTCGGCCCGTCCATGGCACCGACGCTGCGGCACGGCGACTCGGTGCTGGTCCGCCCCGGCGACCGCCGGATCCGACCCGGGGACGTGGTGGTCGCGGTCTTCCGCACTCGTCCCGACCTGCTGGTGGTGAAGCGGGCGGTCCGGCAACAGGACGGCGGCTGGTGGCTGCGCGGCGACAACGAACTGGTCACCGACGACTCTCGGGCGTACGGGGTCGCCGACGTACGAGGGCGGGTGCTGGTCCGCTACTGGCCGCGCCCCGGTCGGGTACATCGCCGGCGGTTATGACCCCGCTCACATCCGGGTGTGGGCGTCGACACTATGCTCGGAAGTGCCCGGGTGACCCCCGTACGCGTGCCACCGCTCGCCGCCCACCTCGCGGCCAGGCCCGGCCGCCTCACATCTGCTCGACAGATCCTGGAGTCACCGCCATGTCTTCGTCCACCGTGGACCCCGCTGATCCCGTCTTCCTGCTGCACCGGGGCGGCAAGATGGCCGTCACCTCGACCGTGCCGCTGACCAGCCGGGAGGACCTCTCCCTGGCGTACACCCCGGGGGTGGCCCGGGTGTGCGAGGCGATCGCCGCCGACCCGGCCCTGGTGGACGACTACACCTGGGTGTCGCACACCGTCGCGGTGGTCACCGACGGCTCGGCGGTGCTGGGGCTCGGCAACATCGGCCCACGTGCCGCGCTGCCGGTGATGGAGGGCAAGGCGGTGTTGTTCAAGCAGTTCGGTGGGGTGGACGCCGTCCCGGTCTGCCTGGACACGCAGGATGCGGACGAGATCGTCGCCGTGGTCCGGGCGTTGGCCCCCTCGTTCGGCGGGATCAACCTGGAGGACATCAGCGCCCCGCGCTGCTTCGAGATCGAGCGCCGGCTCGACGAGGCGCTGGACATTCCGGTCTTCCACGACGACCAGCACGGCACGGCGATCGTGGTGCTCGCCGCGCTGCGCAACGCCGCCACCCTGCTCGACCGCAAGCTCGGCGACCTGCGGGTCGCGGTGAGCGGTGCGGGTGCGGCCGGGGTGGCCGTGACGAAGATGCTGATCGCGGGGGGCGTCAACCCCGACCAGGTGGTCGTCTGCGACTCCAAGGGCATCATCGGCCGGCACCGCACCGAGCTGACCGGCACCAAGGCCGAGTTGGCGGCGACCACGAACGCGGAGGGCCGCCACGGCGACATCACCGAGGCGCTGCGCGACGCCGACGTGCTGATCGGGGTCTCCGGCGGGCAGATCCCCGAGGCCGCGGTGGCGGGGATGGCACCCGGCGGGATCGTGTTCGCGCTGGCCAACCCGACCCCGGAGGTGCACCCCGAGGTCGCCGCCCGGCACGTCGCGGTGGTCGCCACCGGGCGCAGCGACTACCCCAACCAGATCAACAACGTGCTGGCCTTCCCCGGGGTGTTCCGTGGGGCGTTGGATGCCGGCGCGACCCGGATCACCGAGGCGATGAAGGTCGCCGCCGCGGACGCCATCGCCGGCGTGGTGGCCGAGTCGCTGACCGCCGACGCGATCGTCCCCTCGCCGCTCGACCCGCGCGTCGCGCCGGCCGTCGCCGAGGCGGTCGCCGAGGCGGCCCGTCGCGACGGCGTCGCCCGCCGTTAGGGTCTGCGCGCCCGCACAGGCGCTGGCGCGCTCCGCCGCAGCATGCGCCGTCGGCCGCGCTGGCCTGTGCGTCGGCCGCGCTGGCCTGCTCCGGGACGCTCTCGGCGCAGCATGCGCCGGGCGCCTTCTTAACGGGCGCTCAGCTTGTTACCGTGCCGATCATGCGTGCCGCCTTTGCCTCCCGCTTCAATGACGCCGACCCGCTCGCCGCGCTCACCGTCGGTGAGCGGCCCGAGCCGACCCACCCGGCCGACGACTGGGTGACCGTGCAGGTGCAGGCCACCTCGCTCAACCACCACGACCTCTGGTCGCTGCGCGGCGTGGGGCTCGCCGAGGCACAGCTGCCGATGATCCTCGGCTGCGACGCGGTGGGGCTCGACCCGGAGGGCCGCCCGGTGGTCGTGTACCCGGTGGTGGTCACCCCGGGCGACCCGCGCGGGGTCTCCATCCTCTCCGAGCACTTCGCCGGGACCCTCGCCGAGCGGGTGGCCGTACCCCGATCGAACCTGATCCCGCTGCCGGACGGCATGGCGGCGACCGACGCGGCGTGCCTGCCCACGGCCTGGCTGACCGCGTGGCGGATGCTGACCACCAAGGGCCGCGTCGCGGACGCCGACAGCGTGTTGGTCCAGGGCGCGGGCGGCGGCGTCGCCACCGCGGCCGTCGCGCTCGCCGTCGCGATGGGCAAGCGGGTGTACGCGACCAGCCGCGACGCCGGCAAGCGGGACCGGATCTCGGCTCTCGGCGCCACCGCCGTGGAACCCGGTGCCCGGCTGCCGGAACGCGTCGACGTGGTGATCGAGACGGTGGGCGCGGCCACCTTCGACCACTCGCTGAAGTCGGCCGCGCCGATGGCCCGGATCGTGGTCTCCGGCGCGACCGCCGGGCACGAACCGGCGGTCAACCTGCGCCGGCTCTTCGCGATGCAGTTGGAGATCCTGGGCACCTCCATGGGCACGCCGGGGGAGCTGTACGAGCTGCTGGCGTTCTGCTCGGACAACGAGGTGCGCCCGGTGGTGGACAGCGTGGTCCCGTTCGGCCGGGTCGAGGACGCCTTCGCCCGCCTGCAGTCCGGCGACGCCTTCGGCAAGGTCGTCATCGACCACACCGCCTGACGCGTCCCGCCCCGTCCCGCCCCGCCCCGCCCCCAAGATCGCGCAACATCATGGAAATAGTGGCCTCCGCGTCGTGGGAGGCCACTATTTCCTGGTTACTGCGCGATCTTGCGGCAGGGCGCGGCAGGGCGCGGCGCGGCGCGATCGGTCCGCCCGTTCAGAGGTGGTCGTCGAAGGTGGCGACGTCGCCGCGGGTCGCATCGGTGGGGATGCGCTTCCTGGCGTCGGCGTCGCCGTACAGCGACCAGCGCAGAAACTCGACGGACGTGTCCGAGACGACACGCAGCGTCGCGCCGTCGGTGAGCAGCGCCCGCCCGTGGTCGCCCTTGGGCAGGCTCAGCATCGCCTTGGGCCACGGCACCTTGTCGTACGCGGCCTTGCCCGCCGCGTACTCGACCACCTCGTCCAGCTCACCGTGCACGAACAGTTGCGGCGCGGCCGCGCCGGCGAACGCGGTGCCCACGCCGAGCGCGGTGCCCGCGAACACCACGCCCGCGTCCAGCCGCTCGTCCCGGTTGGCGGTGAACAGCCCGATCGTGGTCACCCCGCCCGCCGAGTGCCCGGCCGCGGCCACCCGTTCGCCGTCCAACCGCCCCCGCAACGCGTCGCCGGCCTTGCCGTCCAGCGCGAGCACCTGGTCCAACGCGTACGAGACGTCGGCCGGCTGGTTGAGCACGTCGAGGACGTTCTTGTCGCCGCCGGCGGAGGTGTGCGGGAACGTCGGCGCGGCCACCACGAAACCCGCCGCCGCCCACCGCGTCAGCAGCGTGGCGTAGTCGTCCGGCCGCCCACCCAGCCCGTGACTGAACATCACCACCGGAAACCGGCCCTCGGCCGCCGTCGCCGACCGCTTGGCCGCGCCGCCGGACTGCCCGGCCGCCGGGTACCAGAGCGTCGTCGGCAGCGCACGGCCGTCCCGGTTCAGCTTGAGTTGGCGTACGCCGACCGCGAAGGCGCGCTGCGGGGCCTTCCCGGCGGGGACCTGCGGTGCCGGCGTGGCGGCGGCCTTCGGCTCGACCGGCGGAACCGGACCGCTCTGGCTCGGGCGGGTGTCCGTTGAGCAGCCGGCCAGACCGGCCATGAGCACGGCGCTGGCCAGCAGCGCGGGAGTGACGCGACGCGACATGAATCCGATTGTGCCCCGACCGGCTGGGGTGCCCGGCGGGCATTGACGCGTTGTGCCCTTCCGGTCACCCCGTGCTGTGCCCTCGGAGGCGGGCCCACTCAGGCCGCGGCACGGTCCGCGAGAGGACGACGCCGACGTGCGATGTCCGTCAGCGCGCGCAGTGGGAAGGCGGCATTGGGGTTGTACCGGTTCGTGCCGGGCGGCACGATCTCGTCGATCCGGTCGAGGGTCGCGTCGTCCAGGGTGAGCGTGGCGCCCTTGAGCAGATCTTCCAGTTGCGGCATGGTGCGCGGTCCGATGATCGCCGAGGTGACGGCCGGATGGGCCACGGTGAAGGCGATGGCGAGCTGTGGAAGCGTGCAGCCGATGCTCGCCGCGAGCTCGACGAGCTGCTCGACGGCGTCGAGCTTCGCGGCGTTCTCGGCGATCGTGGGATCGAACTGCGCGGGCCGCAGTGCGGCCCGCCCGGTCGACAGGTCGACGGGCTGGTCCCTGCGGTACCTCCCGCTGAGAAATCCGAAGGCGAGCGGGCTCCAGACCAGCACCCCCATGCCGTAGCGCTGGCAGACCGGCAGGGTCGAGGCCTCGACGCCACGGGCCAGGATCGAGTACGGCGGCTGTTCGGTGCGCAGGCGTCCGAGGCCGCGACGCTCGGAGACCTGGTGCGCCTCGACGATCTCCTCGGCGGGGAACGTCGAGCAGCCGAACGCGCGGATCTTGCCCTCGCGGACGAGGTCGGTGAGCACGGAGAGCGTCTCCTCGATGTCGGTCGAGGGGTCGGGACGGTGGATCTGGTAGAGGTCGATCCAGTCGGTGTCCAACCGCCGGAGGCTCCCCTCGACGGCCTTGAGGATCCACCGCCGCGAGTTGCCGCCCTGGTTGGGTCCCTCGCCCATCGGGAAGTGCACCTTGGTGGCCAGCACGACGTCGTCGCGGCGCCCGCGCAGCGCCTTGCCCACGATCTGTTCGGACTCGCCCCGGCCGTACATGTCGGCAGTGTCGATGACGTTGATGCCCTGGTCGAGGGCGGTGTGGACGATGCGGACGCAGTCGTCGTGGTCGGGATTGCCGACGGCACCGAACATCATGGTCCCGAGGCAGTGGGTGCTCACCTCGATGCCGGTGCCGCCGAGGGTGCGATAGCGCATGACGATGCTCTCCCAGGTGGTGTTCAGTGGTGATCACCTGGCACCGTAGGAGCTCGAGTCGGCTCTAGGTCAACCCCCGTTACCCTGCTCGACATGGCTGAGGTCACCGCGGGTCTGAGCATCGGACAGGTCGCCGAACGCACCGGCTTGAGCGTGCACGCGCTCCGCTTCTACGAGCAGCAGGGCGTCTTCGTCAGCCCCGTACGCCGTGGGTCCACCGGGCGTCGCGTCTACAGCCAGGACGACGTGGACTGGCTGACCGTCTGCGTCATTCTCCGCGCCTCCGGCATGCCGCTGCCGGCGCTGCGCCGCTACACCGAACTCGTTCGCGAAGGCGCGGGCAACGAGGAGGAACGACTCGCGCTCATGCGTGCGCACCACAGGCGCGTCACGGACCAGATCGGCCAGCTCACCCAGAGCCTGGATCTGATCAGCTTCAAGGTCGGGGTGTACGAGGACCTGCTCGACGAGGCCCGGCAAGCAGTCGAGCCAGGTCGTCCGCGTCCTTCGGACGGCGAGGCCGCTCCGGCATCCACACCGGGTACATCTGCTTGAACTCGATCTGGGCCGGCACCGAGATCGTCGGAACGACGAGCGGGCCGATCCGGCGACCTCGACCACCTCGGCGATGCTCGCCAACTGGCGGCGCGCGAGGTCGTCCACCAGGGCGCCCTACCGGGGCGGTGCTTCGCGAGCGGCTTCGCTAGGGTCACCGGCATGCCTGAGAACTACACCGACCCCAGTGGCAACACCGAGGCGTTCCGCGCGTTCAGCCAGACACCGGAGGCCGCTGCGCCGGTGGAGTCGCCGTCCCGCCTGCCGCTGATCATCGGCGCGGCGGTCGTGGTGGTCCTGCTCGTCGTCCTCGTCGTCTGGCTCGCGAGCTGACCGGACCGGGCCGGGTCGACCCGCACAGCCCACGGGGCGGGCCACCACCACTTGTCGCATCGCCTCGGACGGGTCGTCAGTGGCGGGCGACCACGTCTCGGGTCTGCCGGGCGATCTCCCGCTCCTCGTCGGTGCGGATGACACAGACGCTCACCTCGGCGCCGTCGGGTGAGATGACGCGGTCGCCCGTACCGTCGTTGCGCGCATCGTCGACGGCGATACCGAGCCGGTCCAGGCCGGCCAACGCGGCTGCCCGGACGGGCGCGGCGTGCTCGCCGACCCCGGCGGTGAAGGCGATCGCGTCGACGTGGCCGAGCAGTGCGTAGTACGCCCCGACGTACTCGGTGATCCGCCGGCAGTACATGTCGAAGGCCAGCGCCGCCGCCCGGTCCCCGGCCGCCCGGCGCGCAAGCACCTCGCGCATGTCGTTGGCGCCGGTCAGCCCGAGCAGCCCGCTGCGGTGGTTGAGCAGGTCGTCGATCTCGTCGACCGACAGCCCGGCCTCCCGGCGCAGGTGGAAGATCACCGTGGGGTCGAGGTCGCCGCTGCGGGTGCCCATCACCAGCCCCTGCAACGGGGACATGCCCATCGAGGTGGCGACGCTGCGACCGTTGGCCACCGCGCAGGCGCTGGCCCCGTTGCCCAGGTGCAGGGTGATCGTGTTGACCTGGTCGTACGGGCGGCCGAGCAGTTCGGCGGTACGCCGGGACACGTACGCGTGCGAGGTGCCGTGGAAGCCGTACCGGCGGATGTCGTACCGCTCGGCGGTGTCCCGGTCGATCGCGTAGGTCGCGGCGGCCTCCGGCAGGGTGTGGTGGAACGCGGTGTCGAAGACGGCGACCTGCGGGACGTCCGGGAGTGCCGCGCGGGCCACCTCGATGCCGGCCAGGTTGGCCGGGTTGTGCAGCGGGGCCAGCGGCACCAGGTCCTTGATCGCGGCCAGGACCGCGTCGTCGACGAGCACCGGCGCGCTGAACGTCCGACCACCGTGCACCACCCGGTGCCCGACCGCCTCCAGCCCGCCCAGGTCGAGTCCGTCCAGGATCTGCCGGACCGCGCTGGCGTGGTCCGCCGGGCCGCCACCGGGCTCACCGACCCGCTCGACGGTGCCGTGGTCGAGCACCCGGTCCCCGTCGTAGTGGCGCCACTTCACCGACGACGACCCGCAGTTGAGCACCAGCACCCGACTCATGAGGCCTCCTCGGTGGCCGCCTGGATGGCGGTGATCGCCACCGTGTTGACGATGTCCGGCACGGTCGCGCCGCGGGACAGGTCGTTCACCGGCCGGCGCAGGCCCTGCATGACCGGGCCGACGGCGACCGCCCCGGCCGAGCGCTGCACCGCCTTGTACGTGTTGTTGCCCGTGTTCAGGTCCGGAAAGATGAAGACGGTGGCCTGGCCGGCGACCGGGCTGCCCGGCAACTTCGTCGCCGCCACCGCCGGGTCGATCGCCGCGTCGTACTGGATGGGCCCCTCGACCAGCAGGTCGGGCCGGCGCTCGCGGACCAGGGCGGTGGCCGTGGCGACCTTCTCCACGTCCGCGCCCGCGCCGGAGCTGCCGGTGGAGTAGGACAGCATGGCCACCCGGGGTTCGATGCCGAACCGGGCGGCGGTGTCGGCCGACGAGATCGCGATGTCGGCGAGCTGTGCGGCGTCCGGGTCGCGGTTGACCGCGCAGTCGCCGTAGACCAGCACCCGGTCGGCGAGCAGCATGAAGAAGACGCTGGAGGCCACCGAGACGTCCGGCAGCGTACGGATGATCTCGAACGCCGGTCGGATGGTCGCGGCGGTGGTGTGCGTGGCGCCGGAGATCATGCCATCGGCCCGGCCGGTCGACACCATCAGCGTGCCGAAGTAGTTGGGCTGGGCCACGATGTCGTGCGCCAGTTCGGCGGTGACGCCCCGGTGGGCGCGCAGCCGTGCGTAGTCGGCGGCGAAGTCGTCGCGCCACGCACTGGTGGCCGGGTCGACGACGTTCGCGTCGCCGAGGTCGATGCCCAGTTCGCGGGTCCGCCGGGCGATGTCGTCCGGTCGGCCGAGCAGCGTCAGCTCCGCCACGCCCCGGCGCAGCAGGATCTCCGCCGCGCGCAGGATCCGCTCGTCGGTGCCCTCCGGCAGCACGAGGTGCCGGGGCTTCGAGCGGGCGCGGTCGATCAGCTCGTTCTCGAACATCAGCGGGGTGACCCGGGTCGACCGGCTGACCCGCAGCCGGCGAGCCAGGTCGTCGGTATCCACACAGCGCTCGAACGCGCCCAGCGCGGCCTCCACCTTGCGCGGGTTGGCCGTGCTGGGTCGACCCTCGATCCGGCTGGACGCGGCGACCGTGTCGTAGCTGTCGCTGCGCACCGACAGCACCGCCAACCCGGTGTTCAGCCCCTGCACCAACCGCATCACCCGGGGGTCCGGCTGCTCACCGAGCGTGAGCACCAGCCCGGCCACCGACGCCTGACCGGCCACGTGCGCGGCACTCGCCGCCACGAGCAGGTCGGCCCGGTCCCCGGGGGTGATCACCAGGGCGCCCTCGGTGAGGTGGTCCAGCAGGGTCGGTACGTGCGCCGCGCCGACCACGAAATCCAGCACGTCCCGGCTGAGCGCGGCGTCGTCCCCGGCCAGCAGGGTGGCGCCGAGCGCCGCCGCCACCTCGGCCACCGTCGGCGCCGACACGCTCGGCACCTCCGGGATGGCGTACGCGGGGACCGGCAGGTCGGGCAGCGTCATCGGCTCGGTCACCCGGTTGGCGATCACCGCGAGCACCGTCGCGCCCAGGTCGGTCAGATCGTGGTACGCCCCGCGCACCGCCGACGCGACCGCCGCCGGCTCCTGCCCGAGGCCGTCCACCACCGGCACCACCACGCTGCCGAACTCGGTGGCCAGCCGGGCGTTGAAGGCCAACTCGCGAGGATGGGCCGGATCGCCCGGGTCGTCGAAGTCGCTGCCCACCACGACCACTGCCGGGCACTGCCGCTCCACCGCCCGGTACCGCTCGACAACCGTGGAGATCAGTTGCTCACGTCGGCCGTCCGCGACCAGCGCCGCTGCCTGGGTGTAGGTCGCCCCGGCCAGCTCCGACAGCGGCAGCTCGACCCGGTAACGCTCACTGAGCAGGGCGAGGATCGGATCCGGACCGGTGTCGGCGACCAACGGCCGGAACACGCCGATCCGCCCCACCTGGCGAGAGAGCAACTCCGCCAATCCGAGAGCGATCGTCGACTTGCCCCCGCCCGAACCAACGCTGGTCAGATACACACTGCGAGCCACGTTCCCACCCCCTGCTCGTTGATCAAGAAGTTTGCGTCAGCTCCGGCCCCCATCGTGACCGAAACTTCTTGATCACCGGGTGCGGAACGGGGGGACGGGTCAGGCGTCGTCGTCGTCGGGGTCGTCCAGGCGGGCCAGGTACGTTGCCAGGCGCTCGATGGGGGTTTCGAAGTCGGGGTTGAGGTCGACGAAGTCGCGCAGGCGCTCGCCCAGCCACTCGAGGGTCACCTGCTCGGCGCCCCGGCGCTCGACCAGCTCCTCGATACCGCGGTCGGTGAAGTACATCGGGTACGTCCTCGTGCTCGGCCCGGCGCGGGCCGGGCGGATGGGCGGGTGGGTCGGTGGGTCCGTGGACCGACGCGAGCCGCGGCAGGACCGTGGGTAACGGCCCTGCCCCGGCTCGCGTGGTGCGGTCAGGTCACGGGCGGGGGAGAGCCGCCTCGATCAGCGCGTTCTGCTCGACCTCGTGGGTCTTGGCCGAGCCGACGGCCGGCGCTGCCGCGGCCGGGCGGGAGATCCGCCGCAGCCGGACGTCCGTGAGGTGCTCCAGCAGGTTGAGCGCGACGAACGACCAGGCGCCCTGGTTGGCCGGCTCCTCCTGCACCCAGGCGAAGTCCTCCGCGTTCGGGAACTGCGCGAGGGCGGCGCGGATCTCCTCCACCGGCAGCGGGTACAGCTGCTCGATCCGGAGGATCGCGGTGTCGGTGACGCCGCGGTCCTGCCGGGCCTGGAACAGGTCGTAGTAGACCTTGCCGGAGCAGAGCAGCACCCGCTTCACCGACTCGGGGGCCGGTGCCGCCGTGTCGCGCAGCACCGGCTGGAAGGTGCCGGTGGTGAAGTCCTCGACCGAGGAGACGCAGAGCTTGTGCCGCAGCAGCGACTTCGGCGTGAACACCACGAGTGGCTTGCGCTTGGGCGACAGGGCCTGGCGGCGCAGCAGGTGGAAGTAGTTCGCCGGGGTGGTCGGGATGGACACCCGCATGTTGTCCTCGGCGCACATCTGCAGGAACCGCTCCGGCCGACCGGAGGTGTGGTCCGGACCCTGGCCCTCGTGGCCGTGGGGAAGCAGCAGGGTGACGGCGGAGCGCTGACCCCACTTCACCTCGCCGGACGAGATGAACTCGTCGATCACCGACTGTGCGCCGTTGACGAAGTCGCCGAACTGGGCCTCCCAGGCGACCAGGGCGTTGATGTTCTCCACCGAGTAGCCGTACTCGAAGCCCATCGCCGCGTACTCGCTGAGCAGCGAGTCGTGCACGAAGAACCGGGAGCGCTCGCCGTCGCCGGTGAGCGACTTCAGCGGCAGGTAGTCGTCGCCGGTGCGGGAGTCGACCACCGAGGCGTGCCGCTGGACGAACGTGCCGCGACGCGAATCCTGCCCGGCGAGCCGGACGGTGACCCCGTCGTGCAGCAGCGCCCCGAGCGCGATGATCTCGCCGAAGCCCCAGTCGATGTTGCCCTCGACGGACATCTTGGCCCGCCGGTCCAGCAGTTGCTGGATCCGCTTGTGCGGGGTGAAGCCCTCGGGGAGGTTGATGTGCGCCTCGCCGATCGCCTTCACGACCGACGCGTCGGTGGCGGTGTCGACCTGGGGCTCCGGCTCCTCCTCGCGGCGCGGCCGGTTGAGCTGGCGGGGCGCCGAGGCGGCGTCCCGGGTGGCCTTGAAGACCTTCTCCAACTGCGCCTGGTAGTCGCGCAGCAGCTCTTCCGCGTCCTCCACGGTGATGTCACCGCGACCGATCAGCTCCTCGGTGTAGAGCTTGCGCACCGAGCGCTTCGAGTCAATGATCTTGTACATCTGGGGGTTGGACATCGACGGGTCGTCGCCCTCGTTGTGCCCGCGCCGGCGGTAGCAGACCATGTCGATCACGACGTCCTTGTTGAACGTCTGCCGGTATTCGAAGGCCAGCCGGGCCACCCGGACCACGGCCTCCGGGTCGTCGCCGTTCACGTGGAAGATCGGCGCCTGGATCATCCGGGCCACGTCGGTGCTGTAGAGGCTGGACCGGCTGTACTCCGGGGCGGTGGTGAAGCCGACCTGGTTGTTGACCACCACGTGCACGGTGCCGCCGGTGCGGTAGCCGCGCAACTGCGACAGGTTGAGCGTCTCGGCGACCACGCCCTGCCCGGCGAACGCCGCGTCACCGTGCACCGCCAGCGGCAGCACGGTGTAGCCCTCCAGCTTGAGGTCGATCCGGTCCTGCTTGGCGCGGACGATGCCCTCCAGCACCGGGTCGACGGCCTCCAGGTGCGACGGGTTGGCCACCACCGACACCTTCACCGAGTGCGCGCCGTCCGGAGTGGTGAACTTGCCGTTCTGGCCCAGGTGGTACTTCACGTCGCCGGAGCCCTGCGTCGAGCGCGGGTCCAGGTGACCCTCGAACTCCGAGAAGATCTTCTCGTACGGCTTGCCGACGATGTTGGCCAGCACGTTGAGCCGACCCCGGTGCGCCATGCCGATGACGACCTCGTCCAGCCCGTTCTCGGCGGAGGACTCCAGCACCTCACCGAGCAGCGGGATCAGCGACTCGCCGCCCTCCAGCGAGAAGCGCTTCTGGCCCACGTACTTGGTCTGCAGGAAGGTCTCGAACGCCTCGGCGGCGTTGAGCCGGTTGAGCACGTGCTTCTGCTCGTCGGCGGCCGGCTTCTCGTACTTGCGCTCGATCCGTTCCTGCACCCAGCGCCGCTCCTCCGGGTCCTGGATGTGCATGTACTCGATGCCGACGCGGCGGCAGTACGAGTCGCGCAGCACGCCGAGGATCGAGCGCAGCTTCATCCGCTGCCGGCCGGCGAAGCCGTTGACCGGGAACTCGCGGTCCAGGTCCCAGAGGGTGAGCCCGTGCTGGAGGACGTCCAGGTCGGGGTGCTTGCGGATCGTGAATTCCAGCGGGTCGGTGTCGGCCATCAGGTGACCGCGCACGCGGTACGCGTGGATCAGCTCGTGCACCCGGGCGGTCTTGTTGATCTGACCCTCGGAGTTGACCGCGACGTCGCGCATCCAGCGCACCGGCTCGTACGGGATGCGCAGCGAGGTGAAGATCTGGTCGTAGAAGCCGTGCTCGCCGAGGATCAGCTCGTGCATCACCTTGAGGAACTCGCCGGACTGCGCACCCTGGATGATCCGGTGGTCGTACGTGCTGGTCAGCGTGATGATCTTGCTGACGGCCAGCTCGGCCAGGGTGGCCTCGGACATGCCCTGGTAGGGGGCCGGGTACTCCATCGCACCGACGCCGATGATCGCGCTCTGCCCCTGCATCAGGCGGGGCATCGAGTGCACGGTGCCGATGCCGCCCGGGTTGGTCAGCGAGATCGTGGTGCCGCTGTAGTCGTCCATGGTCAGCTCGTTGCGCCGCGCCCGCCGGACCACGTCCTCGTACGCCTGCCAGAACTGCCGGAAGTCCATCGTCTCGCAGCCCTTGATGGAGGGAACCACCAGGTTGCGGCTGCCGTCCGGCTTGGCCAGGTCGATCGCGATGCCGAGGTTGACGTGGGCGGGGCGGACCATCGCCGGCTTGCCGTTGGCCTCGGCGAAGGAGTTGTTCATCTCCGGGTGCTGGACCAGCGCCCGGACCAGCGCGTACCCGACCAGGTGGGTGAAGCTGACCTTGCCACCGCGCCCCCGGGCGAGGTGGTTGTTGATCACGATGCGGTTGTCGACGAGCAGCTTCGCCGGGACCGCGCGCACGCTGGTCGCGGTGGGCACGCTCAGCGAGGCGTCCATGTTCTGGACGATCTTCGCGGCGACGCCCCGCAACGGCGTGGTCTGCGGGCCGTCGGCGCTCGGCGCGGCGGCCGGCTTGGCCGGGGCCGCCTTCGCCGGGGCGGCCTTGGACGCGGCCGGCGCGGCAGCGGGCTTGGCCGGCGCCGACTGCGCGGTGGACGACGGTGCGGCGGACGGCTTGCTCGCGGACGACTGTGCGGCGCTCGGCTTGCTCGCGGTCGCCGGCGGCGTGGCGCTCGGCTGGCTGACCGTGGCGGCTGCCTCCGGCTGGCCGTCCGGCTCGGGAGCGGCGGCCGGCTCTTCCGACGCCTCAGCCCCGCGTGGCGTGGCCGCGCCGGGTGCCGGCCGGTAGTCGGCGAAGAAGTCGTGCCAGGCCGAATCGACGCTCGATGGGTCGGCGAGGTACCGCTGGTACATCTCCTCGACGATCCACTCATTCGGGCCGAAACCCGCCAGTGGGTTCTCCTGCGAAGTCTGCTGGGTCGACACGGCCGGTAATCGCCTCTTTCACGCGGGTTTGTGTGGCACGCGGTGTGTCCCTCGTGCCCGATTAGGAGCACGGACTGGACGGCTCCCAGGCTACGCCGTACGGATCCCGTAGGCATTTCAGCCTCGGCCCCGTGGCCGGTTTCACAGAAGATGCCAGAAGTTCAGCAACCGCTGCGCGGCCAGCCGAGGGCTGGTAACGCGCGGCAGATCGAGGTTGGTGACGCACGGCAGATCGCCGGTGACGCGCGGCCAGCTCCCGGCGTGGTGCCGACCCCGGGGCGGCCAGCTCGCCGCCCCGGGGTCGGAAAAGCCGTCAGGCGATGTCGCGACGTCGAGTGATCAGGATTCCGACGATGCCACTGACCAGCGCGTAGCCCACCAGCACCAGGGCGCCGACCCACCAGTCGGGGGTCAGGTCGGTGCTGCTCCCGCTGATCATGACCTGGGATGCCACCGCGGGCCAGACCACCTGCCACTTCATCACCGCCTCGTTGTCCAGCCAGCTGGAGAGGAGGAAGAAGAGCAGCTGGGCCACCTGGGTGCCGATCAGGTACAGCACCGAGGCGGTGATCACCGCGCCGAGCTGGTTGGGGATCAGCGTGCCGATGCCCACCCCGAGGACCGTCCAGATCATGTACGCCAGCAGGTTCAGCAGCAGTGCCCGGTGCACCGTCCACTCGCCGAGCTGCGCGCCGTGGTCGTTCAGGCTCAGGAAGACCGACCCAGCGGCCAGGTCGATCACCGTGGTGGCCAGCCAGAAGCCGAAGCCCAGCAGCGAGGCGGCGCCGAGCTTGGCCAGGATCACCGAGGTGCGACGCGGCGTGGTCAGGTAGGTCGTGGTCGCGGTCTGGTGGAAGACCTCGTTGGTGACCATCAGGATGCCGATCAGCATCACGAACATCAGCCCCAGGTACTGCCCCGAGGTGTACAGGTTGGCCGCCTGGCCGGCGGGGGTGGCCTGGTCCCCGCTGACGCCGAAGTCCTCCTGGTTGCCGCCGAGCACCTGGCTGGCGAGCCAGGCGTTGACGACGAAGGCCAGCACCAGGGCGAGGAACGCGCCGAGGGCCAGCCACCACCAGGTGCTGGTCGTACGGATCTTGAGCAGTTCGGCTCGGACCAGGTTCATCGGATGCCCGCCTTTCCGGCCGTCAGCTCCAGGAAGACCCGTTCCAGGTCGGGTCGTTCGGTGGTCAGTTCGTGCAGTTCGACGCCGGCGGTCAGGGCGGTCCGGCCGATCGTCGGGGCGTCCACCCCGGCGACCAGCAGCACGCCCTGCTCGTCGGTGTCGACGGTCGCCGACTGCGCCTTCAGCGCCGCGACCAGAGCCTCGGCCTGCGGCGTGCGGACCCGTACCCGGGCGGTCTGCGCCATCGAGCCGAGGACCTGGTCGACAGGTCCCTGCCGGACCAGCTGCCCGGCCGCGATGATCACCACGTCGTCGGCGAGCAGCTGCATCTCCGACAGCAGGTGGCTGGAGACCAGCACGGTGCGGCCTTCGTGGGCGAGGTTCTTGAGGAACCCGCGCATCCACCGGATGCCCTCCGGGTCGAGCCCGTTGGCGGGCTCGTCGAGGATCAGCACACGAGGGTCGCCGAGCATGGCGGCGGCGATGCCCAGCCGCTGCTTCATGCCCAGCGAGTAGCCCTTGAACTTGCGCTTCGCCGCCGGGGTCAACCCGACCAGGGCCAGCGCCTCGTCGGCCCGCTGCCGGGGCAGCCCGGCCGCCGCGCAGATGACCCGCAGGTGGTTGATGCCGGTGCGGCCCTTGTGCGCGCTGGAGGCTTCCAGCACCGCGCCGACGTGCCGGAGCGGGTCCGTGAGATCGGCGTACCGGTGGCCGCTGATGGTGGTCGTGCCCGCGGTCGGCGTGACCAGGTTCAGCAGCATGCGCAGGGTGGTGGTCTTGCCAGCGCCGTTCGGGCCGAGGAAGCCGGTCACCCGCCCCGGTGCCACGGTGAAGGACAGGTCGTTCACCGCCCGCACGTTCTTGTACTGCTTCGTCAGACCGGACACCACGATCTGACCGTCGCTGGTGGGGCTTCGCTGCCCGTCAGTCATCGTTCTCCTCCCGTGTACGGCGTCGAGGTACGCCGTGGCACAGCGTGACGGCCCGGGGCATCAAGGTCAATCAGGCTCGGTTCCTATGTTCGTCTCCGTCGCAGGGCGGAGGCGACTCCACCCTGCGGACGACGGACGGTCTCAGCGGGCGATCCAGGTCGCCCGCGCCGCGCCGAGCAACGCGCCGTCCGGGCCGTACAGGCTGGTGTGCACGAGCGCCTTGCGGCCATCGACGTCGAGCAACGCCCCGGTCACCACGCAGTCGTCGCCCGGCCCCGGCAGCGCCGTGACCACTGCGGCGATCCGACCCAGCAGGTACAGGCGGCCCGGCGCGAGGACCGTCCAACCGCCGGGGCAGTCCAACGCCGCCCAGACCGTGGGTGCGCTGACCCGCTCGGGCGCCCGGAACGGCGCGGCGGTCCGCCCATCAGGTAACCGGCCGGGAAAGATCCGCAGCCCGTCGGCCCGCTGCGGCCCGCAGACGTAACAACCGGGGAACGGATGCTCGACCAGGCCGGGGTAGCGCGTCGCCGCGGCCACCGCGGTGTCCAGGTCCACCGGGGGTACGACGACGTCGACCACGCCGGCCGGGCGCACCTCGGCCACCAGTTCGCCGGCCGGGTCACGGACCTCGCCGTCGGTCAGGATCAGCTCGGTGTCCAGTGGTGGCGGTCGGCGCAGCGTCACCTCGACCGGGCCCGTGCCGCCCGCCTCGGCGGCGAACACTCCCGCGCTCCAGCCGCCGTTGCCCGAGCCGGGCGGCCCGTTGTAGCGGGACTCGATCCGCATCGTCGACCTCCGGTGGGGCGTGCCGGCGTCGTCGCCGGTTCGTCGGGCAGCCTCGCACGACCACCGGTGGGACGCATCTGCCGGCCGGCGTTCATCCTGCCGACACCGGTGGTCTGAGTGAATGGCAACCCGAGCACCTACACAGATCCCATGGCCGTTCTGCATGCCGCTGGCGCACCCCTGACGACCAGCGGATACACCCTGCTGATCGCCGACGACCCCATCCAGGTCGCGGCCGCGCAACGCCTGCGCCACGAGGTGTTCGCCACCGAGCTCGGCGCCACTCTCCTCCCCGATACCGCCGGGCTGGACGTGGATCCCTTCGACGCGCACTGCGACCACCTGATCGTCCGCGAGGACAGCACCGGCCAGGTGGTCGGCACGTACCGTCTGTTGCCACCGGGCCGCAGCACCCGGCGGTACGCCGAGGACGAGTTCGACCTCGGCGCGCTCGATCCGCTCCGCGACGACCTGGTCGAGGCGGGCCGGTCGTGTGTGCACCCGGACCACCGCTCCGGCGCGGTGATCAATCTGATGTGGGCGGGCATCGTCCGATACCTGCACCTGCGGGGTTCCCGTTGGCTCGGCGGCTGCGCGTCGGTGCCGGTGGCCGACGGCGGGCGGACGGTCGCCGAGGTGTGGACCCAGGCCCAGACCCGGCACCTGTCGCCGCCGCCCCTGCGGGTCCGCCCGCTGCGGCCCTGGTTCACCGAGTCGGCCGCCGGACCGGTGGCCGCCGATCCGGCGGGCCGCGTCGCGGTACCGCCGCTGCTGCGTGGCTACCTCCGGCTGGGCGCGTGGATCTGCGGCGAGCCGTCGTACGACCCCGACTTCGGCTGCGCGGACTTCTACGTGCTGTTCTGCCTGGATCGGATGAACCCGCGTTACCTGCGGCACTTCCTGGGCGAGGCGCAGCGATGACCGCCGGGTCGCACGACCTGTGGCGGCCGTCGTCGGGTTGCGACGACGACTGTCTGCCACCGACCGGCGGGGTGCCCACCGTGTCGGTGGCCCGTCGGGTACTGCGGTTGGTCGCCGTGTCCGGCATGCTGCTGGCCGGCGTCGGCCTGGTGGTGCTGCTGCCCGTACTGCCGGTCCAGGAGCGCCACGCGGCGGTGCGCGGGTGGGCCCGGTCCACCGCGCGGGCCTTCGGGGTCCGGCTGGTGATCCGGGGCCGACTGCCCCGGCGGCGGGCGCTGCTGGTCGCCAACCATGTCTCGTGGCTGGACATCCTCGCGGTGCTGGCCGTCGCGCCCACCCGGATGGTGGCGAAGCGGGAGATCCGCTCCTGGCCGGTGTTCGGCCTGCTGGCCGCGGTGGCGGGGACCGTCTTCGTGGACCGCGCCCGGCCGCGCGCGCTACCGGCCATGGTCGGCCGGATCGCCGACACGCTGCGCGCCGGCCGGTCGGTGGCGGTCTTTCCGGAGGGGACGACCTGGTGTGCGGGCGCCGGTGCCGCCGACTGCCGCCCCGGCGGCGGCTTCCGGCCCGCGACGTTCCAGGCGGCCATCGACACGGGCAGCCCGGTGGTGCCACTGCGGCTCGCCTACGCCTGTGCGGCCACCGGTACGACCACCACGGCCGCTGCCTTCCTCGGTGCGGACACGTTGCTGCGGTCGATGGTCCGGGTGGTCACGGCGCGGGATCTGGTGGTGTCGGTGACGATCGCCGCCGCGTTGCATCCGGCCCGTACCGCCGACCGGCGGTTGCTGGCTCGGGCCGCCGAGTCCGCCGTACACCTGGTGCCCGCGGCCGGGGCGGGGGCGCGGACCCGGCCGCACCCGGTGCCCACGGCGACCCCGGCGGTCGCGGTGCCCACGGCGGTCCCGGCGGTGCCCGTGCCCACGCCGGTTGTCGGCGGCGGGCTGGACCTGGCGGCCTGAGACGGCGGCCCTGCGCCGTGCCCGTGCCCTGCGCCTGCGCCCTGCGCTCCGCGCCTGCGCCCTGCGCTCCGCGCCTGCGCCCTGCGCTCCGCGCCCGTGTCCTGCGCTCCGCGCCCGTGTCCTGCGCTCCGCGCCCGCGTCCTGCGCTCCGCGCCCGCGTCCTGCGCTCCGCGCCCGCGCCCTGCGCTCCGCGCCCGCGCCCTGCGCTCCGCGCCCGCGCCCTGCGCTCCGCGCCCGCGCCCTGCGCTCCGCGCCCGCGCTCCGCGCTCCGCGCCCGCGCCCTGCGCCCCGCGCCCGCGCCCGTGTCCTGCGCTCCGAGCCCACCAAGATCGCGCTCGATCCAGCATGTAGTGGCCTCGGGGATGTGGGATGCCACTACATCAAGGATCGAGCGCGATCTTGGTGTGAAGGTTGGGTTCGCGGTGCAAGATCTTCGCAACTTCGGTGATGTTGCTGCCTGGTGCGCGTCTGAGGCAGCAACATCCGGGAAGATGCGCGGATCTTCGGGGCGGATCTTGGGGGCGGATCTTGGCGCGCGCAGGATGGCCGCCAACTCGCGATCTGTCTTGTGCTGTCGCGATGTATCGCGTTACTGTCTGCTCGTCCGGCGCGCGTTGGCGCGCCGTCGAGAGGAGGACGCGCCATGGCCGGATGGACGGTCGAGAGCCCGCAGCGGCTCACCGTGGACGGACCGGTCACCCGGTTGGATGTCCGCCTGGTCAGTGGGCGGCTCAACGTGGTCGCCGCCGAAGGCCCGACCCGGATCGACGTGACCCAGGTCGGCCGTCGGCCGGTCCTGATCGAGCATGCCGACGGCCGGCTCAACATCCGTCAGGAACGCGGTCGGAGCTGGTCGGACGTCCTGCGGTGGTTCCGGATGATCCACCGCTACCCCCGGGTGGACGTCTCCATCGCCGTGTCCGCCGACGTCCTCGCCGACCTGGGCCTGGTCGCGGGCTCGCTCGTCGTCTCCGGCCTGCGCCGGCAGACCAGGGTCCACGTCACCGCCGGCCAGATCACCCTGATGGGGCTGCGGGGCAACACCACGGCGAACATCACCTCCGGCCCGGTGGAGGCTCTCGGCGTCCGCGGCGACCTCACCCTGGAGACGGTCTCCGGTGAGGTGATCCTCGCCGACAGCGCCGCCGACCGGGTACGGGCGCAGACCGTCTCCGGGGCCATCACCTGCGACCTGGACAACCCCCGGCACAGCGAGATCCGGCTGAGCACCATCTCGGGCGGCATCACCGTCCGGGTCCGCGCGGACAGCGACCTCGCCGTCCAGCTGAACACCGCCTCCGGGCGCATCACCAGCGGCTTTCCGCAGCTGCGCAGCTCGACGTTCCCGGTGCGCAACAGCGAGGGAGTGCTCGGCGCCGGCAACGGTAAGCTCTGGGCTTCCGCGACCTCGGGCAGCATCGCCCTGCTCGCCCGAGCCGTCGACCATGATGGGGAGGAGCTGCCGTGACCGCCGTGTTCAGCCACGGGCGGCTCCGGCTCTACCTGCTCAAGCTGCTCGACGACGGCCCGAAGCACGGCTACGAGCTGATCCGCCTGCTGGAGGACCGTTTCCTCGGGCTCTACGCGCCCAGCGCCGGCACCATCTACCCCCGCCTGCAACGGCTGGAGGTCGAGGGCCTGGTCAGCCACACCGCGGCCGGCGGCCGCAAGACGTACGACATCACCGACGCCGGCCGGGCGGAGCTGCGCCAACGGGCCGGCGAGTTGGAAGCCCTCGAGGCGGACATCGCGGCCTCGGTGGCCGACCTCTCCACCCTGGCCGGTGAGATCCGCAGCGAGGTACGAGGCTCGGTTCGCGACCTCAAGCGGGAGCTGAGCGAGGCCACCCGGCAGACCCGACGCACCCGGTGGGACGCGCCGGCGCCGCCGCCCCGGCCGGCGTCGACCGTCGGGCCGCAGGCGGAGCTGCTCGACGAGCTCGACAAGCGGCTGCTCGCGTTCAGCGCCGAGGTGGGCCGGTTGACGCGCGCCCGGCAGTTCAGCGACACCCAGCTGCGCACCGCGATCCGGCTGCTCGACGGCGCCCTGGACGGGCTGCGCCGCCTGCTGCGTTGACCCGAGTCGCCGAACGGCGTTGACCCGAGTCGCCGAACGGCGCTGACCGGAGTCGCCGTACGGCGGTGACTCACAGGTTTTTTGCAGGAAGTGTCCAGCGCTGGCGCAGTGATGTCACCGATGATGGGCGCATGCCCGCTACCCAGACCGAGGCGCGACTTCTCGTCGTCGAGGACGACCCCAACATCCTCGAACTGCTCTCCGCGAGCCTTCGCTTCGCGGGGTTCGACGTGGCCACCGCGACCAGTGGGAGCGCGGCGCTCAACGCCGCCAAGGACCACCGGCCCGACCTGGTGGTGCTCGACGTGATGCTGCCGGACCTGGACGGCTTCGAGGTCATCCGGATGCTCCGCGAGGGCGGCACGCGTACCCCGGTGGTCTTCCTGACCGCCCGGGACGCCACCGACGACAAGATCCGTGGGCTGACCCTGGGTGGTGACGACTACGTCACCAAGCCGTTCAGCCTGGAGGAGTTGACCGCCCGGATCCGGGCCGTGCTGCGCCGCACCACGACCGGCGGGCAGGCGCCCTCCCGGCTCACCTTCGCCGACCTGGAGCTGGACGAGGAGACCCACGAGGTGCACCGGGCCGGCCAGCGCGTGCAGCTGTCGCCGACCGAGTTCAAGCTGCTGCGCTACCTGATGCTCAACGCCAACCGGGTGCTGTCCAAGGCGCAGATCCTCGACCACGTCTGGAACTACGACTTCCGCGGTGACGACAACATCGTCGAGTCCTACATCTCCTACCTGCGACGCAAGGTCGACACCACCCAACCCCGGTTGATCCACACGCTGCGTGGCGTCGGGTACGTGCTGCGCAAGCCGGCGGCGTGAACGCGGTCCAGCAGGCGAAGGGACGGCTGCGGGGCGTACCGCTGCGAGTCAAGCTGGTGACCGCGGTGCTGCTGCTCGTCGCCGCCGCGCTGCTGGTGATCAGTTCGCTGACCACTGTCTTCCTGCGCAGTTACCTGGTCACCCAGGTCGACAGCGAGTTGAGTGGCTCGGCACGCAGCCTCGACGAGGTCGTCGCCGCCCAGCAGGGCAGTGTGGGTGTGGGTTTCCCGACCGACTACCTGGTGGTGGCCATCAACTCGAGCAACGGCCGGGACCTGGTCTACGACAACAAGCGTTTCGTGCTGGGCGACCTGCCACCGTTCCCGTCGGACGCCGCCGGCTTCGAGAAGCTGGAGGGCAAACCCTTCACCGTCCGGGCCCGGGACAGCAAGGTGCGCTGGCGGATGCTCTACACCCAGTTGCCCAACGGTCAGCCCCTGGCCATCGGTCAGCACCTCACCGACGTCGACCTGGCGGTGAAGCGGCTGGTCTGGATCGACCTGCTGGTCGGCGGGTCGGTGCTGATCATGCTGGCCTCGGTGGGCGCGGCGATCGTCCGGACCAGCCTCAAACCGCTCGTGGAGATCGAACGAACGGCCGCCGCCATCGCCGGCGGCGACCTGACCCGGCGCGTGCCCGACCCGGAGGAGGGGCAGGCCGAGCCCACCTCCGAACTGGGCCGCCTCTCCCGCGCGTTGAACGCGATGCTCACCCAGATCGAGGCGGCGTTCACCGCCCGAGCCGCCTCGGAGGCGTCGGCGCGTTCGGCGGAGAGCTCCGCGCGGGACGCCGCCTACGCCGCTCAGGCATCCGAGGCGCGGGCCATCCGCTCCGAGGAGCGGATGCGACGCTTCGTCGCGGACGCCTCGCACGAACTACGGACCCCGCTGACCACCATCCGTGGTTTCGCCGAGCTGTATCGCCAGGGCGCGGCCCGGGAGCCGGAGCAGACCGCCGGCCTGCTGCGCCGCATCGAGGACGAGGCGGCCCGGATGGGGCTGCTGGTGGAGGACCTGCTGCTGCTCGCCCGGCTGGACCGGGAACGGCCACTCGCGCTGAGTCCGGTGGAACTGCCGGTGCTCGCCTCCGACGCCGTACAGGCCGCCCGGGTGATCGCCCCGGACCGCCGGATCGAGTTGGAGATCGCCCCCGGATCGGGTCCGCTCGTCGTCTCCGCCGACGACCCGCGGTTGCGTCAGGTGATCGGCAACCTGGTCACCAACGCGCTCACCCACACCCCGCCGGACGCCGAGATCCGGGTGCGGTTGCGGGCCGAGCCGGGAGGCCAGGCCGTCATCGAGGTGGCCGACAGCGGTCCGGGCCTCTCGCCGGAGCAGGCAGAACGGGTCTTCGAGCGGTTCTACCGGGCCGACGCGGCACGCACCCGGCGGGCCGACGGCAACACCGGCACCGGCCTCGGCCTGGCGATCGTGGCAGCGCTCGTCGCCGCGCACGGCGGCTCGGTCGAGGCGGTCGAGACACCCGGCGGCGGGGCCACCTTCCGGGTCCGGTTGCCGCTGCTGCCGCAGGTCGACGACGTCGGCGAGTGACTTTCAGCCAACTTCCAGGACGGTTCCAGGTTGATTGCAGTGCCAAGGGAGAAGGTAGTGCCATGACCGAGTACGAGTCCGACCCGCAGCGCCGGCCGGCCCCCACCGACGCCGAGCCGTCGCACCCCACCGCCGAGCTGCCACGCGACGAGCGCGCGCAGTCCGACTCCCCGACCACTCCCATCCAGGTCGTTTCGACCACGGGTGACGCGCAGGCCGCCGGTGACGCGCCGACCACGAGCGACACCTCGACCACCGCCGTCACCGAGGCCGCACCCGCCGCCTACGGCGCGCAGCCGGCCAGCACGCAGCCGACCGGGTACGAGCCGCCGACCGCCGCGCAGCCGACCCCCGCGCAGCCGACCGGATACGAGCCGCCGGCCACCGCTGGATCCGCGCCGCCGTACCCGGTCTCCGGCTACCCGGCACCCGGCCAGTCCGGCTATCCCACGCCCGGCCAGTCCGGCTACCCGCAGCCGAACGCCGGCCGGTACCCCGGTGCCCCCTGGTACGCCGGCCAGCAGTCCGGCTGGGCCGGTGGGGGACAGCCGGGCATGGCGTACCCGCCGCACCAGCAGCAGCACGCCCCGCACCAGCAGCACCCCGGGCAGCACGCCCAGCACCCGGGTCAGCCGGTCCCGCCGTGGGGTCCGCAGGTCGCGCCGCCCGGCAGCGGTCCCCGGCCCGGCCGGATCGCCAAGTTCGCCGGCGCCGGCGTCGCGGTGTTCGCGCTGATGCTCGGCTCCGGCGTGGCCGGTGGGGCGCTCGCCCTCGCGCTCGACGGCGACGGCGGTGGCGTCACCCGCACCTACACCGCGGCACCGGTGCTCAACAGCGCCGACCTGCCGAAGATCGCCGCGTCCGTACAGGACAGCGTCGTCTCGATCACCACCGGCAGCGGCGAGGGCTCCGGCGTGGTGCTCACCACCGACGGCTACGTGCTGACCAACAACCACGTGGTCGCCTCGGCCAGCGGTGACACCGTCGAGGTGGTCTTCGCCGACGGCAAGAAGGCACCGGCGAAGATCATTGGCACCGACCCGAAGACCGACCTGGCCGTGGTCAAGGCCGACGGGGTCGCCGACCTCAAGCCGGCCAAGTTCGGCGACAGCGACGCCATGCAGGTCGGCGACCAGGTGCTCGCCCTGGGCAGCCCGCTCGGCCTGCAAGGCTCGGTGACCTCGGGCATCCTCAGCGCCCGGGACCGCACCATCCGGGCCGGCGAGGGCCAGCAGCAGGACCCGACCCAGCAGAGCCAGCCCGTCAGCTCGATCTCCGGTCTGCTCCAGACCGACGCGCCGATCAACCCGGGCAACTCCGGCGGCGCGCTCGTCAACACCCGGGGTGAGGTGATCGGCGTCAACACCGCCATCGCGACCTCCGGGCAGAGCACCGGCAACATCGGGGTCGGGTTCGCCATCCCCAGCAACAAGGCGAAGGACGTCGCCGGCAAGCTCCAGCGCGGCGAGAAGGTCAGCCACCCGTCGCTCGGAGTGGGCGTCAACCAGGCCGAGGGCGGCGGCGCGCTGGTCGCGTCGATCACCCCGGGCAGCCCGGCCGAGAAGGCCGGCCTCCAGCGCGGCGACGTCGTCACCCGGTTCGGCGACAAGCCGGTCAACGACTCGGACGACCTGGTCGGCGCGGTCCAGGCCGGCAAGGTCGGCGACCGGGTCGAGGTGCAGTTCAAGCGGAACGGCGCCGAGAAGTCGGTGTCCGTGACGCTCGCCGAGACGAACTGACAGATATCTGAACCTGCTTCCTCCCTCCGGCGGCGGGTGGCGGGGCCGAGGGGGTCGGCTCCGTCACCCGCCGCGCTTTTTCGGCCAGGACGGCGGTTCACCCGGATCGGGTGAGCCGCCGTCACCCGTGTGCCCGGCAGATTTCGGTGCGCGAGTCTCGGCGACCGAAACCGGGGGTGGGTGCCATGACCGAGGTGGTGGACGTCCGCGACGACCAGCGGATCCAACGCGACGTCCTGGCGGAGCTGGCCTGGGACGCCCAACTGCAACCGAACGAGATCGGTGTGACCGTCGACCAGGGCGTGGTCACCCTGACCGGGTACGTGGACGGTGCCGCCCGCGGTTGGGCCGCGACCCGATGTGCCCAGCGGGTCCGTGGCGTACGGGCGGTGGCCGACGAGATCGAGGTGCGGCTGCCCGGTACGCCGGGGCGTACCGACGCCGAGGTCGCCATCGCCGCCTCCCGGGCTCTGGAGTGGGACAGCTTCGTGCCCGCCGAACGGCTCGACGTGACGGTGGCCAACGGCTGGCTGATGCTGCGTGGCGAGGTCGAGTTCGGGTGGCAGCGGCGGGCCGCCGAGGGGGAGGTGCGCCGGCTCGACGGCGTACGGGGGATCACCAACCTGATCGAGGTACGGCCGCCGGCCCCGCCGGTCGCTGACCGACTGCGTCGGGACGTCCAGCGGGCGCTGGCCCGCACGATCGGTGGCGATCGGGTGACCGTCGAGGTGGACGGCGACACGCTGGTCCTCGCCGGGGTGGTCCGCTCCTGGTGGGAACGTGACCAGGTCCAGCGGGTCGCGTGGAGCGCGCCGGGAGTGCGGGTGGTGCACGACCAACTCCTGGTCGGCGGGTGAGCGTCCGCCTTGTCCGGTTTACCCGGGACGCCACCGGGAACCCGCCGCCGACCACGCCGGTCGGCGGTCACGCCGTACCGGGGATCAACGGGGAGGACTCGTGGCCGTGACCCACCCGCCCGCGGGCCGCCCTCCGGAGCGGTCGCTGCGCATCGCGATGGTGGTTCCGCCGTGGTTGTCCGTGCCGCCGCCCGGTTACGGCGGCCTTGAGCAGGTCGTCGCCGCACTGGTGGACGCGTTGAGCGGTCACGGACACGCGGTGACCCTGTTCGGCGCCGGCAGCCACCACGGCACCGATGCCGACGGCTTCGTCTCGACCGTGCCCGATGTCCAGTACGAGCGGCTTGGCGAGTCACTGCCCGAACTGGCCCACCTGGCCCGGGTCAACCGGCTGATCACGGCGGCCGACTTCGACGTGATCCACGACCACACCACGATCGGTCCGTTGATCGCCGGCCGCCGGGCCGTGCCGACGGTCGCGACCGTGCACGGCAACCCCGTGGGGGAGTACGGCGATGTGCTCGACGAGATCGACTCGGGTGTCGCCCTGGTGGCGATCTCGCACGCCCAGCGTCGGCTGAATCCGAGCCTGCCCTGGGCCGGCACGGTGCACAACGCGCTGGACATCCGCGGCTTCCCGCGTAAGACCGTGCCCGGCCGAGGGCCGGTGCTGTGGTTGGCCCGGTTCAGCCCGGACAAGGGTCCCGACGTCGCCATCCGGGCCTGCCGGGAGGCGGGGTTGCCCCTGCTGCTCGCCGGCAAGTGCAACGAGCCGGCCGAGCGCCGCTACTACGAGCAGGTCGTCGCCCCGCTCGTCGACGAGAACGTGACAGTCGTCCTCAACGCCGATCGCGCGGCGACGCTGCGGATGCTCGTCGACGCCCGTTGCCTGATCATGCCAATCCAGTGGGACGAGCCGTTCGGCATGGTCATGTTGGAGGCGATGGCGACCGGGACACCCGTGGTCGCGCTCAACCGGGGTGCGGTGCCGGAGCTGGTCCGGCCCGGGGTGACCGGGCTGGCCTGCGCGCACGCGGACGAGCTGCCCGCGGCCCTGCGCGCGGCGGAGCAACTCGACCCGGAGGACTGCGTGGCGCACGTCGCGCGGAACTTCTCGGTCGAGCGGATGGCGTACGGGTACGCGGAGATCTACCGGCGCTTCGCCGCCGGCGGCCACGACGTGCGCGAGTCGGCCCACGTGTCGGCCCGCTGACCCTGCCCGCCGGGGCGTCACCGTGCGGTCAGACCCGGGCCATGCCCAGCTCCGCGACGGCGACGTCGAGTTGCTGCGCGTACGCCGGACTGATGCCACCCTCACCGAGGCGGACCGCGACCTTGTTGCGCAGCCGGGCCACCGGTGGTGCCAGCTCGTCGCGGCCGGAGCTGACCGCGGCGGTCAGGTTGCGCAGCTCGTTGCGCAGGTCGAGGCCGACGTCGCTGCGGATCTCCCCGGCGCTCAGCCCCGCCGTGATCAGCTCGTCGACCCGGTTGGCGGCCTCCACGAGGGTGCCCGGATCGGAGCGGGGCGACGTGGTCCTCGGCCCGGCCGGCGGTGCCGTCGTCGGCTCGGGCGGCGCGGAGGTCGGCGGGGCGGTCGTCGGAGTCGTCACCGGACCGGCCGAGGGTTGCGCCTGCCGGGTGGGCTGCTGGTCGGGCCGCAGGGCCACGCCGATCAGCACCGCCGCGACCACCAGGACCACGGGCACCAGCAGCAGCGCCAGTCGCCGTCGCGACCACCGCGACCCCGCGTCGGTCTCGCCCGCGTCGGTCCCGACGACGGCCGTTCCGCCGGCGGCGGCTGTTCCGCCGGCGGCCGTCTCTCCGGGGGCCGCCGCGACGGTTACCGCCTGCGACGGCAGGGGCTGAGCGGGCACCGGGACGGTCGTGGGTGGCGGGTCGGCCGGCACGAGCTGTTCGCGAAGCGTGGTGGCGACCTGGCGGGCGGTCGGCCGGTCCGCCGGGTTGCGGGCGAGGCTGCGCAGGCAGATCCGGGTCACCGCCGGAGGCAGGTCCGGCAGCTCGGCGAGGGTCGGCGCCGGACCGTTGGCCAGCGCGGCGCTGAGCTGCTCCCAGGTCTCCGCCGGGTACGGGACCCGGCCGGTGAGTGCCTCGTGCAGCAGGACGCCGAGTGAGTACACGTCGGTGGACGGCTGGGCCGGTGCGCCGTCGAGCCGTTCCGGAGCGACGTACGCCGGAGTGCCGAAGGTGCCGCCGTCCTCGTCCTCGTCGGGCGCGCCGATCCGGGTGGCGATGCCGAAGTCGAGGACCTTGACCCCCGAACCGGTCATCATCACGTTGGCCGGAGTGATGTCGCGGTGCACGATGCCGAGTCGGTGCGCGGCGGCCAGCGCGTCCGCGACCTGCGCGCCCACCTGGACCGCCTCGGCCCACGGCAACGGCCCCTCGGTGAGCCGCAGCTCCAACTCCTCGCCGTTGAGCAGCTCCATCACCACGAACGAGGTGATCGAGCCGTCCGGGGCGACCGTCTCCCCGTAGTCGTGCACCGAGGTCACGTGTGGGTGTACCAACTGGGCGGCAGCGCGGGCCTCCTCGCGCACCATGCCGCGGAATCGCGCGTCGGCGGCCAGCGAGGGAGCGAGCACCTTGAGCGCGACGACCCGGTCCAGCACCTCGTCGCGGGCACGCCAGATCACGGACATGCCACCGGCGCCGATCTGGTCCAGAAGTCGGTATCTGCGAGCCAGCAATCGGCCCGGATGCAGCGCTGCCTTCACGGATCGCACCTGCCTCAGGGGTGGGAGCGGTATCAGGTTGCGCGAATGCGTTCGGCCTGTCAACGCCGTCACCGGCTCCGGTCGCCGGGCGGTGTCTGGCGTGCGCCGACCGTCCGGCGACGGCGGCTGGCCGGTCGGCTGCGGACCCGTGCCAGGATGAGGGGCATGGCGGCGGGACCTGTGGCGTTCGTGCTCGGCGGCGGGGGAGTGCTCGGCGCGGTCGAGGTGGGCATGCTGCGCGCGCTGTTCCGCGCCGGCATCCAGCCCGACATGGTGCTCGGCACCTCGATCGGCGCGGTGAACGGGGCGCTCGTCGCCGCCGACCCGTCGGAGGCGGTGACCGACCGGCTGGTCCGGCTGTGGGCCTCGCCGGAGGCGAGCGAGGTGTACGGCGACTCGGTCGCCCGGCAGTTGCGTCGCTTCGCCGCCCGCACCCACCTGCACTCGCCCCGGCCGCTGCGCCGCCTGCTCGAAACCGAGCTGGGCGTGGACACCACCTTCGCCGATCTGCGGGTCCCGTTCCGCTGCTGCGCCGCGCACATCGAGCGGGCCGCCGAGCACTGGTTCGACACCGGTCCGGTCGTGCCGGCGGTGATGGCCTCGGCCTCGGTGCCGGGCCTGCTCCCGCCCATGGAGATCGACGGCGCGCACTACGTCGACGGTGGCATCGTCAACTCCATCCCGATCGGCGAGGCGGTGGCCGTCGGCGCGCGCCGGATCTACGTCCTCCAGGTGGGTCGGATCGAACGCGAGCTGACGCCGCCCCGACGGCCGTGGGAGATCGCGCAGGTCGCCTTCGAGATCTCCCGCCGGCACCGCTTCTTCCGCGAGATGGCCGCGCTGCCCGAGGGGGTGGAGGTGCACGTCCTGCCCACCGGAGGGCTGAACCCACGAGACGACACCCCGTGGGCGTACCGGGACATGGCGGCGGTGGGGCGGCGGATCAGCCGGGCGTACACCGCCTCCCGGCGTTACCTCGCCACCCACCTGGAGCGGTGATGCCGTTGCCCCCCAGGTGGCTACGCCGGTTGCTGTTCGCCCCCGCCGTGGTGGTGCTCGCCTTCGTCGTGGTCACCACGTTGCCGGTCTGGGCGCTCCTCGCCGCAGCCGCGTCGCCGCTGGTCCCGGGTCGCCTGCGCCCACTGCGGCTGCTCTGGATCGGCTGCGTGTACCTGGTCTGGAACGCTGCCGCGCTGCTCGCGCTCTTCGTGCTCTGGGTGGTCTCCGGCTTCGGCTTGCGGGTCCGGTCCCCGGCCTTCCAGCGTGCGCACTACGTGCTGGCCGGCTGGTTCCTGCGGGTGCTGTTCTGGCAGGCCCGCTGGACCCTGCGGTTGCGCATCGACGTGGTGGGCACCGACCCGGACACCGCGCTGCCCGGCCGGCCGGAGCTGGTGCTCTGCCGGCACGCCGGGCCGGGTGACTCGTTCATCCTGATCCACGGCCTGGTCAACTGGTTCAAGCGGGAGCCACGCATCGTCCTGAAGGACAGCCTCCAGTGGGACCCGGCGATCGACGTGCTGCTCAACCGGCTGCCCAACCGCTTCATCGCGCCGACGCCGGAGCGCGGCGAGGAGACGGTACGCCAGGTCGGGCACCTGGCCGCGGGCCTGGACGACAACGACGCGTTCGTCATCTTCCCCGAGGGCGGTAACTTCACCCCCAAACGGCGGCTGCGCGCCATCGCCCGGCTGCGCTCCCTCGGCCTGGAACGGATGGCCCTGCGCGCCGAGCGGATGCGCCACGTCCTCGCCCCGCAGCCCGGCGGGATGCTCGCCGCGCTGGACGCCGCCCCGGACGCCGGGGTCATCTTCGTCGCCCACACCGGACTGGACCGGATGCTCACCGTCGCCGACGTGTGGCGGGAACTGCCGATGGACAAGCAGATCGTGATGCGGTTCTGGTCGGTGCCGCCGGAGGACGTGCCGGTCGGACGGCAGCAACGCATCGACTGGCTGTTCGACTGGTGGGCACGGATCGACGCCTGGATCGCGGCCAATCGATGAGCGTGCGCCGCGCGGCCTCGCGGTCGGGAGCGAAAAGCCGGCTCGACGGGGTGGCGCCGCGTAGGGTGCGGGCGTGGATCAGATCTGCGTGGTGACGACGGTGGTGGATGCGCGTTCGGTCGCCGACGTGCTGGCGGCCGCGGCCGTTGCCGGTCGGCTGGCCGCCTGTGCACAGGTGGGCGGTCAGGTGGACAGCACCTACTGGTGGCGGTCCGGAGTGGAGACCAGTTCCGAGTGGTCGGTGCAGTTCAAGACCGCACCGGACCGGCTGGCCGCGTTGGTGGATCAGATCCGGGTCAGCCATCCGTACGAGGTGCCGGAGATCCTGGTGTCCAGGGTGGACAGCGGTGATCCCGCGTACGCGACCTGGGTCTTCGAACACACCCGACCCTGAGTACGCGGACTCTGGGCCGCGCCCCGGTCTGCTCCCGATGATGACCGGGTGGATGACACCCGCTATCCCTGCCCGGCCTGCGCTGCCCCGGCCGGCCTGAGCACCGGCTGCACCGGCTGCCGGCGCGCACCCGATCCGGTCGCCGCCGAGGTGTTCCGGCTGGGCCGAGAGGTCGCCCAGCTCGAGCCGGAGGTGGAGCGCGCCCGCCGTGCGTACACCGAGCTTGCTGGACGCCTCTCGGTGCTGTCGCGGCGGCGGGCCGAGCTGGCGGCGGTCGTCCGCGCGGGGTTGGCTGTTCCGGTGGTGCCGAGCCCGACGCCTGTCGTCGGGCCGGTGCCGACCGGCGGCCCCGGTGCTGCGGAGCATGCGGCACCGGGTGCTGCGGAGACGTCCAGCCGGACGATCCAGGGTCTGCTCTTCGTCCTCGGTGGACTGCTGTTGGGCACCGCGGCGGTGGTGTTCACCGCGGTGGCCTGGGCGTCGGTGGGCGTCGGTGGGCGGGCGTCGATCCTGACCGCGTTCACCGCGCTGCTGCTGGCCGTACCGCTGCTGGCGGTCCGTCGAGGGCTGCGCGGCACGGCGGAGACGTTCGCCGCGGTCGGGTTGCTGCTGGTGGTGCTCGACGGTTACGCGGCCTGGTCGGTGGACCTGGCCGGGGTGGCCGGCTGGCCGGGCAGCCGGTACGCCGCGCTGGTCGGGGGGGCCAGCGCGGCGGTCGCCGTGGCGTACGGCAGGTGGAGCGGGTTGACCGGGCCGTGGTTCGCCGCCCTGCTGGCCGCCCAGCCGGTGCTGCCGCTGCTCGCCGTCGCGGTCGAACCGGGTGCGGCCGGATGGGCGCTGGTCCTGCTCGCCGTGGCGCTGCTGGACCTGGGCGTGCTTGTCGCGCTGCGCGGCCGGGACGGTGTGGCGGTGCTGGTCGGCCGGGTGTCGGCGGCGGTCGGGCACGTGGCCGCGCTCGTCGGCGCCGCGAGTTGCGCCCTGGTGCCGCTGGTCCTCGGACGGGCGGCGGATTCGCCGCTGCTGGCCGGGTTGCCGCTGTTGCTTGTCGCGCTGACCGGGCTCGGTGCGGCCTGGTTGGTCGGCGGACCGGCGCTGCGGGCGGTGGCCGGCGCTGTGCTGGTGCCGGTGCTCGCCGCCGCGCTGCTGCGCCCGGTGGCCGAGCTGCGGCCGGCACTGCTGCTGATCGCGGCGGCGACGGTGGCCCTCGTGCTGGCCGGTGCGGTGCGGCTGCTGCCGGGTGCCGGGGGTTGGCGGACCGGCCCGCGCGCCGGTGCGCTGCTGGTCGCGGCCGGCACGGCGCAGGTGGCCGCGCTGATCACCGCCGTGCTCGCGGTCGCGGCCGTGAGCCGCTCGCTGCCGCCGTGGCGCGGGGCCGGGACGGGGCCGGACCTGGACTGGGGTTGGCAGCTCGCACCCGCCGTCGCGTTGGTGCTCGGCGCGACGGTCCTGCTGCTGCCCGGGAGGGCGCGAGCGGTGCTCGCCCCGGCCGGCGCGGTGGCGGTGCTGCTCGCCGTGCCCACCGGCTGGGCGGCCCCCTGGCCGGCGGTGGTGGCCGTCGACCTGGTCGGCGGGGTCGCCCTGCTGGTCGCCGTGCTGGCCCGCCCGGCGGCACGCGCCGCCTCGCTGCGCACCAGCGCGCTCGGTGCCGCCGTCCTGCTCGGGCACGGGTTGCTCGTCGCGCTGGCCACCCCGACCGGTGCTCTGGTGGCGCTCGGCAGCGTCGTCGTGGTCGGGCTGACACTCGCCGTACGACGGGGCGCCGGGCCGTACCGGCAGGTGGCCGGCGTGGGGCTGCTGGTCGCGCAGCTCGCGCTGCCCGGGGTCGCCACGGTGGCGCTGTTCGCCGCGGGTGCGCCCCCCTGGTGGCAGGCGCGGCTGGCCCTTGTCGCCGCCGGGCTGTCGCTGGTCGCGGTGCTCGCGGCGCGTCGCCACCGGGTGGAGCTGACCGGGTACGCGGTGACCGGCGCCGTGGTCGCGGTGACCGTGCCCGGACTCACGCCGCTGGTCGTGGCGGGCAACGAGCCACTGCCGCTGTACGCCGCGCTGGCGGCGCTCGGTGTCGCGCTCGTCGCCCGGTGGGAGCGGCCGGCGGCCGGCGAGAAGGAACCGGTCCGGCGGGCCGTGCTGCTGGCGGCGGGGGGCCTGCTGGCGGTGGTCACGGTCCTGGCGGCCCTGCCAACGGTGTTGACCGCGCTCGGGTCGCCGTACGGCAGTCGGGAGCGGGTGTGGTCGGGCGTGCCCACGATCGTCACCGACCCGATGGCGCTCCCTCGCGGGTTGGCGCTGGCCGTGCTGGGGGCGGCCGTCGTGCTGGCCGGTCGGGGGATCCGCCCACGCGTGCTGCTCGCGCTGCCGTTCGTCGCGGCCGCCCTGCCGGTGCTGCTCCTCGCGATCGGCACGCCGTGGCCGGTGCTGCCGGCGGCTGTGCTGTTCGTCGGAATGGCCGCGCTGCTGCTCGCGGCACTTGCCGCGCGGCCGGCGGGCGCACCTGTCGTCGTACCGGTGGGGGTGGTGCTGACCACGTCCGGTGTGGCGGGGCTGCTGGCCACCCCGGCCGGGACGCTCGCCGCGCAGGGGGTGCTGCTGGTGGCGGCGGTCGTCGTCGCCGTCGGGGCGCGCGTGGTCGAGGTGCGGGTCGCGGGGTGCCTGGCCGCGGTGGGGGCGGCGTCGGCGCTGGCGGTGACCGCCCCGCTCGCCGGAGGGCTGCCGCTGCGGGCGGCGGCGTACCCGCTGCTGGGGGTGGCCGCGCTCGTGCTGGCCGTCGCCGCGGTGGCCTCGCCGCGAGACCGGGTCGGGCGGGTGCTGGACGCTGCCGCGCAGGCGGTGGCGCTGGTGGCGGCGGTGCTCGTCGTCGAGGTGGCGCGGCACCTCGCCACCGTCTGTGTGCTCTGGGGCGTGGCCGTCGCGCTGCGGCTGCTGCGACGGGGTGAGCCGGCCGGTCGGCGGTGGGTGTTCGCCGGCATCGCCGCCGGCAGCGAGTTGCTCGGTGCGTGGGTGCTGCTGTCCGCCGGCGGCGTGACCGTGCTGGAGGCGTACACCCTGCCGGCCTCGGCGCTCGCCCTCGGCGCTGGTCTGCTGGCGCTGCGCACCCGGCCGGGCCTGACCAGTTGGCCGGCCCTCGGCCCGGGGCTGGTCGCGGCGCTGCTCCCGAGCCTCGTGTCGGTGCTGGCCGGGGCGGACCCGCAGCCGTGGCGGCGACTGTTCCTCGGCGCGGCGGCCCTGGGCGCGGTGCTGGCCGGCGCCAGCCGCCGGTGGCAGGCGCCGGTGCTGCTCGGTGGGGGAGTGCTGGCGCTGTTGGCCCTGCACGAGGTGGCCCGGGGCTGGGACCTGCTTCCCCGGTGGATCTACCTCGGTGTGGGCGGGCTGGCGCTGGTCGGGCTGGCCGCGACCTACGAGCGGCGGCGGCGTGACCTGGCTCGGTTGCGGGCCACGGTGGCCCGGCTGGGCTGAGTCACGCCATCGGGGGTAGTGCCCGCCCTACCCCCGATTCGGGGGTTGCCAGGTTTTCTCAGCGCTACCGCGGACGGGAGACTTGACGATAAGCCCGAACCGTCCTGGTTCAGGCACAAGCGGATCGGGAGCAGCAATGGCGCTCGGAGCGGTGGCGGAACCGCCGGTACGACGGCGAGGCAGTGACTACGCACAGTTGTCCCGGCGGATCAGCCAGGCGGGCCTGCTGGAGCGACGCCCCGGTTGGTACGTCGCCCGCATCACGCTCACCCTCGGCGCCTTCGTGGCCGGCTGGATCGCCGTGTTCCTGCTCGGCGACTCCTGGTGGCAGCTGCCGCTCGCGGCACTGATGGCGGTGGCCACCACCCAGGTCGCGTTCCTCGGGCACGACGCCGGTCACCGGCAGATGTTCCGACGCCGGGGCGCCAGCGAGTTGGTGGGGATGTTCGCCGGCAACGTGGCGGTGGGGATCAGCTACGGCTGGTGGGTCGACAAGCACAACCGGCACCACGCCAACCCGAACCACGAGGACGAGGACCCGGACGTCGGCGCGGGCGCCCTGGTGTGGACGCACGAGCAGGCGCTGGAGACCCGCGGGTTCGGCCGTTGGATGGCGCAGCGGCAGGCGTACTTCTTCTTCCCGATGCTCCTGCTGGAGGGTCTGAGCCTGCACGTGGCGAGCATCCGGGCGATCGTCGGCCGGGAGGACGGCAAGTACGCCGTCCCGATGCGGCACCGGGCGGTCGAGGCCGCGCTGCTCGTCGCGCACACCGTCGGCTACGTGGCGCTGCTGTTGGCGGTCATGTCGCCGGTCAAGGCGCTGCTCTTCGCCGTCGTGCACCAGGCGCTGTGGGGCCTCTACATGGGCTGCGCGTTCGCACCGAACCACAAGGGCATGCCGATGCCGACCGCCGAGGACGACCTGGACTTCCTGCGTAAGCAGGTGCTGACCTCCCGCAACGTGCGGGGCAGTCGACTGGTGGACACCACGCTGGGCGGGCTCAACTACCAGATCGAGCACCACCTCTTCCCGAACATGCCCCGCGCCAACCTGCGGCGGGCTCAGCCGATCGTGCGCGCCTACTGCGCCGAGCAGGGCATCCCGTACGCCGAGACCGGGCTGATCGAGTCGTACCGGCAGGCGCTCGGTCACCTGCACGAGGTGGGCCGGCCGCTGCGCGGCTGAACGGCACCGCCGCTGCGGCGGTGGTGAGTACTGATCGATGGGGCGGCATCTGATGATGCCGCCCCATCGATGTGTTTCTGGCCGGCATATCCGGTCTCGGGGGAAAAGCAGCGATCGCAAAAATTGCCTCAGGTCAATAGTTGCCATGGTCAATCATGGCTTGCTAGGTTCACTGCGGCACCCACGGGGGGCGCTGATCTGACTCATTCTCTGAGCCTCGTCGCGGTGTCCGGCGCTGTTTCTGCGCGTCCGATTCCTTCTTCGCGGCAGTGTGACCGGCACGTCAAGTGCCGTGGGCAATTGTGTCTTCGTTGTCGGCATCGCGTGAAGGAAAACAAATGAGCATTGTCGGTAATGGACGCCGCCTAATTGCGGTCCTGGTCGGCGTCGTGCTGGTGGTCTCGGGCAGCCCCGCGTACGCGCGGCCGGCAGGTGGCGCCGAGTCGGCACCCCGGGCGGGCACGGTCTTGCGCCCGCCGACGCCGCAGGGCCGGGACGTGCCGGACACCCCACCGGGTCCGGCGAAGGTCCTGCCCTCGGTGGCCCAGCCGACACCCGCCGAGGCGATACCGCCGGCACGCCGGGTCCGGGAGCTGGTCGACCGCCGCACCGCGAGCACCAAGGTCTACCTGCTGGCCGACGGACGGATGCAGGCGGAGGCCAGCCGCGAGCCGGTCCACTACCGCGACGGCAAGGGCCGCTGGCAGGACATCCAGTCGACCGTGTCCGCCGGGGACAGCTCTGGCTACCCCTTCGCCGCCACCCGCAACACGTTCGCCGGCAGGTTCGGCGACCGCAGTGACCGCGTGCTGTCGTACTCGATGGGGGATTACGGGTTGACCCTCGGGCTCGCCGGCGGCCCGCAGGCCCTGCGCCCGACCGCCAAGGGTTCCCGGGTCACCTACCCGGGCGCGCTCGGCGGCGCCGACCTGGTCTACGAGGTGACCCCGTCGGCGATCAAGGAGCAGATCGTGCTGGCCGCCGCGCCGAGCGGGCCGGCCACGTACACGTTCACGCTGGACGTGGACTCGGTCCGCGCGGTGCCGGAGGCCGACGGCTCGCTGTCGTTCTTCGCCACCGACTGGCAGGGTCCGGCGCTTTTCACGATGCCTCGGCCGTACATGTACGACAGTGCCGACGACCAGGCGTCGGTGGTCGGCAAGGCGATGAGCTACCAGGTCAGCCAGCGGGTCAGCCAGCAGGACGGTCGCACGGTGGTGACGGTCAGCGCGGACGACGCCTGGCTGCGCGACCCCGCCCGTAAGTACCCGGTGGTGATCGATCCGACGATCAAGGTCCAACCCACGTTGAACCAGGCCCAGGACGTGATGCTCGCCTCCGGCGGTCCGACGGAGAACTTCGACAGCACCTGGAAGCTGTCCGCCGGCGCCTCCACCGGGGGCACGTTCCGCTCGCTCACCAAGTTCGACCTGTCCAAGGTGCCGGCCAACACCGTGCTGGACTCGGCGCAGCTGCAGATGTATTTCGACCAGACCCACGGTGGCGCCGACGACAGCGCGATCGCGTTCGAGGCGCGTCGGGTGACCGCGGCGTGGAACGAGACCACCGCGACGTGGAGCAGCATGAGCGCCAAGTTCGCCGAAGTCGGGGAGAACCGGGAGCAGGTCGACGAGGCGGAGACCGCAAAGGTGTCCGCGAGCGGTGAGTGGGTGGGTGCCACGGCCACCGACCGCAGCCTGGCGAACAACGGCGCGTACCGGTACAACGCCGACGCGTCCACCGGTCAGACGTTCACCTGGGTGCCGCGCCTGACCGAGGACGGCCAGTACGAGGTGTACGTGCACTACGTGCCGGGCTCGGACCGGGCCACGAACGCGCCCTACACCGTGTTCCACGACGGCGGTTCGGTGGTCAAGACGGTCAACCAGACCACCGGCTCCGGCAGTCAGAACTGGGTGTCGATCGGCACCTACGGTTTCAAGGCGGGCACCACGCACAAGGTGGTGCTCGGCGACGTGGCCAACAAGAAGGTCGTGGCCGACGCGGTGCGGCTGGTCAAGCGGGCCGAGGTGACCAAGCCACTGAACCAGACCAACGCCTGGCACAGCTACAGCGTCCGCTCGATCGTGCAGGGCTGGCTGGACAATCCCGCGACGAACTACGGCTTCATGCTCAAGGGCAAGGACGAGACCAACAAGAACGGCGGCCCACGGTACGAGTCCGGCGACTTCTCCTACGGTGGTGAGGACGACCACGGCCCGAAGCTGGTGCTGACCTGGGGCAAGCCCGGGGTCGCGCTGAATCCGGTGACCACCGTCCGGGCCACCGGCGCCGACCTGTCCTGGTCGTCCTACACCGACCCCTCGTCGTCGCCGGATGACGACCTGGTCGAGTACCAGGTGCACTCCAGCAAGACACAGAACTTCATGCCGAACGCGTCCACCCTGGTCGCCCCGATTCGACCGGGCCGCACCACGTACTCGGACACCCACGCGACGCCCACCCCGGCGAACTCGTCGACCCAGTTCGGCGAGGCCTACTTCTACATGGTCGCCGTGCGGTTGCGCGACGGCACGGTCATCCCGGCGCAGACCCAGATGGTGCGGCTGCCCAAGGCCGGCCAGGTGATCAGGTTCTTCACCGGCGCGGACGACAACACGTTGACAAGCGCCAAACCGGACAACAACTGGGACAAGTTGGATGCCGGCGGTGAGCTTCAGGTCGGCAACAAGGGCTCGATCTACGGCAACAGCCGAGTGGTGCTGAAGTTCCCCAACGTCACCGGACTGCCCGCTCAGGCGAAGATCGTCAACGCGCAGGTCGGCCTGTGGGGCTGGTACACCGAGGGCGACGGCGCCGGCCAGCAGCAGTTCCAGCTCCGCGGGTTGACCCAGAACTTCAGCGAGACGACCTCGACGTGGAAGAGCGCCCAGTCCGGGATCGCCTGGAACACGGCGGGCGGCGACGTGGAGTCGACCGTGCAGTCCACGGTCAGCTCGCTCAACGGCGACCCGGGCTGGGTCAACTGGGAGGCCGGCCCGCTGGTGCAGCGCTGGGTGGACAGCGCGAGCAACAACAAGGGTGTCCAGATCCGGCTTGCCAACGAGGCCGGTGTGGAGCAGCGGGTGCTGTTCCTCTCCGCCGAGGCGGCCGAACCGTCGCTGCGGCCCCGGCTGCGGGTCATCTACACCGTGCCGAACAACGCCAGCACCTACCACGCGCCGAACACGCCGAGCCGGATGATCCCGGGTGACCAGTACCTGGTGCCGGTCACCGTCACCAACACCACGTCGTCGTCGGTGTGGTCGCCGTCGGACTGGGTGCTGTCGTACCACTGGACGCGTCCGGACGGCACCCCCGCCACCAACGCGGGCAACCCGATCGAGACGCCTCTGCCGTCGGCGCAGGCACCCGGCGGTGTGGTCACCATCAACGCCACCGTGAAGGCCCCCGCCGGCGGTGGTGACGGCGATCGCCGGGAGGACTACGTCCTGAAGTGGGACCTGCGGAACAAGAACTCCGGGCAGTGGTTGTCGGAGGGCACCCAGATCCAACCCCTCGACCAGGCGGTGGCCGTCGAGGACCCCACCTCCGACCAGCTCGGGCTGGAGAAGTTCTACCAGTACGCCGGCGGCAGCGCGGGCTCCGGCTCGTCGCTGATGGTCAACCAGTTCTCGGGTAACGCCGTGTTCGGCTACAACCCGTTGGCCAACCCGAGCCGGGGCGTGTCGACATTCGTCCGGCTGACCTACAACAGCCAGGACACGTCCACCTCGTCGATGGGGTTGGGCTGGTCGTTGTCCACCACGAGCGCGGTCCGGCTCGGGTCGCCGTTGCAGTTCCGGGGCGGGGACAGCACGTGGCCGCAGCAGGTCGCGATGACCGACGGTGACGGCACCACCCACCTGTTCAACCTGGACAAGCACAACAGCGCGAACACCGCGGACTGGCGCTACGTGCAGCCCGCCGGGGTGCACCTGTACCTGCAACGCACCGGTAGCGGCGACACCAGCCAGGCGTGGACGATGACGCGGCCGGACCGCAGCCAGTTCGTCTTCGACGAGCAGGGCTACCAGAGTGCCGTGCGGGACCGTAACGGCAACCAGCTCCTGTTCACCTACGAGCGGATGCAGGTCGACTACCGCAACACCGCGATGCTGCGCTACCTGACCGATCCGGAGAACCGGCGGACGTTGTCCCTGGACTACTACGCCGCGGGCGACAGCTACACCGCGTTCGTCAACGGCACGAAGCAGAGCCTGACGAACCTGCAGGACCGGCGGATCATCAACCAGCTCAAGTCGATCACCGACGTGAGTGGGCGGGTGATGTCCTTCGTCTACAGCGACGGTGGACTGCTCCGGGAGGTCACCGACGGGTCCGGCACTGCCGACGCCAAGCCCTTCGGCTTCGTCTACGACGAGTCGCAGGGGCCGCAGAACGCCCGCCTGACCCGGGTGGTGGACCCGCGGACGGCCGTGTCGAAGATCGCCTACAACGAGGCAGGTGACCAGTTCCTCCAGGGCAAGGTGAACATGGTCACCGACCGGTTGCTCAAGAACACCCTGGTGGATTACCAGGACCCGGACGGCGACGCCAGCGACGGGGTGCTCACCACGGTGACCGACCCCAAGGGCCGGGCCACCGAGAGCTTGATCGACGGTTTCGGTCGGGCCACGCGCATCACCAACGCCCTGAACCAGGCCACCCTGCTGGGCTGGGACGCGGACAACAACGTCAGCCGGTTGGAGGAGGCCGGCGGGGCGATCAGCACCTGGCGGTTCGACCAGGTGACCGGCTACCCGCTGGAGGTCAAGGATCCCGAGGCGAACCGGAACAACACCCCCGGCCTGCGGATGGACTACCGGTACGGGTTGGCCGGGCACACCGCCGAGCTGACCGACAAGTACTCGCCGGAGGGCCGGCACTGGAAGTTCGGGTACGACACCGTCGGCAACCTCACCTCGGTGACCGACCCCAAGGGCACCGCCACGAGCCTCGAGGGTGACTACACCTCCAGCTACGCGTACGACCCGTTCGGGCGGATGACCAAGGCGACGGACGCCAACAAGCACAGCACCGACTACGCCGACTACGACCCGGTCGGTTACCCGCGCAAGATCACCAACCCGTTGACCGAGGTCACGAAGTACACGTACTCGTCGATCGGCAGCGTGCTCACCGTCACCGACCCGAAAGAGCGCACCACGACCTACACGTACGACGGCTTCGGTCGTCCCCTGACGCAGAAGGTCCCGAAGGACGCCGCGAACGGCGTGTACATCACCACCCCCGCTCCGGTGTACGACAAGAACGACAACGCCACCCAGCAGACGTCACCGACCGGGGCGGTGACCACCGCGGTCTACGACGCGCTGGACCGGCCGAGCACGGTCACCACACCGAAGGACACCTCCAACTCCGAGGCGTCGACCACCAAGTACGACTACGACCAGGTGGGCAACGTCATCAAGGTGACCGAGCCGAAGGGCATGCTGACCCCGGCCGACACGCTGGACTACGCCACGGTGTACGTCTACGACGAGCTGAACCGGCCCAAGGAGGTCACCGACGCGCTCAACGGCCGACTCAGCATCGACTACGACCTGGCCGGCAACGTCCGGCAGCAGATCGACCAGCGGAAGAACGCGACGTCGGACCCCAACGACTGGACGGCACAGTTCACCTACGACCTGAACCGTCGGGTCAAGACGACGATCGACCCGAAGGGCAACAGCACCGGCGTCGAGTACGACCGGGACGGCAACCCGACCGTCGCGATCGACCAGGACGGCAACCGGTCGCTGATGAACTACGACGAGCGTTCGGCCCTGATCGAGCAGAAGGTGCCGTACCAGTCGTCCGGCGGCACGATCACCTACCGGACCACCAAGTACGAGTACGACGGGGTCGGCAACCTCAGCCGGCAGATCAGCCCACGCGGGGTCGAGACCACGAACGATCCGGACGACTTCACGACCGTCACGCTCTACGACGCCGTGAACCGGGTCCGTGAGGTCCAGCAACCGTACGACCGGGACGACTCGCAGTTCACCACGCCGTCGGTCACGAAGTACCAGTACGACACGGTCGGCAACCTGGAGTTGATCTCCGCACCGCCGTCGAACGACCAGTCGGCCCGCAACGACACCGTGCAGACGTTCTTCGACAACGGCTGGATCCGCACCTCGAAGGACGTCGGCTGGAACATCACCACCACGTACGACTACGACAACAACGGCGCGCAGACCTCCCGGACGGTCGCCGGCGCCAGCGGCACCCCGCGCCAGATGGACTGGACCTACTACCCGGACGGCAAGAAGAAGAGCCAGTCCGACAACGGCGCCGGTTCGGGCACGCCGAGCAAGAACTTCGCCTACGAGTACGACGTGAACAGCAACCTCGCCAAGATGCTGGACACCAGCACCGGGGCGGCCATCGACACCTACGCCGTGTCGTACGACATGCTCAACCGCGTCGCCAGCGTGGAGGAGAAGAAGAGCACGGCGGTCAAGAACACCACCACGTTCTCGTACGAGCCCAACGATCTGCTCAAGAAGCGCACCCACGACACGCAGATCTCCGAGTACACCTACGAGACCGAGCGGGACCTCGCCAGCGAGATCAAGAACTCGACGTCGCCGACGGACCCGAAGCCGAAGTACACGCGCTACACCTACAACAAGCGCGGGCAGACGGCGACCGAGACCAAGGGCAACGGCAACGTCGTCACCACCGACTACTTCCTCAACGGCTCGGTGCAGAGCCAGGTGGAGAAGAAGTCCGGCGGCGCGGTGGTCAACCAGCACACCTACGAGTACGAGGCCAACGGGCAGAAGTCGAAGGACGTCTCGCACAAGCAGAACGCGGACAACCGCAGCGCGTACGTCGACACGACGAGCACCTTCGCCTACGACCCGCAGGACCGGATCCGTACGGTCACGAAGACCGGCAGCGGCGCCGGCACCGAGAGCTACGTGCACGACGCCAACAGCAACGTCGTCAAGCAGACCGTCGGCGGTGTCACCACCGACTACGAGTACGACAAGAACCGCCTGAAGTCCGCCAAGATCGACGGTGTCGAGGCGAGCTACGCGTACGACCCGTACGGCCGGCTCAAGACGGTGACCTCGCTCGGAATCACTCTGGAGAGCTACACCTACGACGGCTTCGACCACGTCGTCACCAACGTCAAGAACCCGGGCAACAAGACCACCAACTACACGTACGACCCGCTGGACCGGCAGGCGACCCGCACCTACGGCGGCAAGACCACCACGTACGCGTATCTCGGGCTGACCGGTGACATCTCCGCCGAGCTGGAGGGCACCAAGGTCGTCAAGTCCTACCAGCGCGGTCCGGGCGGTGACCTGCTGTCGCAGGTGAAGACCAACACCGACGACACCCAGGAGGACTCGTACGTCGGTTACGACGGGTCCTCCGACATCGGGCAGATCACCGACGACAAGGGCGACGGCCGGGCCACCTACGGCTACAGCGCCTACGGCAAGAACGACGCCGGTCAGTTCACCGGTGTGGACAAGCCCGACGCCGGTAACCCCGAGAACCCGGACAAGGCGCCGTACAACGCGTACCGGTTCCAGTCCAAGCGCTTCGACCAGTCGACCGGCGACTACGACATGGGCTTCCGGGACTACGACCCGGGGATCAACCAGTTCCTCTCCCGGGACTCGTACAACGGGGCGCTGGACGACCTGGGCCTGGCCGTCGACCCGTACACCGGCAACCGGTACGCGTTCGCCGGCGGCAACCCGATCAGCAACGTGGAGCTGGACGGCCACAACTGGCTCTCCGACGCCGCCGACGAGGTCGGTGACTTCGTGAAGGACGCGGCTTCGGCGATCGGCTCCGACGTGAAGGAGGCCGGGCAGAACATCGCGCAGGCCGCGTACGACACCGCTGTCGCCGACAGCCCCGCGGTCGACAAGGAGACCAGCGACGCGGCCAAGGGCCGGAACAAGGAGCGCGGCGAGTCGCTGAAGAAGACGTTGAGCAACCCGGGTCAGGCCGTGAAGGACTGGTCCGACGGGCTGACCAACGACGTCAAGTCCGGTCATCCGGGTAAGGCAGCCGGGCACCTGTTGTTCGACGCGTTCAGCATCGCCGCCGGTGGCGGCGGGGGCGGCGCGGCGAAGGGGGCCGCAGCCACGGGTGCCAAGGGTGGGGCCGGTGGCGGCGGCCTGAAGCTCGGTTCAAAGACCGGCGGGAACTGCCTGTCCAACAGTTTCGTGCCGGGCACCCTGGTGCTGATGGCCGACGGCAGCACCAAGCCCATCGAGGCCGTCGAACTCGGTGATCAGGTGCTGGCCAGCTCTCCCGAGACGGGCGAGACCGAGGCCAAGCCCGTGACCAGGCTGATCCGTGGTGAGGGTGAGCGGGACCTGGTAGACGTCGCCGTCGCCGTGGACGGTGCGGCCGACGGCGAGACCGCCGACATCACCGCGACCGCCGGTCACCCGTTCTGGGTGGAGGACGAGCAGCGGTGGATCGAGGCCGGGCAGCTGATTGCCGGCGACCAGGTGGTCAGCTCGGACGGCCGCGAGCTGTCAGTGGTGAGTACGCGCCGCTGGACGGAGCACGCGACGGTCTACAACCTGACCGTCGACGACATCCACACGTACTATGTGCTGGCCGGCACGACCTCGGTGCTCGTGCACAACTGCACCCCCGATGCGGGTGCCATGCACAAGAGCGCCACCGACCCACTGAACGGAAAGGCAGGAGATTCCGCTGCCTCGCGGGCGTACCAGAAGCACATGGGCCGACCGAACACGTCACTCATCCCGCTGCGTTCCGGCAAGGATCGGGTCGGGATGTCGAATCATCTGATCGAAGACCTCCTCACGAATTCCAAGACGGCAACTCAGAGGTGGAACCACCCCGAACATGGGGGTGTGATCGACCAACTCCTTCCGGACATCGGCGCGAGATGGAAGGCGAACGGCGACTTCGTCGGATTCCTCGATCACACGGACTATCGAAGGGGCCAGCCGTGAGCCCCGGCAACCACGCTGAGCTTCTCCGTCGGATATCTCTGCAAGAAGGTGGACTGCTGGAGATATGTGTCCTCGATGCCTCTCTTAGGGATTGGCAATCGACCCTCGACGCGCTCGAGCAGGCGGGTTACGAAATGTCGCTGGCAACGGAGGGCGAGGGCGACAAGGAGCCAGTGTCGATAACGCCCGTGCTCTTCTCCGAAGGAGACAACGTGACCAGCACGTTGCATGTCCGAGTCGGTCGCCAGCTGTGGACGACCCAGTTCTACTCGACGTCACTTGTCGACTTCCAGGGCGACCCACTCGCGGTGACCACGAAGGCCGATCTGGACGACGTGGAGAAGTTCATGGTGGTCATCTCTCGGGCGACCGGAAAGACGGCGCGCTTCATTCCGGAGTCTCTTGATCCGCAGAAAACCAGGTCCTACCTGGAGGTCGGTCCGTGAGCTGAGGGCGTGTCGGTGCGGTCGCGATCGCGGTGTCGTCGGCGACGAGCGAACGACGGCACGGCGTCGAGGCCTTGACCGGTGGCGCGTCCGGCTCGTCGGCCGCGCCACCGGTAGGGTCTGCTCATGGCAGACCTGCTCACCGCGGACGCGGTGCGAGAAGAGCTGGGCCGGTTGCCCGACTGGTCGGGTGACCCGACCGGCATCGGTCGTACGGCCCAGCTCGGCAGTTTCCCGGCCGCCATCGCGGTGGTGGACCGGGTGGCGGCGGTGGCTGAGGAGCTTGACCACCATCCCGACATCGACATCCGATGGCGGACCCTGACCTTCCGCTGTGTCACGCACTCGGCCGGTGGGGTTACCCACCGGGACGTCGAGCTGGCCCGGCGGATCGACGACATCGTCCGGAGTGCGGCATGAGATTCGAGATCAGCAAGGTTCTGGATGCCATCGAGGGTCGGGTCTGCACGGACCCGTCGCTGGCCCGGGCTGTCGTCGACCTGGCCGAGGTGATCCGCTACCAGGACATCGACGGTGGCCGGCCGGCGAGCCTGCTGCGCCTGGGCATGGTCATCGACGCGCTCTCCCGGGAGTTGGAGGAGGACAGCGTCCAGGTCTACGCGGTCGTACACCGGGCGTTGCTCTCCGACGCCGACCTGACGTCCAACGAGCGGATGGTCGTGCGGCGCTGGGCCGACGACGGGCTCGTCGAGGTGCTCGACAATCCGGGCGACCGGATGTTGGAGGTGGCCGACCTGCTCGGGTTGCCGGTGCTCAGCCGGGTCCGCTTCGACGGGCTGCGCGGGCGGTTCCCGTGGCTGGTCGAGCAGCCCGGTCGGGTGGTCGCCCCGGTGCCGGGCGCCGGCGGGCCGGTGTTCATCGCGCACGTCGGCGGTGGGCACGCGCCGGTCGCCGGCAAGCCCTCGCCGACCGGCGTGAAGCTGCTGGCCCGGCAGTGGCGCTGCCCAGAGTCGGGTTGCGCGTTGTTCGGCGGCGGTGGTGGGGGTGGCGCGTTCGCCGACCTGGCCGGGGGCGCCGATCGCGGCCCGGCCGCGCAGCCGCCGCCCGCGCTGCGCAACGGCGTGCCGACCTGCCCCCGACACGGGGTACGCCTCGGTGACAGTGGCCCGCGTCCGCGTAGCGAGGTGCTCGCGGTGCGCGTCGGTGGTCTGGTCCGGCGGCGGTTCGTGCTCACCGAGGAGCGGCCGATCGTGGCCGGCCGGGCTCCCGAGCAGGACGGCGGGATCATGCTCGGTCAGTGGCTCAACGACGAGGCCCGGCGGTGGATCAGCCGTGGTCACGTCCAGTTCGAGCTGCGGGTCGGCGAGGTCATCGTGACCGACATCAGCACCAACGGTTCCGGCATCCGTCCGGCCGGCTCGATGACCGAGTCGGACCGGGTTCCCCTGGCCCCGCAGCAGTCCCGGGTGCTCGGTGAGAACGACATGGTGGAGCTGTACCCGGGGGTGCAGATCGGCCGTGCCGAGGAGTTGCCGACCGGCGCCCCGTTCACCCCCACCTCGGTGATGGCCGAGGCCCCAACAATGGCGATGCGCCTACCCCGCCCCTGACGCGGAAGGCGGGCGTCGGGACTCCCGACGCCCGCCTTCCAGCACGTGTGCTTCAGCCGGCCAGCACCTCGGCCAGCTTGGTTACCGCCAGGTCGATCTCCTCCTCGGTGATGACCAGGGGCGGGGCGAGCCGGATGGTGGAGCCGTGGGTGTCCTTGGCGAGCACGCCACGCTCGGCGAGCCGCTCGCACGCCTCCCGCCCGCTCATCAGCGCCGGGTCGATGTCCAGACCGGCCCACAGGCCGCGGACGCGTACCCCGACCAGACCCTTGCCGACCAACCCTTCCAGGCCGGTTCGCAGCCGTTCACCCAGCTCGGCCGAGCGGCGCTGGAACTCGCCGGTGGCCAGCAGCCGGACGACCTCGATGGCGACCGCGCAGGCGAGCGGGTTGCCGCCGAAGGTGGAGCCGTGCTGGCCGGGCTTGAGCACGCCGAGCACGTCGGCGTTCGCGGCCACCGCGGAGACCGGCACGATACCGCCGCCGAGCGCCTTGCCGAGCAGGTACATGTCGGGCACGACGCCCTCGTGGTCACAGGCAAAAGTCTCGCCGGTACGCCCCAGACCGGACTGGATCTCGTCGGCGATGAACAGCACGTCGCGGTCGGTGCAGACCTGACGTACGCCCGGCAGGTAACCCTCCGGCGGCACCACCACGCCCTGCTCGCCCTGGATCGGCTCCAGCAGCACGGCCACGGTGTTCTCGTCGATCGCGGCGGTCAGCGCGTCCAGGTCGCCGTACGGCACGACCGTGAACCCCGGGGTGTACGGCCCGAAGTCGGCGCGGGCGTCCTCGTCGGTGGAGAAGCTCACGATGGTGGTGGTCCGGCCGTGGAAGTTGCCCTCGGCGACCACGATGTTGGCCTGGCCGGCGGGCACACCCTTGACCTGGTAGCCCCACTTGCGGGCCACCTTGATCCCGGTCTCCACGGCCTCCGCGCCGGTGTTCATCGGCAGCACCAGGTCCTTGCCGCACAGCTCGGCCAGCTCCCGACAGAAGTCGGCGAACTGGTCGTGGATGAACGCGCGGCTGGTCAGCGTCAGCCGGTCCAGTTGCGCGTGCGCGGCGGCGATGAGCTGCGGGTGCCGGTGGCCGAAGTTCAGCGCGGAGTAGCCGGCCAGGCAGTCCAGGTAGCGCTTGCCGTCCACGTCGGTGAGCCACGCGCCCTCGGCGGACGAGATCACCACCGGCAGCGGGTGGTAGTTGTGCGCCGTCCAACGCTCGGCGTCCCGGACCGCTCCCGGCGTCCGCAGGATGTCATCCACGATCACTTGATTGCCTTTCCCTGGCGGAGTCGCAGTGTGCAGCACTTCGGTCCGCCGCCGGCCTTACGCAGCTCGGACAGGTCGATACCGATGGTTTCGTAGCCCCGGTCGCGCAGCTTGGCGGCCAGGTCGGTGGCCTGCGCGGGCAGCACCACGTGCTGTCCGTCGCTGACCGCGTTCAACCCCAGCACCTCGGCGTCGGCCAGGGTGGCGTGCACCGCGTCGGGGAAGAGCCGGCGCAGCACCGCCTGGCTGCCGGGGGAGAACGCCTCCGGCAGGTACGCCACGGTCCGCTCGTCGAGCACGGTCAGCGCGGTGTCCAGGTGGTAGAAGCGGGGGTCGACCAGTTGCATGGTGATCACCGGGTAGCCGAAGACCTCCTGCAACTGGGCGTGCGAGGCGTGCGCCGTGCGGAAGCCGGTGCCGGCCAGCAGGTGGTCGCCGGCCAGCAGGACGTCGCCCTCGCCCTCGTTGACGTGCTTCGGGTCGTACATCTCGAAGCCCGCGTCCTCGAACCAGGCCCGGTAGGCCGGTGCCTCGTCGGCGCGCTGCGGGTCGCGGAACTGCACGGCCATCGCCTTGCCGTCGATGACCGTGCCGCCGTTGGCGGCGAAGACCATGTCGGGCAGGCCGGGCACCGGAGTGATCTCCTCGACGGTGTGGCCCAGATCAAGGTACGTCTGGCGGAGCTGCTCCCACTGCCGGACGGCCAGCGCGGTGTCGACCGGCGCGCTCGGGTCCATCCAGGGGTTGATCGCGTAATCGACGGCGAAGTACGTCGGCCGGCACATCAACAGGCGCTGGCTGGTGGCGTCCATCGTCATTGTCCTGCTCCAAGGGGTCGGGCGCGCCCGGCCACCGTGGCCCACGGGCTGGCGCCGTGACTCAACGCTATGCGGCCCCAGCGGCAGGATCCACCACCGAGAGTTGCGCAGACCGAACATTCATTGCGTCTCAGGGGGGCTCGGCTGCGAATCGTTGCGTTCCGGGCTGGGTGGGCCAGGATTCGTGTTTCGGGCCACCGGGCACGGAAGCCGCCACGGGCCTGGCCCGGAAAACACTTCAGGGGCGGCGAACCGCCGCCCCTGAAAGGGTGTTGCCCGGCCGGTGAACCACCGGATGAGTTCGGGCTGCCGGCGAACCGCCGGCTGTTCGCCGGTGCATCACCGGCGAGCGGAACAGTGCCCGCTAGAAACGATCCACAAACTGTGAGTCAAGCCACTCCCGGAAGCGTTGCACCCAGTCCCCGTCGGCGGTCGGCCAGTCGAACTGCCCGGTCATCGCGAGCACCCCGATCACCACCGCGGCCAGGCCGATCAGCACGCCGAACAGCGCGTCGGTCTTGCCGGCGACGTGCCGGCGGTGGGTGGCCATCAGGCCGAGCACCGCGAGCACCGCGCCGAACGCGCCGACCCCGATGCCGTACCCGGCCAGGGTGCCGGTCAGCACGAACATCGCACCGACGACGGAGACGATCAGGCCGAGAGTGGCGAGCAGGCTGGCCCGCGGCTTCGGGCCACGGGTCACCGGCGGCTCCGGCGTGGTCGCGCCCGGGGTCGGGTCGGCCGGGCGGTCGGTGGTGAGCCCGTCCGTCGGCTCGGGCCGGCGGGTGGTGGGGTCGAGGTCGGCGTCCCGCTCGGCGGTGCGCGCCAAGGTCGGGGCGGTGCCGGCCCGGGACTCGGTCTCCACCGCAATGCCGGTCCGGGACTCGGTCTCCGCCGGGCGGGCGGCCGGGGACGTGGTCTCCGCCGGGCGGGCGGTGCCGGTCCGTGGCTCGCTCTCGACCGGGCGGGAGATGGCGGCTCGGGCCACCGCAGCCCGCTCGGCGGCCCGCCGCTCGGCCTCGCCGAGCTGGCCGCTGGGCGCTGCGGCGCTGCGGTACGTCGTCTGGTCGGCGTCCCGGTCGGTGACCACCGGCCGTCCGGCGACGTCGTCAAATCGGCCCGCGTCGGTGGCCGCCGTGCTGTCCCGGTCGGCGACCGGGGCGTCGCGGCCGTCCACGCGGCCGTCGAGGTTCTCGTCCCGCGTCGGTGCCGGCTCGGACCGGCGGGACAGCGAAGGAATCCTGACCACTACACACCTCCTGATAAATGCGTGGTGGCCGACGGACGGGGTGGCACCCACGCGCTTCCGTCCTGAATTACCCACCTGGGCGTTTCTTGACACCAATTTCGGGTACGGGGTCGCCACGCCGCACCCCGGCCTGCCGCACGAAGACCTCCCGCCGGTCGACGGCCAGGCCCTTGCCATTCAGTACGTAGCCCGTCAGCCAGACCCATCCGTGGTACGTCGGGCGCTTGTCGACACTGACCAGTCGTAGGCGCAGCGCCCGCTCGCCGGCGAACTGCACCGAGCACGCCGCGCCGATCAGCAGCAGGTCGCCGGGTTTCCACTCGGTCACGTCGGCCAGTGGCCACGGCTGATCGGGATGCGGTGGCGGGCCCGGCAGGGCAGTTCGTCGCCGCAGCGGCACACGGTGCGCCAGCGCACCCAGCTCCACACGGGCCGGTGTCGACGGGCGAGGGTCAGCGCGGTGACCAAGAGATATTCGTTGTACGACACGCGCATGGCGGTGTCCTTCCGAGCAATAGCGTCCCGGTGGCCTTGTGCTGACGCTATTCCCGATTCTGCTTTCTGGGAGGCGCCAACGCGTGACATCTTGTTCCATGCTGGCCCCCTTGTGCAATCCGCACAGCCGCCCTAACGTCACGTCATATTGACGCACGAGGAATGGAAGAGAATTGCGTGCGAGGCGAAACATTCGGTGTTGCAGGAGGGACGCGGTGATGTTGCATGACGGATGAAACAAGCGGGTCCACGGTCCCTCGGCGGCAGCTCGGACGGCTGCTCACGCAGCTCCGCGAGGATGCCTCGGTCTCGCTGGACGCCGCAGCCGAAGCACTGGACTGCTCACGGCAGAAGGTGTGGCGCGTCGAGAAGGGGCTGGTCCCGGTGCGCGTCGTGGACGCCCGAGCGATGTGTGCTCTCTATCGGGTGCCCGACGCGATGGGCGAGATTGTCGCCGGGCTGGCGAAGGAGACTCGCGCCCGGGGTTGGTGGCATTCGTACGGCGATGTCGTGCCGTCGTGGTTCTCGCTGTACGTCGGCCTGGAATCCTCCGCCTCGGCACTGCGCCAATATGACGCCGAGCTAATTCCCGGACTCCTGCAAACCCGGGAGTACGCCGGCGAGCTGTTCCGCCGGAAGAATCCGACCCTGCGCGAGGAGGATCGGGAGAAGCTGGTGGAGGTCCGGCTGCAACGGCAGGGCATCCTCGTGCGTCGGCTGCCCACCGCGCCCACCCTGCGGGTCGTCCTGAGTGAGGCCGTTCTGCGGCGCACGATCCCCGACCGCCGGGCGATGGCTCAGCAGTTGCGACACCTGCTCGATGTGGCCGCACTGCCGACGGTGAGTCTGCGGGTCCTGCCGCTCGCGGCCGGTCCGCCGCTGGCCAGCGAGACGGGCACCTTCGTCCTGCTGGACTTCCCGCAGGCGTTCGGGAGGGCGTCCACCGAGCCGACCACTGTCTACGTGGAGAACATCACCGGGGCGCTCTATCTGGACAAACCAGCCGAGGTGGTCGCCTACGAACATGTCTGGTCGGATCTGGAGGCCCTCGCCTCGGGTGAGGCAGAATCAGAAAAAATGATCACTTCGATCATCGAGGAGCATCATGACTGACCTTGCCGGTGCGACCTGGCGCAAGAGCACCCGCAGCGGCGGGAGCGGCGGCAACTGCGTCGAGGTGGCCGACGACCTGCCCGGCGTCGTGGGCGTACGCGACAGCAAGGACCCGACCGGTCCGGCGCTCGCCTTCGCTCCTGCCGCCTGGGCCGCGTTCGTGGGCGACGTCAAGGGGCAGCGCCGGAGCTGACTACACCGTCCAGGGCGCCCTCCCGCTTGATCGACTCGCCCTCCTGAACGTCGGGGTGTCCCGCTCACCAGAACACCCCGACTTCCTAAAAGCCGAGTCGATCAGCGCGGCGACGCCCGGAGGCGGCGCGGCGACGCCCGAGGCGATCAGCGCGGCGGCGCCCGAGGCGAGGGGCGCGGCGACGCCCGAGGCGAGGGGCGCGGCGGCGGCCGGCCGGCGGCGATCAGCGCGGCGGTGACCTGGGCCGATCGGCGTCTCGGTGCGGGCTGGCTATCCTTGGCACCTGTGCCAGAGGGACATACGATCCACCGCCTGGCGGCCCGCCACGCCGAGCTGTTCGCCGGGGACAAGGTGCACGCCGCCAGCCCGCAGGGCCGCTTCGCCGACGGCGCGGCCCGGCTCTCCGGCACCGTGCTGGAGGGCACCGAGGCGTACGGCAAGCACCTGCTGCACCACTACGCCGGCGAGCTGACTCTGCACGTACACCTTGGGCTTTATGGGAAGTTCACCGACGGATCGGGGGAGCCGCCCGAGCCGATCGGCCAGGTGCGGTTGCGGCTGGCCAGCGATCGACACTGGCTGGACCTGCGCGGACCCACCGCCTGCGAGCTGATCAGCCCACCCGAGGTGGCCGCACTAAGGGACCGCCTCGGGCCGGATCCGCTACGAGCCGACGCCGACCCGGAGCGGGCGTACCGGAGGATCTCGCGCAGCCCGACGCCCCTCGCGGCGCTGTTGCTGGACCAGTCGGTGGTGGCCGGCACCGGGTTGATCTTCGTGACCGAGGCGCTGTTCCGGGCCGGACTGCCGCCGACGATGCCCGGCCGCCGGCTGACCCGCGCCGGCTGGGACGCGCTCTGGGCCGACCTGGTCGGGCTGATGCGGCTCGCGGTCGAGCATGGCCGGATCGACACCGTGCGCGACGTACACCTGCCGGAGGCGATGGGCCGGGCGGCCCGGGTGGACCGGCACGGCGGCGAGGTGTACGTCTACCGCCGCCCCGGCGCGCCCTGTCACGTCTGCGGCACCGAGGTCAGCCGTGGTGAGCTGGCCGGGCGCAACCTCTACTGGTGCCGCACCTGCCAAGCCGGCTGAGCCGGTCGCGTCGCCCAGGCCGCCCGAGCCGCCCGAGCCGCCCTTGATCGTGCTGGAACAAGGAAAGAGTGGCCTCCTGGGTTGGGCAGACCACTACATCCTGAATCGAGCGCGATCATGGGCGGAGTAGTCGATCAAGGGACTGGGCGTTCCCAGGCTCGTCCACAGTGGCTAGCGTAGGCCCGTGCAGATCGGCGTGAACGTCCCGAACTTCGGCCCGGGCACCGACCCCGACGTGCTGCGACGGTGGGCGCAGACAATCGAGGGCCTCGGGTTCGACCTGCTGATGGTCTCCGACCACATCGCGGTGACTCCGGACGTGGCCCAGCAGTACCCGGCGCCGTTCTACGAGCCGTTCACCACGTTGTCCTGGCTGGCCGGGGTGACCCGCCGGCTCCGGCTGGGCACCACGGTGCTCATCGTCCCGTACCGGCACCCGCTGCTCACCGCCCGGATGGCGGCGAACCTCAACCGGCTCAGCGGCGGCCGGCTCGTCCTCGGGGTCGGCGTCGGCTGGGCCCGGCAGGAGTTCGAGGCGCTCGGCGTCCCGTTCCAACGACGCGGCGCGTTGACCGACGACCATCTGCGCGCTATGCGCGACGCCTGGCAGGACACCGGCGACTACGACAGCCCGGCGGTCCCGATCTGGGTCGGCGGCAACAGCGACGCCGGCATGCGTCGCGCCGTTCGGCTCGGTGACGCGTGGCATCCGCTGCGACTCACGCCCGGCGAACTCGCGGACGCGGCCGGGCGGCTCGGCACCATCGCCAAGGAACTGGGCCTCCCCGAGCCGGCGCTGGTGCCGCGCATCGCGCTCCAGGAAACCCGCGAACCGGTCACTGCCCCGGACCGGCTCGCCGGTGTCGGCACCATCGAGCAGATCGTCGCCGACCTCGACCAGATCCGGCTGCTCGGCGCGGAGGCGGTGGTGCTCGACCCGTTCAACGGTGACCCGGCCGAGATCCGCCAACCCGAACGCGCCTGGCGGACCCTCGCGGCCGTGGCCGCGTACGCCACGACCCAGGAGGTTCGATGACACCCGACGACGAGACGTTTCTCCGCCGCGCCGTGGAGATCGCCAGCCAGGCGGGGGCTGCCGGCGAACGGCCGTTCGGGTCGTTGCTCGTCGGTGCGGACGGCACGGTGCTGATCGAGGACCACAACACGGTGGTGTCCGACTCGGACATCAGCGCCCATCCGGAACTCAAGCTGGCCCGCTGGGCCGCCCGGGAACTCGCGCCCGACGTGGCGGCCGGCACCACCATGTTCACCAGTTGCCAGCCCTGCCCGATGTGCGCGACCGCGATCGACCGCTCCGGGCTCGGGCGGGTGGTGTACGCCCTGTCCAGCGAGCAGTTCGAAGAGGTCAAGCCGGCCACCCCGCCGTTGCCCGCGGTCCGCTACGAGGGGCCGGCGCTGTTCGACGAGGCGCGTCAGCCGATCGACAACTACTACTGACCCGACCGGTAAGGGCTGCCGTCGCGGCTCAGTCGGGCTTCGGCCGGGAGCGCGGGGACCATGTGTCGTCCACGTCCTGACCAGGCCCCCGCTCCCGCTCAGGACGTGTTGCGGACGCGTGCGCGCCACAGGTCGTCCTGGGTGCCGGTCTGCTGCCAGAGGCGCGCGACGCCGTCCGGGCCGAGGTCGTCGAGTGGTACGAGAAAGTGCGTGGACAGCGTCCGGGCGAAGTCGTCGACGTCGGTGATCGTGCGCGGGCTGCTGGTGTCGGCGCCCAGCCGGCGCAGGGTCCGGGACAGCAGGATCAGGGTCTCGCCGGCGATCGGCCGGGCGGCCATGAGCGTGGTGACGTACGCCGAGGTGGGGGACGTGGACATGTCCCGGGAGCGGGCGGCGAAGTCGGCGATGTCCCGTGGTCGCAGGCGGAAATCGTAGGAGGCGATGGTGCCGCCGGGGTGGTGGTGGAATCGCCAGGTGTCCGGGTCGAGTTGTTCGAGCCGGTAGGTCAGGCGCCCCTGCGCGTGCGGACCCTCCCGCATCGGCAACGGCTGGACGAATCCGTCGCCGATGCCGGCGTCGGCCAGCCAGCGCCGACCGTCCAGGTCGACCAGGAGCGCGTTGTGGTTGCCCCACATCGCCTCGCCGCGCGTCGCGCGCAGAACGGCGGCCTCCACCATGGTCACCTGGAAGCCGGTCAGCCGCAGCAGCGTGGCCAGGCCGGCGTTCTGCTCGTAGCAGTAGCCGCCGCGTCGACGCCGCACGAGCTTGTCGAAGATCGCCTCCGCGTCGAGGGCGATCAGCCGGCCGAGCTGGATGTCGAGGTTCTCGTACGGCACGGTGTGCCGCCAGGCCTGATGCAGGGCGAACAGCGTCTCCACGTCGGCTGCCACGCGCCCGTGGTGCCCGATTCGGTGCAGCATCTGAGCCAGTTCGGTGCTCATCGGCGGACTCCTAAGTGATAGATGTTCCTCCACCTGGCAAGTGTAAGTGACAGAACTTCATCCGTATACTGGTGGAGTGACGAACGAGGGCAGCAGGCTCCGGGCCGACGCCAGGCACAACCGCGAGCAGATCATCGAGGCCGCTCGGGCGCTCATCGCCGAACGGGGCGTCGACGTGCCGATGGAGGAGGTGGCCCGCCGCGCCGGTGTCGGGGCCGCCACCCTCTACCGCCGGTTTCCCGACCGTGAGGCCCTGGTGCGCGGAGTGGCGCTGGACGGCTTCGACCGTGTGGTCGCCATCGCTCGCGACGCCGAGGACGAGGAGCCGGACGCGTGGCGGGCGCTGGCGCGCTTCGTCCGCCGGGCGGCGGCCGAGCTGCGGTTGGCCACCTGGCTGTCGATCTGGTTCACCAGCACCTGGGAGCAGTTGCACACCGAGCCCGAGGAGCAGCGGCTGCGGCAAGCCCTGCTGAAGATCCTCGACCGGCTCGTCCGCCGCGCACAGGCCGACGGCGATCTGCGCCGCGACGTGGGCGCCAGCGACCTGACCCTGATGATGGCACTGCTGCTGCGGCCGTTACCCGGGCTGCGCGCCGAACTCACCCAACGCAGCGTGGACCGCTTCCTGGTCCTCATGCTCGAGGGCCTGCGTGCCGGCCCGGGCATCCACGAGCTTCCTCCCGCCGAGATCGGTCTGACCGACCTCGGTGGCGCGTGAGGAACGCTGACGCCAGGCAACGCGGATGGCCGGAATTGACAGTCGGCCGGCTGCCGGAGCAGGGTTGAGAAGTGACAACGATGTCAACGGTCATAAGGGATGAATCGCACTCATGATCCTCCCTTGCGTCTGCGGCGTCACGCCGTACCGTTGACGGTTTTGCGGCGCGGACCCGGTCCGTACGCCGATCCTGGCCGTATGTCCCTTTCCTACCCGACGGTGACCAGCTGAGATGACCGACGTGCCCCGATCCGACGCCACCACGAACCCCGCAGGAGCACCCGACCTGCCCGACCTGGACGACTTCCTCGCCGACCAGACCCGCACGCTGCTCGACACGGCCCGCCGCGCGGTCCGGGCCGAGGGCGGCTTCTGGTGGTTGACCGACGACCGCACCCCGGACCGTGGTGAACCCGTCTACACCTGGATCACCTGCCGGATGACCCACGTGGCCGCGCTCGCCCACCTGGGCGGCGACCCCGACGCCGCCGCCCTTGTCGACCACGGAATCGCCGCGCTCAGCACCCTGCTGCGCGACGACCGGTTCGGCGGTTGGTTCAGCGCCGTGGACCAGCAGGGAGCGCCCGTCGACGACCACAAGGCCGGCTACGACCACGCGTTCGTGCTGCTCGCCGCATCCAGCGCCGCGCGCGCCGGACGGCCCGGCGCGGAGGAGTTGCTCGCCGACGTCCTGACCGTGGTGCGGGACCGGTTCTGGGACGACGAGGTGGGCGCGGTCCGCGAGTCGTGGAACCGGGACTGGACGGTGACCGAGGACTACCGCGGCGCGAACAGCAGCATGCACATGGTGGAGGCGTTCCTCGCCGCTGCCGCCGCCACCGGCGACCCGAGCTGGACCGACCGGGCCCTGCGGATCGCCTACCACCTGCCGCACACCGAGGCCGCCCGGCACGACTGGCGGCTGCCCGAGCACTTCACCGCCGACTGGACGCCGCTGCTCGACTACAACCGGGACCAGCCCGCCGACCAGTTCCGGCCGTACGGCTCGACCATGGGCCACTGGCTGGAGTGGGCCCGGCTGCTGCTGGAGTTGGAAGCGGTCCTGCCGCAGCCGCCACGCTGGCTGCTCACCGACGCCCAACACCTGTTCGCCGCCGCCGTACGCCGCGGCTGGGCGGTCGACGGTGCCGACGGCTTCGTCTACACGATCGACTGGGACGACCGGCCGGTGGTGCGCTCCCGGATGCACTGGGTGCTCGCCGAGGCCGTCGGAGCGGCGGTGACCCTGTACCGCCGCACCGGCGACGACGTCTACGCCGACTGGTACCGGGTCTTCTGGGCGTACGCGCGCCGCTACCTGATCGACGGCACCGGCTGGCGGCACGAGTTGGACCCGCAGAACCTGCCCGCCGACACGGTCTGGCACGGTCGGCCGGACGTCTACCACGCGTACCAGGCGGTGCTGCTGTCCCGCTCGGCCACCGGGCTCGGTGGCCCCGGCCCGCTCGCGCCGGGCGAGGTGACCGCATGATCGTGGTCGCGGGTGAGGCGCTGATCGACCTGGTGGTCACGGCCGAGGGGGAGCGCGCCGTGCCGGGAGGCTCCCCGGCGAACGTGGCGGTCACCCTGGCCCGGCTCGACCAGCCGGTACGGCTGCTGGCCCGGCTCGGGGCCGACGAGTACGGTCGGCAGCTCGCCGCACACCTGAGCGCCAACCGGGTGGAGCTGGACTGGGCGGTCCGCGCCCCGGAGCCCACCTCGGTGGCGAAGGCCACGCTGGACACCAGCGGGCAGGCCAGCTACGAGTTCCGGCTGGCCGGCACGGCGGACTGGCAGTGGACGCCGGACGAGTTGCCCGACCTCACCGGGTCAGGGGCGACCGCGCTGCACACCGGATCCCTCGCGCTCGCGCTGGCACCCGGTGCGCAGGTACTGGAGGACCTGCTCGCCCGCGAACGCCGCCGCGACGGGCTCACCGTCTCGATCGACCTCAACCTGCGGCCGAGCATCGTCACCGACCGGGCGGCCGAGCAGGCCAGGGTACGACGCCAGGTGCCCCTCGCGCACGTGGTGAAGGCCAGCGACGAGGACCTGGCGTGGCTCTACCCGGACCGGTCGGTGGGTGACGTACTGGCCGAGTGGCGCGACGCCGGGGTGTCCTGCGCGCTGGTCACCCGGGGTGGTGAGGGTGTCTGGTTGCTCGCCCCGAACGGATCGCTGCACGAGCAACCGGCGGTACGCACCACGGTCGTCGACACCGTCGGCGCCGGTGACTCGTTCACCGGCGGTCTGCTGGCCGCGCTGGCCGACCTCGACGCGCTCGGCGACCGGCCGGCCGACCGGCTCGCCGGGGTGACCGAGCAGCAGTGGGACGTCGTGCTGCGGCAGGCCGCGACGGTGGCCGCGTTGACCTGCGCCCGCCAGGGCGCCGACCCACCCCACCGCGCCGACGTCGACGCCCTCCTCAACCCGACCCCGTAAAACCCCGGCCCTCGCCCCCACCCCGCCCCCCACCGCGCCGGGGCCCAGGCTCGCCGGGTCGATCATGGACTTATGGTGCCTCACAAACGCCGCGAAGTGCAGTCAAACGCCCACCACAACTCCATGATCGACCGGGTGGGGGTGGGGGTGGGGGTGGGGGTGGGCGGGGCGAGCGGGGGTTGGGTTAGGGGAGGCCGCGGCGGAGGAGTTGGGTGGGGAGGACCGTGGTGGACGGCGCGGACTCGTCGTTTCCGGCGATCCGCTGGAACAGCCGCTCGGTGGCGACCCGGGCCAGCTCCCGGGTGTCGTAGGCGACGACGGTCAGGGGCCGGGGCATCAGGTGGGACAGCTCGAAGTCGTCGAAGCCGACAAGCGCGGCGTCGCTGCCCCGGCGGTGCAGCTCCTGGAGCGCGCCGACGGTGAGCCGGTTGTTGGCGCAGAAGAAGGCCGTCGGCGGGTCCGCCAGGTCCAGCAGCGCGGCGACCGCCCGCCCGGCCTCCTCGGGCGCGATGAGCCTCTCGGAGACCAGCGACTCGTCCGGTGCGACCCCGGCCGCGGCCAGGGCCGCCCGCGCCCCGGTCAACCGTTCGCGCATCGTGGGCACGCTCGGCGCACCGAGCAGCAGGCCCACCCGGCGGTGCCCCTGATCCAGCAACGCGGCGACGGCGGCGTGGCTGCCGCCCCGGTTGTCCAACAGCACGGCATCGGCGTGCAGCCCCTGCGGCGGCCGGTCCAGGAACACCACAGGCATCCCCAACTCGACCTCGCGCCGCAGGAACGAGTGGTCGAGGCCCGCCGGCACCACCAGCAGCCCGTCGACCCGGCGCTGGGTGAAGTCCTGGAGCAGGGCGCGTTCCCGCTCCGGGTCCTCCTCCGACGAGGCGGTGATCAGCATCGTGCCGTGCGCGGCGGCGATCTCGGCGGCAACGCTGGCGATTGTCGCGTAGAACGGGTTGGCGATCTCCTCGATGAGCAACCCGACCGTGGCGTTGAGCTGCCGGGAGCGCAGGTTGCGGGCGATGTCGTTGCGCCGGAAGCCCAGCTCGGCGATGGCGGCCAGCACCCGGCTGACCAGCTCCTGACCCACCGGCTCGTCGTTGACCACCCGCGAGACCGTCTTCAGGCTGACCCCGGCGTGCCGGGCCACGTCGACCATCGTCGGGCGCCGACGCGTCGTCGGCCGGGTCGGAGTCTGGGTCACGGGTCCTCCACGGCGGGCACCGGTCAGCGGTCGAGGGCAGCGAGCGCGTCGACCGCCTTGCGGGCGGCGACGAGCACCGGATCCCACACCGGCGCGTACGGCGGAGCGTAGCCCAGGTCCAGTGACGTCATATCGTCCACCGTCATGCCGTTCCAGAGTGCCACGGCCAGCGTGTCGATCCGCTTGGCCGCCTCGGACCAGCCGACGATCTGCGCGCCGAGCAACCTGCCGCTGGGCCGCTCGGCGATCAACTTGACGGTCATCGGCCGGGCACCGGGGTAGTAGCCGGCCCGGTTGGTCGACTCGGCGACCACCGAGACGAAGTCGAAACCGGCCAGGGTGGCCTCCCGCTCCCGCAGGCCGGTGCGTCCCACCTCCAGGTCGCAGACCTTCGTCACGGCCGTGCCGATCACACCGGCGAAGGTGGCGTACCCGCCGCCGATGTTGATCCCGGCCGCGCGGCCCTGCTTGTTGGCGTGGGTGCCCAGCGGCACGTGTACCGGCATCCCGCTGACCCGGTGCAACGTCTCCACGCAGTCGCCCGCCGCCCAGACGCCGGACAGCCCGGTCACCCGCATCCGCCGGTCCACCCGGATGCCGCCGGTCGTCCCGATCGGGAACCCGGAAGCCTCGGCGAGCGCGGTGTTCGGGCGTACTCCCAGGCCCAGGACCACGACGTCGGCCGGTATCGGCCCCTCGGCCGTGACCACCGCGGACACCCGGCCGTCGCGCTGCTCCAGGCCGGTCACCGGCAGGTCGGTGCGGATCGTGACACCCAGGCCGCGCATCGCGTCGGCGACCAGCTCGGCCATGTCGCCGTCGACGGTCGCCATGGGCTGTGAGCCCGCCTCGACCAGGGTCACCGACAGGCCGCGCTGCATCAGCGCCTCGGCCATCTCGACGCCGATGTAGCCGCCGCCGATCACCACGGCCCGACGCGGCCGTGGCTCACCCTCCAGCCAGTCGCGCAGCGCCGCCCCGTCGTCGAGGGTCTGCATGCCGAACACGCCGCCAGCGTCGGTGGCCGCCCAGGGCGGCTGCACCGGCACCGCGCCGGTGGCGTACATCAGGTCGTCGAAGCGCTCGCGGACCTCGCCGCCGCCCTCCAGGTCGCGGGCGACCACCTCGCGGCGGTCCAGGTCGATGGCCGTGACCTCGTGGCGCAGCCGGACGTCCATCGCGTACGTCGTGCGGAACGTCTGCGGGTCCCGGGCAATCAACGCCTCCGGGCCGGACACCAGGCCACTGATCCAGTACGGGATGCCGCACGCCGAGTAGGAGGTGAAGTGGCCCCGCTCGAAGACCGTGATCTCCAGGTCGTCGCGGTCGCGGCGGCGTCGGGCCTGGGACGCCGCCGACATTCCGGCGGCGTCCCCGCCGATGACGATCAGCCGTTGCGCCACGGCCTCATCCTGTCACGTGCTGATCAGCCGCGGGTCTGTCGTGCGACGTCCTGCACCACGTCGGTGAGTCGGCCGGTGCGCTCGAACACCGCGCGCTGCCGGGCCGCACCGCTGCCGTGCCGCCGCAACCCGCCCAGCAGGTCGGTCACGTCGGCCCAGTCGCCGTGCTGCTCAAGCGCCGGCCGCAGCCGTTCCACCAGCCGGTCCAGCAGCTCCCAGGCCGGGCGCACCTCGCCGGTGGTGACGTCGACCGCGTCGCCCTCCAGGCCGTCGTGCGCGGCCCGCCAGTGTGCGCCGACCAGCAGGTGGTGGTCGGTCTGCAACGCCGGCCGCCCAGCCTCGACATCCGCCATCGCGGTCGCCACCAGGGCCCGGACCAGGGCGGCGACCAGCACCGCGTCGTCCACCGACGGGCAGACGTCGCCGATCCGCAGCTCCACCGTCGGGTACTTCGCCGACAGGCGGGCGTACCAGTAGAGCATCCCCTCGTCGAGCATCACCCCACTGGAGATCAACTGTCGGATCAGCCGCTGGTAGTGCTCGTGCGACTCCAGATAGGGGGTCGGGGCCACCGACGGCCAGCGCTCCCACTCCACCGAGCGCCAACTCGCGTAGCCGGTGTCCTCCCCGCGGGAGAACGGGGAGTTGGTGGTCATCGCGTGCAGCATCGGCAGCCACGGGCGTACGTGGTTGAGCACCTGCACACCGGTCTCCGGATCGGGGACGCCGACGTGCACGTGCATGCCGTTGTTGCCGGGGCCCGGGACGAGCAGCCGGAACCGCTCGATCATCCGGTCGAAGCGGGGCTTGTCCACCACCGGCGGCACCGGACCGTCCACCGGACCCGTGCCGATGGCGAGCAGGCGTACGCCGGCCCGCTCGGCGGCGTCGGACAGCGCCCGCCGCAGCACCCCGAGGGAGTGCCGGATCGACGAAAGCTCCAGGCCGGGCGGGCTGCCGATCTCGATCTGACTGGTCTGGAACTCCCGCTCCACCTGCCCGCGAAGCTCGGCCGGCACCTGCTCCATCACCAGGTCGACGGCCGGGACCGCGGCCCCGGTGTGCGGGTCGACGAGCAGGAACTCCTCCTCGACACCCACGGTGAGCAATCCGGTCGCCGCAGCCGTCTCGCTGGGCGCCTCCGCCACCTGACCGGTCATCGACACCACCGTCCGTTCCTACCGGTCGCGGTCCATCCGCGTCGGTCCGCTGTCTGGTTACCCAACGTGGCGACACCGGGAAACGTGGCGTGACTCGTCGTGCTCGGGTGTGCCGTCGATTTCGGCGGGACGACGTGACAGCGGGTCCTATGCTGAGCCCGTGCCGGTGCCACTGGGGTTTGTCGGGGTCGCGTGGATGGTCGCGTTCGCCCAGCTCACCCTGCTCGCCGGCCGTCCGACCGACCTGCTCGCCGGTGCCGCGCTGACCGCCCTGGTGCTGCTCGCCGTGGTGCTCGCGGCGCGGGTGCTGGGCAGGTCGGGCACCCCCGGCACCGGGCCGCGGTGGGCCGGGCTGCGCGCCCGGTCCCGTGGCCGCCGAATGCCCCGGCAGATCGACCCGGACGCCGCCGGTCGCCCCCGCCCCCGTGCCCCGGGACACCCCTCGGCCGCGTAGCGCCACGCCGCCGCGCGGCCGATCCCGCCGTCACAGGTCCCCCTGTCGAGCGTCGCCCGTGCTGTCGGGTGTCGCTCGGGGGAGGACCCCACCGGAATCGGACCGAGGGGTTTGTCCATGCTTGCCTTCGCACCACTGCACGACGTCGTCGGCGCTGCCGGCACGGCACTGTCCTGGCTCACCGACCTGCTCACCCCACTGGCCGGCACGATGGCGACCGCCGCCGCCATCGTGCTGTTCACCATCGCCGTCCGGCTGCTGATCTCGCCACTCACCGTCGCGCAGGTCCGCGGCGAGCGGCGCCGCGCGGCGCTCGCCCCGCAGGTGCGAGACCTCCAGCGGCGGTACGCCGACGACCCGGCGAAGGTTCAGCGCGAGGTGTTCGCGTTGTACTCAGCAGCCGGCGCCAACCCGATCGCCGGCTGCCTGCCGCTGCTGCTCCAGGCGCCGTTCCTGCTGGTGCTCTACCGGCTGTTCGCCACGAACGAGGGCGGCACCGGGCTGCTCGACGAGCGGCTCGCCGGGGTGCCGCTGGGCCACCATCTCAGCGACGGTGTGGCCGGGGCGGCCGGCCCGCTCTTCGCCGTACTGCTGGCCGTGCTGCTGGCGGTGGCCTGGTGGTCGTCGCGGCGGGCGCGGCGCGCCGCGGCGGCCGTCGGCACGGTGGCCGGTACGCCCACCGAGGGGCCGGGAGCGGCCGTGCTCGGGCGGCTGCTGCCCCTGCTGCCGTTCACGACGGTGCTGGTGGCGCTGGTGCTGCCGCTCGCCGCGGTGATCTACCTGGTGACCACGAGCGTGTGGTCGGCGGTCGAACAGGCGGTGCTCCGCCGCCCGCAGGCAGTTGCGGCGGCGGCCGACCGGTAGCGGATCAGCGACCGGCGGTCACCGACCGCCGGTCGTCGCGCTCCCGCCGCTTGCGAACCTTGCGAATCACCCACAGGACCACCACCACCACGAAGGCGGCGCCGATCGCGTAGTTGAACCAGTCGCTGTAGCGCTCCACGTCCTGCCAACGGCTGCCGAGCGCGTAGCCGGCCCCGACGATGAGCCCGTTCCACACCCCGCTGCCGATCGTGGTGAACAGGATGAACTCGCCCAACGGCATCCGGTTGGCCCCGGCCGGCACGGAGACCAGACTGCGGACCACCGGTACCACCCGGCCGATCAGCACCGCCCACCGGCCGTGCCGCTCGAACCACTTGTCGGCCTTCTCCAGGTCGTCGCTGTCGACGAGCGGGATGCGGTCCAACCACCGTTTGAGCCGCTCCTCGCCGAGCGCCGCACCGAGCCAGTACAGCACCAGCGCGCCGACAAGCGAGCCGACCGTCGCGGCCAGCGTCACGAGCAGGACGTTGAACTTGCCCTCGTGGGCCAGGAAGCCGGCGAGCGCCAACACGATCTCGCTGGGAATGGGCGGGACGATGCTCTCCAACGCCACCAGCAGCGCCACGCCCACGGGTCCCATCGCCTCGATCACCGAGGCCACCCAACCGGTCAACCCGGTGAACTCGGCCGGGTCGCCACTCTGGGCGTACGCCATGGTCGTCCTTCCGGTCGGCTGCGGGGGATCGGATTGTCATACCCGGCAAGGCTATTGCTACACCTCGGGGTGCAGAGCGGTGTCCGCCGGACCCTGCCGCCAGCCGGTGAACACCACGGTCAGGCCGGCGCGTGACGGCGCACAGCAGAACGGCCCGGCCACCGCCTCGGCCGCCGGATCCAGCGGGGCGAGCCGGACCAGTCGCCACGGCTCGTCGTCGGCGCGGGCACGGACGGTCAGCGCGTCGCCGGCCCGGCTGACCCGGACGGTCACCTCCCGGCCCGCCCACTGCGGCACCGGCGCCACCGACCAGTCGGAGAACTCCCGGGTCACCACCGCGCCGACCTGCGCCTCACCGTCGCTGATCTCGACGCCGGCCTTGGTCCAGGTCCGTTCGTCGACGCGGACGAGCGCACCGGCCTGGTCGAACTGCGCCGCGAAGTCGAGCCGGAAACTCACCTCCATGGCGGTGTCGACCGGCAGCGGTGCCAGCAGCGCCGGGCCGTTGTCGTGGACGAAGCCGTAGCTGGTCCGCCGCCAGAAGTCGCTCTCCGCCGCCGGCTCGACGACGAGCTGGCCGGCGGGACCGTCCTCGACGCGTACCGGTGGGTGCAGCCACCTGCCCGCGGACCAGTCCAACGGTGTGCTCGGCGGTACCAGGTCGTTTCCCATGACAGGCACGATAACCAAGGGTTTGCCGCGGTGATCGAACGGAGATGTTCCTTCGGCATGGGTGACCGTTGGTATTCCGAAGCCGTCGTCTACTGCCTCGACATCGACACGTACGCCGACTCCGACGGTGACGGCGTCGGTGACATTCGTGGGCTGATCGGGAGGCTGGACTACCTGGCCCGGCTCGGGGTGACCTGCCTGTGGCTGCACCCGATCCACCCCTCGCCCAACCGCGACGACGGGTACGACGCCACCGACTTCTACAACGTGGACCCGCGCTTCGGCACCCTGGGCGACTTCGCCGAGCTGCTGCACCAGGCCCAGAACCGGGGCATCCGGGTGATCATCGACCTGGTGGTAAACCACACCTCCGACGAGCACCCGTGGTTCCAGTCCGCCCGGTCCTCGCCGGACTCCCCGTACCGCGACTGGTACGTCTGGTCGGACACCGAGCCGGACGACCGGCGCCAGGGCATGGTCTTTCCGGGGGAGCAGGACGAGACCTGGAGCTACGACCGGACCGCGAAGGCGTGGTTCTACCACCGGTTCTACAAGTTCCAGCCGGACCTCAACTTCGCCAACCCGCAGGTCCGGGCGGAGATCAAGAAGATCATGTCGTTCTGGCTCCAGCTCGGCGTCTCCGGCTTCCGGATGGACGCGGTGCCGTTCATCATCGAGCTGACCGAGCCGGGCAACCCGAACTCCCCGAAGGACTTCGAGTTCCTCACCGAGATGCGCCAGCACGTGCAGTGGCGGCGCGGCGACGCCGTCCTGCTGGCCGAGGCGAACGTCGAGCCGGACCAACTGCCGACGTTCTTCGGCGACGCCAGCGGGTCCGGCAACCGGATCCACATGCTCTTCGACTTCATGCTCAACGGTCGGCTCATGCTCTCCCTGGCCCGGCAGGACCCGGAGCAGTTGATCGACGCGTTGCACGACACCCCGAAGCTGCCGGTCGGTGGGCAGTGGGCCACCTTCCTGCGCAACCACGACGAGATCGACCTGTCCCGGCTGACGACCGAACAGCGCAACCAGGTGTACGCGGAGTTCGGCCCGGACGAGACCATGCGCATCTACGACCGGGGCATCCGTCGCCGGCTCGCCCCGATGCTCGGCAACGACCGGCGGCGCATCGAGCTGGCGTACGCCCTCCAGTTCTCGATGCGCGGCACGCCGGTGCTGCGCTACGGCGAGGAGATCGGGATGGGCGAGGACCTGTCGCTGCGGGGTCGGGACGCCATCCGTACCCCCATGCAGTGGTCGTACAAGCCGAACGCCGGCTTCTCCACGGCGGACCCGGAGAAGCTGGTCCGCCCGGTGATCGACAAGGGTGAGTTCGGCTACCAGAACATCAACGTCACCGCCCAGCGCGGCGACCCGAAGTCGCTGCTCGCCTGGTTCGAGCGCATGATCCGTACCCTGCGGGAGGCCCCGGAGATCGGGTCCGGCTCGACGACGCACATCGACGTGGCGGTGCCCGCCGGTGTGCTCGCGCACCGGGCGGACGGGCCGACCGGGACCATGGTCTTCGTGCACAACCTGGGCACCGACGACGTCGAGGTGGACCTGAGCAGCCTCGAACCGGAGGCCGACATGCCGATCGACGTGCTCACCGACCGCGGTTACGGCGAGCTGGGCAAGCTCGGCGCGGTGAAGGTCTCCGGCTACGGATACCGGTGGATTCGCCTATGCCGGGGGCCGGCCTGTTGACGTTAAGCTCCTCCGATCGACCCCACGTTACCGGGAGGTAATCATGTCGGAGGAGCCCCGCGTCGCCATCGTCACCGGAGCCGCACGCGGCATCGGCGCGGCCACCGCCCGACGGCTGGCCGCCGACGGGATGGCCGTCGCCGTCGTCGACATCGAGGAGTCGGCCACCAAGGACACGGTGGACGCCATCGTCGCCGACGGTGGCCGGGCGCTCGGTGTGGGCGCCGACGTCTCCGACCGGGACCAGGTCGAGGCAGCGGTGGCCCGGATCGCCGCCGACCTGGGCGCGCCCACCGTCCTGGTCAACAACGCCGGTGTGCTGCGCGACAACCTGCTGTTCAAGATGACGAACGCCGACTGGGACACCGTGATGGGGGTGCACCTGCGGGGCGCGTTCCTGTTCAGCCAGGCCGCGCAGAAGCACATGGTGGACCGCAAGTGGGGGCGGATCGTCAACCTCTCCAGCACCTCCGCGCTGGGCAACCGGGGTCAGGCGAACTACGCCGCCGCCAAGGCCGGCCTCCAGGGCTTCACCAAGACGCTCGCCATCGAGCTGGGGCCGTTCGGGGTGACCGTGAACGCGGTCGCACCCGGCTTCATCGTCACCGACATGACCGCGGCCACCGCCGCCCGGATGAAGGTCGACTTCGACGACTTCAAGAAGCACGCGGCGGCCGAGATCCCGGTGCGTCGCCCGGGGTTCCCGGAGGACGTCGCGCACACCATCTCGTTCCTGGCGAGCGAGGGTGCCGGGTTCGTCTCCGGTCAGGTCATCTACGTCGCGGGCGGCCCGCGGGACTGACCCGTACCTGTGTACCCCCGACGAGGGCGCTCCGGCACTGCCGGCGGCGCCCTCGTCGTCGTTGTCAGGCGGGTGCGCGGCGGGTGCGCCAGAGCCAGATCAGGCCGAGCACCGGCAGCACCAGCGGGATGTAGCCGTACCCGCTGCCGAACTGCGACCAGACCGTCTCGTCCGGGAAGAGCTCCTCGTCGGCCAGGCTCAGGATGCCGACCGCGACCACCCCGACCAACTCCACGGAGCAGCACGCCAGCGCGACCCGTCGGCCGGTGTGCCCGGCCCGCGCCAACCCGACCGCCGCCACGATGTAGATGAGCGCGGCCACCCCGGAGAGCAGGTACGCCACCGGCGCCTCGTCGAACTTGGTGGCGAGCTGCAGACCCGCCCGGCTGGTCGCCGCGATGGCGAAGAGCAGGTAGACCGCGATCAGCAGCCGACCGGGGCCGGCGTTCGTGGCGCGTCCGGCCGGTCGTGTCTCAACCACCGAGCACCTCCCAGGTCTGCTGCAAACGGACCACCACCACCGGGGCCACCAGGCAGACCGCGCAGACGATCGCCGAACCCCAACGGGTCGGCTCCATCCGGGCCAGCACCCAGGCCAACGGCGGCAGGCTCACGAGCGTGACCAGGTAGCCGAAGAAGGCCCCGGGCTCACCGGGCCGGTCCCCGCCGCCGACCGCGACCAGGGCCAGCACGCTCAACACGAGCAATGCCACTTCGAGTACGCCCAGGCCGACGAACTGCACCCGGTCCGGCGGCCGTTGGCGCACCGCCGCCACCAGCGCCCACACCGCGACGAGTAGCGACAGCACGATCGACACGGTCGCGACGATTCCGTCCACCGGCGAGTCGATGCTCGCGCTGGTCACCGGACCTGCCCGGTCGTTGCCTCGGTCACCGGCACAGCCTACTAACCGCCGTAGTAATCGGATGACCCTGCCTCGGTGGGTGGCCGTCGACGGGCGTTCGGGACACTTCGGCGGACCGGGGCCGACGTCAGTCGCCGTCCGGCAACCAGTAGACCGAGACGGCGAGGAGCGGGTTCGGTCCGTCGTTCCGGAGCTGGTGCGGCACCCCGCTGTCGAACGCCGCGACGTCCCCGGGCCGCAGAACGCTCGTCTGGTCGCCGAAGGTCAAGGTTCCGGTGCCGGACACGATGATCCACACCTCGCGCGACCGATGGACATCGAGGTCGTTCGACGTGTTCGGCGCCACCGACCAGCGAGCGACCTCGAACGGCGCGGGTGCCGTCGACGGAAACGGCAGCAGGGCGCTGTGCACGGGCCCGCCCTCGGCGAAGTCGTACCAGTGTGTGAAGGCGACGGGGCCGCTGGTCAGTGTCGAATCAGTGCTCGGCATGCCGTCGAGACTGCCTCGCCGCGCTTGAGGTGTCTGGCGGCGATCGGACGTGGCGTTGCCCGGAGCGGGTCCGTGGAAACGGGGAGGTAGCTGCTTCGATTGGTCGAACCCGCCGCCGTCATGACCACCGCGGCGACTAGCGTGGATCACGTCCGTGGCGTTGCCGCGGGACGGGGAAACAGCGGAGGTACACGTGCTGCGGTTCGGCTTGTTCGGCACCGGTCACTGGGCGATCGAGACGCACGGGAAGGCGTTGCACGCACACCCGGACGCGGAGTTGGTCGGGGTGTGGGGGCGTAACCCGGAGCGGGCCTCCGCGCTGGCCGAGCGGTACGGCGTGCCGGCCTACGCCGACGTCGACGCGCTGATCGAGCAGTGTGAGGCGGTCGCCGTCGCGCTGCCGCCGGACGTCCAGGCCGACATCGCGGTCCGGGCCGCGTCCGCCGGGCGGCACCTGCTGCTGGACAAGCCGCTGGCGCTCAGCGTGGCCGACGCCGACCGGGTCGTCACCGCTGCCGAGGAGTCCGGGGTCGCCTCGGTCGTCTTCTTCACCCAGCGGTTCCAGCCGAACGTGACAGCTTTCCTCGCCGCCACCGCCGCCGTCGGGGGGTGGCAGCACGGTCGGACCACCGCGTTCGCCTCGATCTTCCAGGACGGCAGCCCGTACGGCGGGTCGTTGTGGCGTCGCGAGCACGGCGCGCTCTGGGACATCGCCCCGCACGCGCTCTCCATCCTCCTGCCGGTGCTGGGCCGGGTGACCCAGGTGGCGGCGATGGATGGGCCGAGCGGGATGGTGCACCTGCTGCTCACCCACGAGGGTGGTGCCACGAGCAGCGCCTCGCTCTCCCTGGACGCCCCGACCGAGTCGATGGCCCGGGAGTTCGTGTTCTACGGCGAGAACGGAATCGAGAACGTCCCGTTCGGCGAGAACGATGCCGCCACGGCGTTCGGTGTCGCGATCGACCAACTCGTCGAGCAGGTACGGACCGGCGCCCGGGACCACCGTTGCGACGTCCACTTCGGCCGAGAGGTCGTCGCCATCATCGCCGCCGCCGAAACCGCCCGAGCAGAAGCCCGCACCGTCCTGCTCCCATAACCCCGACCCACCCTGCAGGATCGCGGACTAGATCGCGGACTGCGTCGCGGGCTGGATCGAGGGCTGGATCGAGGGCTGGATCGCGGTGATCAAGAGGTTTGCGTCACGAAACGACCTGCCAACGACGCAAACCTCTTGATCACCGGGAAGAGGGCGGTTAGCTGAGGGTGGTCAGGGCTGCGGCCAGTTCGTCGGGGGAGGCGAACTGTTCGGGTGGCAACGCCTGCAACATCTGCAGCATCGCCGTGCTGGCCCCGTTCTCCTGGCCCCAGCGGACCAGGTCCTCCCGGGAGACCGGGTAGTCGAGCCCGGCCAGGTACTCCTGCAACTGAACGCCGGTGACGGTCATGCCGGCCGGCTACCCGCTCGCGGTGGGCGTACACCGTGGCGGCTGGCACGGGCGACGGCCCGGCGGTCGGCGTGTCGGCCCGCGACGCGCCCACGGTTTGCCCCAGCGGCGGCCGGGTAGCCGCTGGCATGCTGGTTCAGCGGCTCGGCGCGCCGAGCGACTTCGACCCGTTGCTGGAACGCGTACGAGACGCCCGGGTGGTGATGATCGGCGAGTCCACCCACGGCAGCTACGACTACTACCGGTTGCGTGAGCAGCTCACCCGACGGTTGATCGCGGAGTGCGGGTTCTCCTTCGTCGCGGTGGAGGGTGACTGGCCGGACTGTGATCGGGTGCACCGGTCGGTGACCGCCGCGCCCGGCGGCGCGCTCCAGCCGCAGCTCGCGCTCGACCAGTTCGAGCGGTGGCCGACCTGGATGTGGGCCAACGCCGAGGTGGCCCGGTTCGCCACCTGGTTGCGGGCCTGGAACGTGGAGCGGCCGGAGGACCAACGCGCCGGGTTCCACGGGCTCGACGTGTACAGCCTCTGGGAGTCGATGCAGGCGATCTTCGACTATCTGGGGGAGGAGGACCCGACGTCGCTGGAGGCGGCGCAGGACGCGTACCGGTGTTTCGAGCCGTACGGCAAGAGGGTCGAGGAGTACGGCGCGGCCAGCCGGTTCGTCTCCGCCCGTTGTGAGGAGGAGGTGGTCCGTCTGCTCGCCCGGACCCGTGAACACGCCCTCTCCGACGGGCCGGACCGCTTCTCGGCCTGGCAGAACGCGGAGGTGGTGGCCGGCGCGGAGCGGTACTACCGGGCGATGGTGGCCGGCGGGCCGGACTCGTGGAACATCCGCGACACGCACATGCAGGACACCCTGGACCGGTTGCTGGACCGGTACGGCCCGGATGCCCGGGGCATCGTCTGGGCGCACAACACGCACGTGGGGGACGCGCGGGCCACCGACATGGCCGCGGACGGGATGGTCAACATTGGTCAGTTGGCCCGGGAACGGCATGGCGACGACGCCGTGGCGCTGATCGGCTTCGGCAGCTACCGGGGCACGGTGATCGCCGCACCCCGGTGGGGCTCGCCTCCCGAGCCGATGGTGGTGCCACCGGCTCGGGAGGGGTCGGTCGAGCGGCGGCTGCACGAGCTGATGCCGGACCGGGCGGTGCTGATCTTCGGCGGTGACGACCAGCCGGGCTGGGTGACCGACACCGTGGACCATCGGGCGATCGGGGTCGTCTACGACCCGTCCTTCGAGTCCTGGGGCAACTACGTGCCGAGCCGCCTGGGCGACCGCTACGACGCCTTCATCTGGTGCGACGAGACGACAGCTCTGCACCCGCTACCGGTGCCGGCCGCCCCCGGCGAGATGGAGACGTACCCGGCCGGGGTCTGACGGCCGCTCGATCGCGTCGATCATGGAGTTGTGGTGCTGGACGAAGGCCTCTGATCGGGGCACAACGGGCACCACAACTCCATGATCGACCGCGTTGGGTCGGGGGCGGGGTCAGACGTGGGTCGGGGTGCGTTCTTCCAGGTGGGTGCGGAGGCCCTCGCCTTCTATGTCGACGTTCGGGAGGGCTCGGTTGAGCCAGCTCGGCAGCCACCAGGCGCGGTCACCGAGCAGTGACATCACCGCCGGGACGATCGTCATCCGGACCACGAACGCGTCGATGGCGACGCCGACCGCGAGGGCGAAGCCCATCGACTTGATCACCGGGTCCTCCAGGAAGACGAAGCCCCCGAAGACCGAGATCATGATCAGTGCGGCGGCGGTGACCACCCGGGCGCCGTGCCCCATGCCGCTGATGGTGGCCTGCCGGGCGGACTTGCCGTGGACGAAGTCCTCCCGCATCCGGGACACCAGGAACACCTCGTAGTCCATGGCGAGCCCGAACAGGATGCCGATGAGCAGGATCGGCAGGAAGCTGATCAGCGGACCAGGCGTGTCCAGGCCGACCAGGTCGGCGAGGTGCCCCTGCTGGAAGACGGCCACCGTGATGCCGAATGTGGCGGCGACGGTGAGCAGGAAGCCCAACGCGGCCTTGACCGGCACCAGCAGCGAGCGGAACACCAGCATCAGCAGCAGCACCGAGAGCCCGACCACCAGCAGCAGGTAGACCGGCAGTGCGTCGGAGAGCTTCTCGGAGACGTCGATACCGATCGCGGTGGCGCCGGTGAGCAGGACGTCCGCGTCGCGGATCCCGCCCACCGCGCTGCGGATGTCGTGGACCAGGGTCTCGGTGGCCTCGTCGGTCGGGCCGGTCTTCGGCACCACGCCGAGCAGCGCGGTCCGGCCGTCCGGGCTGAGCTGGGGCGGCGCCACCGCGAGGACGTTCTCGGTGCGCTGGAGCAGCGCGGTCACCTGCGGCACGGCGGCCGAGGTGGCCTGCGGGGTGTCACCGGCGACCACCACCGCGAGCCGGCCGGTGAAGCCCGCCCCGAAGCCCTCGACGGTCAGGTCGTTGGCCACCCGGGCGGGTGAGCCGACGGCGGCCGTCGCGGCGCCTGGCAGGGCCAGCCGCATGTCCGGCGTGGGCAGCGCGAGCAGCCCCAGGCCGAGCAGGCCGACCAGGATGACGGGTACGCGGAAGCGGGTGACGAACCGAGCCCAGCGGAACCCGAACCGGGACTCGTCCTCGGCGGCCGGCCGGTCGGTGTCGCCGGAGTGGTCGGCGACAGCGCTGGTGTCGGTGGTGGTGCCGTCGGTGACGGTGGTTCGCAGCCGGCGGGGGAGCACCCGGCGACCGGCGAAGCCGAGCAGGGCCGGTTGGAGGGTGATCGCGACGAGCACCGCGACGGTGACCGTACCGGCGGCGGCGAGACCCATCACGGTGAGGAAGGGGATGTTCACCACGGCGAGCCCGGCCAGCGCGATGACCACTGTGGCGCCCGCGAAGACCACCGCGGAGCCGGCGGTGCCGACCGCTCGGCCGACCGCCTCCTCCGGGGACAGGCCTTCGAGCAGGTTCTGCCGGTGCCGGGAGGTGATGAACAACGAGTAGTCGATGCCGACGGCGAGGCCGAGCATCAGCGCCAGGATCGGCGCGGTGCTGGTCAACTCGATGACGCCGCTGAGCGCGAACAGGCCGGCCATGCCGACGCCCACGCCGATCAGCGCGTTGAGCATGGTCATCCCGGCGGCGACCAGGGAGCCGAACGTGATGATCAGGACGATCGCGGCGACCAGTACGCCGAGCGCCTCGGTGGAGCCGATCTCCGGCTCACCACCGAGCACCTCGCCACCCGGGGCCACCTGCCAACCCTTGGCCTCGGCGGCGGCGCCGACCTCCTCGTACGCGGTGCGCTGCGCGTCGGTCACCTCGTCGCCGCCGCTGGAGAACTGGACCTGGACCAGGGCGTAGCGACCGTTGGGCGAGACCGCGCCGACCTGGAGCGGGTTCACCGCGCCGACCACGCCGGGCAGGGCCGAGGCCTCCTGGACCAGCTGCTGCACCACGGCCTGGCCCTCGGGGGTGGCCAGTTGGCCGTCGGCCGGCGCCTTGACCGCGATGGTGCCGGTGGCGCCGCTGGCCGCGGGGAACTGCTCGGCGAGCAGGTCGAGCGCGCGCTGGCTCTCGGTGCCGGGCATCGTGAAGTTGCTCGCCGTCGGGCCGCGCAGGGTCGCGGCGGCCAGGCCGGCGACGACGAGTACGACGAGCCAGAGCGCGACGACGAGCCGTCGCCGGCGCAGCGCGCCCCGGCCGAGCCGGTAGAGCAGGGTGGCCATCAGGAGTCCTTGTCCTCGGTCGTGGGTGGTTGGGGCAGGGGTGCGTCGACGGGTTCGACGGCCCGCCGGACGAGAGTGAGCAGGGCGGAGCGCAGTTCGTCGTCGGGGATGTCGGTGAACTCGCCGCAGGCCTCGGAGATCCCGGCGAGCAGCACCAGCGCGGCGATCCGGGCGCCCGGCCGGTCGGAGTGGCCGGCCAGCGCGTCACGCAGCCGGTCGGAGATCTGTTGGATGTGCGCGAAGGCCGGCTGGCACAGCAGTTCCGGGAACTCGCCGCGCAGCACCGCGATCTCCCGCCGGAACCGGACCGCGAGGTCGACGAAGCCCTGCGCGGCGACCTCCTGCGCGGCCGAACCGGTCTGGCCCGTGAGCCGGTCGTCGAGGTCCCGCAGCACGCCGATCGCCGGGGCCATCAGTTCGGCGAGCAGGGCTTCCTTGTTGGCGAAGTGGTAGAGCACGGTGGCCTTGGAGCAGCCGACCTCACGGGCGATGTCCTGCAGGGAGGTGCCCCGGTAGCCGCTCACCGTGAACTGCCGGGCCGCCGCGGCGAGAATCTCACCGTGCGTGTCGGACACCGCTCTGACCATGGTTGGTCCACCTCCCGCAAACCAGCATGCCTGACCGATCGGTCAGACCCTGACCGATCGGTCAGAGGAAAGCGGTGGCGTTCACCACACCTCGGCCGGGTTTATCCGGCGTGCTGGGCGTCGTACCTGGTCCGCGCCTCGGCGATGGCGCGGCGGTGTCGCTCGGCCCAGGCGGTCAGCGCCACCAGCGACTCGTACAGCTCCAGCGCCATCGGGGTGGCGGTGTACTCGACCTTCGGCGGAACGGTCGGATAGACCCGGCGGTGCAGCAGGCCGTCCCGTTCCAGGTTGCGCAGCGTCAGGGTGAGCATCCGGCGGCTGATCCCCTCGACGCTCCGCTCCAACTCGGTGAAGCGCACCGGGCCGTGTGAGGCGGACACCAGGATGCTGATGCTCCACTTGCCGCCGACCCGGTCGAGCACCTCGCGGACGGTGCAGGCCCGAGCCTGACCCGGGGTGAACGGCACGTTCTCGGCCGCGCAGGTCACCTCGGCCTCGACCTGCGCGGACACATCGCTGTTCCTCTGGGACATCACAGTGCCTCCTTCCGCTCCGGTTCATGGTCACAGACGATGACCTCGGTAACAAACCGTGCACCAAGGAGGGGTTTCATGGACCGCGTCGTTCCGTCCCGCTGGCCAGCACTGCTCGTGCTCTGTGCCGGCAGCCTGATGATCATCCTGGATGGCACCGTCGTGGCGGTGGCGCTGCCCGCCGTGCAACGCGATCTGGGCTTCGCCGCCGCCGGCCTGGCGTGGGTGGTCAACGCGTACCTGGTCGCGTTCGGCGGGCTGCTGTTGCTCGCCGGCCGACTCGGCGACCTGCTCGGCCGGCGGGGGGTCTTCCTGGCCGGCGTCGCGCTGTTCACAGTGGCCTCGCTGGCCTGCGCGGTCGCCACCGGGCCGGCCCTGCTGGTGACCGCCCGGTTCGGCCAGGGCGTCGGTGGGGCGCTGGCCATGGCGGTCAGCCTCGGCATGATCGTCCGGCTCTATCCCGAACCGGCCGAGCGCGCCCGCGCGATCGCCGTCTTCAGCTTCACCGGAGCGGCCGGCGCGTCGGTCGGCACCGTCGCCGGTGGGGTGCTCACCGACGCGGCCGGGTGGCGGGCGATCTTCCTGGTCAACCTGCCGATCGGGGCGGCCATCCTGCTCGCGGCCGTCCGCCGGCTCCCCGCCGAACGGGGTATCGGCCTGCGGGCCGGCCTGGACCTGCCCGGCGCGCTGCTCGTCACCGCCGGTCTGATGGCCGCCGTGCTGGGCATCGTGGGGACCGCTGAGCACGGCTGGACCAGCCCGCGCACCCTCGGCGCGGTGGCCCTCGCGGCGCTGCTGCTCGGCGGGTTCGTGCTCCGCCAACGGACGGCGGCGACCCCGCTGCTGCCGGGTCGGGTGCTGCGCGTCCCGGGTCTGGTGGCGGCGAACGCCGTGCAGTTCCTCATGGTGTCCGCGTACTTCGGTTTCCAGTTCCTGCTCGCCGTGGAGCTGCAACTGGTGCTCGGGCTGGACGCCGCCGCGACCGGCTGGGCCTTCCTGCCCACCCCGGTGGTGATCGCGGTGGTGTCACTCGGCCTGGCCGGTCGGCTGATCGCCCGCTGCGGTGCCCGGACCGTGCTGCTGGTCGGGCTGGGCCTGGCCACCGTCGGCTTCCTGCTGCTCGCCCGGCTGCCCGCGGACGGCGCCTACCTCGCCGACGTACTCCCGGCGATGTTGACCTTCGGGGTGGCCGGCGGTCTGACCCTGCCGGCCGTCACCACCCTGGCCATGGCGGGCGCGACCGACGCGGACGCCGGGCTCGCGTCCGGCCTGGTCAACACCACCCAGCAGGTCGGCGGCGCGGTCGGTCTGGCCGCGCTGGCCACCCTGGCCGCCGCCCGCACCGACGGACTGCGGGCCGCCGGCTGGGCCGAGACGGCCGCCCTGGCCGCCGGCTACCGGACCGCGTTCGCCGTGGCCGCCGCCCTGGTGGTCGCCGCGTTGCTGGTAGCGATGACGACACTGCCCCGACGCCCAGCCCAGCTCGGACCGGACGCCGACCCGTCGGGGTCGGCCACGGTGGGCGCCGGAATCGGTCCGGACCCGAGCGCCGCGTCCGGTTGACCGACGGCACCGGGACCGCGAAGGTGGTCGGGTGAGCAAGGCTGACGAGACCCGGGACGGCGTGGCCCTGACCAACCTGGACCAGCCGCTGTCCGACCGCGACGACGCGACCAAGCGAGACCTGGTCGACTACCTCGACGCCGTCAGTGGGCGGATCCTGCCGCAGTTGCGGGACCGCCCGCTGTCGGTGATCCGGGTCCGCCCCGGTCAGCCGCCCTTCATGCAGAAGAACCTGCCCCGCTACACCCCGGACTGGGTCCGCCGGGTGCCGGTCTGGGCGGAGGCGTCGCACCGGGAGATCTCGTACGCCCTCTGCGACGACAGGCGCACCCTGCTCTGGTTCGCCAACCAGCGGGCGGTGGAGTACCACCCGACGCTGGCCACCACCGCCGATCCGCACCGGCCGACCCACCTGGTGCTCGACCTGGACCCGCCGGAGGGTGACGGCTTCCGGGCGGCCGTCGCGGCGGCCCTGCTGGTCCGGCAGGCACTCGCCGACGCCGGCCTGGCCGGTGCGGTCAAGACCAGCGGCGCCAAGGGCGTGCACGTGTTCGTCCCGGTGGCCGGCGATCCCACGGCGGAGGAGTTGGCCGCCGCCACCCGGGCGCTCGCCGTCCGCGCCGAGCGGCTCGACCCGGCGCTGGCCACCACCGCCTACATCAAGGAGGACCGGGGTGGCCGGGTCTTCGTGGACGCCACCCGGGCGGGCGGCGCGACGGTGGTGGCGACGTACAGCCCTCGGCTGCGCCCCGGCCTGCCGGTGTCCTTCCCGGTCGACTGGGCCGACCTGACCGAGGTGGCCCCGGCCGACTTCACCATCCGGACCGCGCCGGAGCTGCTCGGCGACGGCGATCCGTGGGCCGCGCTGATGCCGGCCCCGCAGCCGCTCCCGGCCGACCTGGTCGCCGAGGGCCGGACCATCCCGGTGGCCCGGGTGCAGGCCATGCACGAGGGAAAGCGGCGGGCCCGCGCGCGTCGCGAGGTGGGCTGACCGGGATCGCCGGTCGCCGCGCGCGACTGGCGAACGGCGGATTGTCGGTGGGTTGTGGCACGATTTCCCAGGTGAGCAGCAAACCCGACGCGACCCAGCGACTGGGCGACCTCGCGCGGCTGCGCCGGGTCCGCGACCGGATCGACCGGGAGTACGCGCAACCGCTGGACGTCGAGGCGCTCGCGCGGGGCGCGCACATGTCGGCCGGGCACCTGAGCCGCGAGTTCCGGCTCGCCTACGGCGAATCTCCGTACAGCTACCTGATGACGCGGCGGATCGAGCGTGCGATGGCGTTGTTGCGCCGGGGCGACCTGAGCGTCACCGACGTCTGTTTCGCGGTCGGTTGTTCGTCCCTGGGCACCTTCAGCACCCGCTTCACCGAGCTGGTCGGCATGCCGCCCAGCGTCTACCGGCGGCAGGCGGCGCAGGCGGCGGCGGGGCTGCCGTCGTGCGTGGCGAAGCAGGTGACCAGACCGATCAGGAATCGAGAAGCGCAGGTCGCGGAGCCACAACTAGCGTGACGGCCATGGACATCACCATTCACTCGAGCTTCCTTCCGCACACCGACCCGGACGCCTCGCTGGCCTTCTACCGCGACGTCCTCGGCTTCGAGGTCCGCCTCGACGTCGGCTACGGGGGGATGCGCTGGATCACCGTCGGGCCGCCCGGCCAGCCCAGCACCGCCATCGTCCTGCACCCGCCGGCCGCCAACCCGGGCATCACCGACGACGAGCGGCAGACCATCCTTGAGCTGGTGGCCAAGGGCAGCTACTTCGGCGTCAACCTGGCCACCACCGACCTCGACGCCACCTTCGCCAAGCTGGAGGCCACCGACGCCGAGGTCGTCCAGGAGCCGACCGAGCAACCGTACGGCGTCCGGGACTGCGCCTTCCGCGATCCCGCCGGCAATCTGATCCGCATCCAGGAAGTGCGCTGACCGTCCGACCCCGGACAGATGGAGACCTGATGAGCACGGCCACCCCGCCGTCCACCCCGCACGTCGCGGACAGCCACGACCTGATCCGTGTGCAGGGCGCGCGCGTCAACAACCTCCGGGACGTCAGCGTCGAGATCCCGAAGCGCAGGCTGACGGTGTTCACGGGTGTCTCCGGCTCCGGCAAGAGCTCGTTGGTGTTCGGCACCATCGCCGCCGAGTCCCAGCGGATGATCAACGAGACGTACAGCGCGTTCCTGCAGGGCTTCATGCCGACGTTGGCGCGGCCCGAGGTCGACCTGCTGGACGGCCTGACCACGGCGATCATCGTGGACCAGGAGCGGATGGGCGCCAACTCCCGATCCACCGTCGGCACCGCCACCGACGCCAACGCGATGCTGCGCATCCTGTTCAGCCGCCTCGGGCAGCCGCACATCGGCTCGCCCAACGCGTACTCCTTCAACGTCCCCTCGGTGAAGGCCACCGGCGCGATCACCGTCGATCGGGGCGTGGGCAAGACGAAGACCGAGAAGGCGACCTTCACCCGGCTCGGCGGAATGTGCCCGCGTTGCGAGGGCATGGGTTCGATCAACGACATCGACCTGTCGGCGCTGTACGACGACAGCCTCTCGCTCAACGAGGGCGCGATCACGATCCCGGGCTACAGCATGGAGGGCTGGTACGGCCGGATCTTCCGTGGCTGCGGCTACTTCGACCCGGACAAGCCGATCGGCAAGTACACCAAGCGCGAGCAGCACGACCTGCTCCACCGGGAGCCCACCAAGATCAAGATCGACGGGATCAACCTGACGTACGCGGGCCTGATCCCGTCGATCCAGAAGTCCTTCCTCGCCAAGGACATCGACGCGTTGCAACCACACATCCGCGCCTTCGTGGAGCGGGCGGTGACCTTCACGACCTGTCCCGAGTGCGCCGGCACCCGGCTCAGCAAGGAGGCCCGGTCGTCGAAGATCAAGGGAAAGAACATCGCCGACGCCTGCGCGATGCAGATCAGTGATCTCGCCGCCTGGGTCCGCGGGATCAAGGAGCCGTCGGTGACTCCGTTGCTGGCGGGGCTGCAACACCTCCTCGACTCGTTCGAGGAGATCGGCCTGGGTTACCTCTCGCTCGACCGGCCCTCGGGCACCCTGTCCGGCGGCGAGGCCCAGCGCACCAAGATGATCCGTCACCTCGGCTCCTCGCTCACCGACGTCACGTACGTCTTCGACGAGCCGACGATCGGGCTGCACCCGCACGACATCCAGCGGATGAACAAGCTGCTGCTCCAACTGCGCGACAAGGGCAACACGGTCCTGGTCGTGGAGCACAAGCCGGAGGCCATCGCCATCGCCGACCACGTCGTCGACCTCGGCCCCGGCGCCGGCACGGACGGCGGCACCATCTGCTACGCGGGCAGCCTGGACGGCCTGCGCGCCAGCGGCACCAGCACCGGCCGCCACCTCGACGACCGGGCCGCCCTCAAGGAGACGGTACGCACGCCCACCGGCAAGCTGGAGATCCGTGGCGCGACGGCCAACAACCTCCAGGACGTGAACGTCGACGTACCGCTCGGGGTGCTCGTCGTCGTCACCGGTGTCGCCGGCTCGGGTAAGAGCTCGCTCGTGCGCTCCTCGATTCCCGCAGGTGCCGGTGTGGTCTCGATCGACCAGGGTGCGATCCGTGGCTCGCGGCGGAGCAACCCGGCCACCTACACCGGGTTGCTCGACCCGATCCGCAAGGCGTTCGCGAAGGCCAACGGTGTGAAGCCGGCACTGTTCAGCGCCAACTCCGAGGGCGCCTGCCCGAGCTGCAACGGCGCCGGCGTGATCTACACCGACCTGGGGATGATGGCCGGCGTCGCCGCCCCCTGCGAGGACTGCGAGGGCAAGCGGTTCCAGGCCTCGGTGCTGGAATACCGCTTCGGCGGTCGCGACATCAGCGAGGTGCTCGCGATGTCGGTGACCGAGGCCGAGAAGTTCTTCGGCACCGGCGAGGCACGTACGCCTGCCGCGCACGCCATCCTCGACCGGCTCGCCGACGTCGGGCTCGGCTACCTCAGCCTGGGTCAACCGCTCACCACCCTGTCCGGCGGGGAGCGGCAGCGCCTCAAGCTGGCCACCCACATGGCCGAGAAGGGTGGCGTCTACGTCCTCGACGAGCCGACCACCGGCCTGCACCTGGCCGACGTCGAGCAACTGCTCGGCCTGCTCGACCGCCTCGTCGACGCCGGCAAGTCGGTGATCGTCATCGAGCACCACCAGGCGGTCATGGCGCACGCCGACTGGATCATCGACCTCGGCCCCGGGGCCGGCCACGACGGGGGTCGGATCGTCTTCGAGGGCACCCCGGCCGACCTCGTCGCCGGCCGCGCCACCCTCACCGGGGAGCACCTCGCCGCGTACGTCGGGAGCTGAGCGTGGCCCGCCCGCCGGTCCGTCGTTCAGGCGACCGGCGGTCGGGCGCGCTGGGCCGTCGTGCTGGCGAGGACGCCGCAGGTGGCGGTGAGCAGGCCGAGGACGACCGTGCCCGGGTTGACGTATCCGGGCACGGTCGAGGTGACGTACCCGCCGCCACCGCTCAGGCGGCACTCGAAGCGCAGCGGTAGGTAGCTGACGTCGTACCCGTCGACCTGGCTTGCCCGCTGCGGCCCGGCCTCTCGGCACGGTGCGATCGGGAACGAGCCGGCTCCACCATCCTCGGCCCGCAGCACCGCGTAGCCGAGGTGGAGCAGGCCCCAGGCGTACACGCCGACCGTGGCGGCACCGGCGAGGAGCGCCGCCGCCCGCAGCCGACCCGATCCTTCGCCGGCCCGGAACGCCGCGGTGAGCCCGCGAACGGTGAGAACCGTCGCGAGGGCGGCCCCGCCCAACGCGGCGAGCAGCAACCCGAGAAACAGCATGACGCCATTCTTGATCACCTACGCACGTAGGGGCGTCGCCGGGTGCGGGTGGCGGCGGCTCTCCGGCGGTGCGCCCGGGGACTGGCATTCTCAAGCTAATGGTGATAGCTTTTGGCTAACGCGGTTAGCCAACGCGCCAACGGCCACCTGGAGGTAGTCATGACTGAGTTCTTGAACGTCGACGGCGGGACCATCGCCTACGAGGTGACCGGTGCCACCGGACCGCTGGTGGTGCTTGCCCACGGCATGGGCGACAGCCGCGAGGCCTACCGGTTCCTCACTCCCGCCCTGGTGCAGGCCGGCTACCGGGTCGCCGCGATGGATCTGCGCGGCCACGGGGAGTCCAGCGTCGGGTGGGCCTCCTACACCCGTACCGCTCTCGCCGGCGACCTGATCGCCCTGGTCGAGCACCTCGGCGGGCCGGCCATCCTGGTCGGCCACTCCATCGCCGGCGGCGCGGCCACGATCGCCGCGGCGAAGGCCCCGGAGCTGATCACCGCACTCGTCGAACTCGCGCCCTTCACCCGCAAGCAGCAGGTCAATCTCGGTGACATGCGCGTGGCCGCCTACCGGCGCGGCGCGACCGCCCTGATGGGCACGACCATCCTCGGCAGCACCAAGCAGTGGGCCAAGTACCTCGACCTCGCCTACCCCGGCACCAAGCCCGTCGACTGGGACGCCCGCCTGCGACAGATCACCGCGATGCTGCGGCAGCCGGGCCGGATGAAGGTCCTGCAGAAGATGGGCACCATCTCTCCCGTCGACGCCGGTGAGCAACTCGGCAACGTCAGCTGCCCGACGCTGATCGTGCAGGGCGCCCTCGACCCCGACTGGGTCTCACCACAGGCCGAGGGCGAGGCGATCGTCGCCGACCTGCCGACCGGACTGGGCCGGCTGGCGATGATCGACGGTGCCGGGCACTACCCGCACGTCCAGTACCCCCAGCAGACCCTCGCCGTGGTCCTGCCCTTCCTGGCCGGTGTCCGTGCCTAGGGCGGGCCTGGACCCGGGTGCGGTCGTCGCGGCCGGCGCCGCGCTCGCCGACGAGGTCGGCTTCGCCGAGTTGACCATGGCCCGGCTGGCCGAGCGGGTCGGGGTGCGCACCCCGTCGCTGTACAAGCACATCGCCAGCCAGGACGACCTCAACCGACGCATCGCCGCCCTCGCCATCGCCGAGGCCGCCGACGCGATCGGCGCGGCCACCCAGGGCCGCTCCGGGCGGGACGCGCTGGCCGCCGCGGCCCGCGCGCTGCGTGACTTCGTGGTTGCTCACCCCGGCCGGTACGCGGCCACCCTCGGCATCACTCCGACCGGTCCGGACGACCCCATCGTGATCGCGGAGAGGCGGGCGCTCGGACCCTTCGAGGCGGTCCTCCGGGGGTACGACATCGCCCCGCAGGACATTACCCACGCCCTGCGCGCGCTGCGCAGCATGTTCCACGGCTTCGCCACCCTGCAGGCCACCAACGGATTCCAGTGGTCCACCGACATCGACGAGAGCTTCGAATGGCTCATCAACTTCGTCGACCGCGCACTGCGCTGCACCTCAGCCGCCGACCCCGCCGATCACCGGTGAGGCGTTGTCTGGGCCGTTCGGTGGTCAAACCGCGGTGGTGCACAGTCGGCTCACCGTCTGCGTGATCGCCGCCTCCACCTGCTCGGCCGGGCCGGGAAACGTGAGCTGGTGGAAGATGAGGCCGTCCAGGTAGTCGAGGATCGCCGCGCATTCGCTCTCCGGGTCGGTGGAGCCCATCGCGCGCAGCCACTGCGTGCCCCACGTCCGGATCGAGAGGGCCGCCTCCGCGAGTCGCCCCTGCAGTTCCGGGCGCAGTGCGGCCTCGATGAAAAGGCCGTATCGGGCGATGGTCAGGGCGCGCTCCGGGCCGAGGGCACGGTGCACGTAGGCGGCGAGCGCAGCCGCCAGCTCGACCGCGGTGGTGGGGCGGACGAAGCCCGCGATCGCCTGCCAGGTGGCGCGGTCGCGATCGGCGAATCGGTCGGCAACGGCATTGATCAGCATGTCCCGGGTCTTGAAGTAGTTCGCCGTGGAGCCGGTCGGCACGGCGGCGGCCGCGTCGACCGCGCGATGCGTCAACGCCCGTACGCCGTGACTTCCGAGGATGCCGATGGCGGCGTCGAGCAGGTTTTCTTCGCGGGAGGGCACGCCTCCACCTTATTCGGTCCACCACATCCGTAGTTTCAAAACAACAGGTGTTGTAGCGTGGTGAGAATGGAGAGACGTGCGTTGGTCATTGGCGGGGGCATCGGTGGGCTGACGGCGGCGATCGCGCTGCGACGCGCAGGCTGGACGGTCACCGTCCGGGAGCGGGACGAGGGGCTGCCGAGCACTGGCACGGCGCTCGGCATGTGGCCCGTTGCGCTGCGGGCGCTGGACGCGATCGGCGTCGGCGACCTGGTCCGCCGGGACGGCCGACGACAGCAGGCCGGGGTCTTCCTTCGTCCGGACGGTTCCCGCATCGCGACGATCGACGTCGAACGGCTGCACCGGCGCACCGGCGACCACGTCTACCTGTTGTCCCGGCCGGGACTGCTCGCCATCCTGCACGACGCGACGATGGAGGCCGGGGTGGAGCTGCGGGCCGGCGATCCGGTGGACGACGTTACCGAGGTGGGCGACGTCGATCTGGTCGTGGTGGCCGACGGCGTGTTCAGCAAGGCTCGCGAAAAGGTGTTCGGCCCGGCGTACCGGGCACGATTCTCCGGCAGCACGGCGTGGCGCGGAGTGGTGCAGGACATGCCCACCGACACGTTCGTGGAGATGTGGGGCCGGGGCCTCAAGTTCGGCGTGACACCGCAGGAGGGTGGTCGCACCAACTGGTACGCGTCCGCGGCGGCACCGGAGGGCCGGTTCCGCCCGGGCGAGGAACTCGTCGAACTGCGGAGGATGTTCGGCTGGTGGGCGCCCCCGGTCCAGACCGTCCTGGACGCGATCGACGAGTCCGCGGTGCTGCGCCACGACGTGTACGTGACGCCGCCGCTGCCGTCCTTCACGCACGGCACGGTTGCCTTCCTTGGCGACGCCGCGCACGCCATGACACCCGACCTGGGGCGCGGCGCGTGCGAGGCGATCATCGACGCGGTAGCGCTGGCCTCCCACCTGGGCGCGACGCGCGCGGTCGAGCAGGCTCTGCACGAATACGATCGCCGGCGTCGGCCAGCCACCCAGAGGTTGGCTCGCATGGCTGGCCTGGCTGCCCGGATGACTCACCTGCGGCACGCGATACCGGTCCGCGACCAACTCCTGCGCGCGAGCATGGTGGCCGGCCCGCCGGGCGCGTGAGCGCCACCAACAAACCGGTGCCCGGGCTCGGTCGTCGCCCGCATGTTGACCCAACGCAAGAATGCCCCGGCGAAACGGCCGGGGCATTCATGGTCCAAGGTGCCCCCGGCAGGATTCGAACCTGCGCCCCCGCCTCCGGAGGGCGGTGCTCTATCCCCTGAGCTACGGGGGCTCAGCGACTGGAGAAGACTAGCAAACCTCCTCCGCGTACGCCGAATCGGTATCGGGTGAGCCGATCGTGTCGACGACCGGCTCACCCGGTGCTCAGGCGGCCGCGACGGCCCGCCCACAGCTGGGCAGCGGGTGCAGGACGATTCGCCGGGGGAGCCGGCGTGGCCACTCGTTGCGCGGCCAGGAGCCGTCCACGATCAGGTGCACGGTGCGCTGCTCCTCGCCGCTGAGCCGCAGCACGAAGTCGCGGGGGAGCGGCGGGTCCACCGTCGGTGTGGTGATCATGAAGCGCACCCGGCCGCGGGACGAGACGGCGGAGATCACGTCCGCCGCCGGCATGGTGCCGCGCAGCCGGATCCGACCGATCCAGTAGACCTCGGCGAGGTGCTCCTGGGCGGCCCTGGTGATCGCCGGGTACTCACTGCGGACCCAGCGCTCGACCGCGCTGACGCAGAGCCCACAGGCCCGCTCGCGCGGCTCGCGCGGACCCAACCCCCAGGCCCGCAGGTACGCCCCGACCGCCCCGGCGTCCAACGGCAGGTCGAATCGGCGCTGGATGAGCGTGGTGAGGCTCTGCCTCGTCCACAGCTCGTCGTCCAGGCCGAACTCGTCGGGGTGGACGCCCCGCAGTGTGTCGATCAGTTCGAGTTCCTGTTCGCGGCTGAGCATTCCCGGCTCGCTCTGCCGCTGTCCGCGACGGACGGCTGCCACCGCCCCGTCACCGCCGATGGTGTGACGTCGGCACCAACTGGTGACCGAACGCCGTGCGTCTCTGAGTGCAACCCCCACGTCTTGGGCAACGAGCACGAATCGCAACTGGTCACGATATGTGGGGAGAAAAGTCTCGAAGCAACGTAATCGCCTGTCCCGGTCAAATCACCCACAAGGTACTTAGGGGTGCATCAAGGGTCAGAGGTGGTGGTCTGCCCGCTGTGATCGACTCGGGTTCCTGCAGGTCGGGGCGTCCTGGTTGCGAGGACAGCCCGACTTCCGGAAAGGCGAGTCGATCAAGGCGGTGCCGGGGGAGGTGGCCTCGACATGGCGCGGCCCGCGTCACCGCACCGATCGGCGGGAACGCGGGCCGGGTACGCCCGAACCGGTCGGTCAGCCCTTGGCGGCCTGCGCCTGGAGCTGCCGGAGGTTGTTCAGCTCGGTCTGCTGGGTGTTCTTCATCGTCTGTGCCACCCGGACGACCTCGTCGTTGCCGGTCTCGTCGAGCGCCGCGTCGATCATGTGGATGCCGCCCAGGTGATGGTCGTACATCAGGGTCAGGAACTGCCTGTCGACCTCGATGCCCCTGGCGTCCCGCAGGGCGGTCATCTGCTGCGGGGTGGCCATCCCCGGCATCAGGCCGTTCTTGACGGCGGCTCCGTCGGACATCCACGACATCGGCGGCTTCGAACCGGTCGGGCTGAGGCCCCACTCGCGCAGCCAGGTCTGCATGGCGCCGATCTCGCCCTGCTGCCCGGTGGCGATGTCGACGGCGATCTGCCGCACCTCGGGGAGGGTCGCCGACCGGTACGCGATCAGGCTCATCTCCACCGCCTGCGCGTGGTGGGTCGTCATGTCCCGGGCGAAGCCCGCCTCGACCGACGCGTCACCGGGGCGGGTCAACCGGGGGGTGAGCAGGCCACCCGCATAACCGAGGAGCAGCCCCACCACCACCATGACGGCGAGCGCCAGCACGCCGTAACGCGACGCCGGGGCCCGGCCGTCCTCGTCCGGGACGGCCGGGGTGTCGTCGTACTCGCTGTCGGTGGTGGCGGGGGCGGTCATCGGCGTCCTTACTGCTGGGGTTGCTGCTGCTGCGGAAGCTCACGCGGCGTGGTGCCGGTGGCGGTGATGCCCGTGTTGCAGAGCGCCGTCGGGCCCTCGGCGGAGGCGTTCACCCGCAGGTCCTTGATGAACTCGTCGATCCGCGAGTCGTCGGCGTTGTCGAGCTTGAGCTGGTAGCCCCAGGCCTGCAACGAGATCGGCTTGTCCAGGCCCTCGTACGGGCTCATCAGCATCTTCTCGACGCCGCGCACCTTGCCGGCGAGCTTGTCGACCTGGTCCTTGGGCAGGTCGGGGCGGTAGGTGACCCACACCGCGCCGTGCTCCAGGCTGTGCACCGCGTGCTCGTTGGCGATCGGCGCGTCGTAGACGTCGCCCATGCAGTTCTGCCAGGCGGCGTTGTGCACGCCACCCACCGGCGGCGAGTATTTCCAGGTCAGTGGACCCGACTTGTGCGACTCGTACTTCAGGCTCTCGCCGTCGGTCTTGCGGATGTTGACGATGCCGTCGATGGCGTTGGCCCGCTTGTCCCACGGCTTGGAGCCCTGGAACGCCGCGTAGGCGCCGTAGCCGATGATGCCGGCCGCGAGCACGCCCACCGCGACGAAGAGCGCGATCGGCCCCCAGGCGCGGCCCTGGCTCACCTTGACCGGGGTGACCGGTTTGCGCGGGCCCTTGCCGCCGGCCCGGGGGGAGCCGGCCGGCTTACCGGAACCGGCCTTGGCGCCGGGCGCCGGCCGGCCCGCGGCCGGCTTCTTGCCGGTGCTGACCACGGTCGGGCGGCGCTCAGGGCCACCCGGGGTGCTGATGCTCATCGTGCCTCGTCAAGTCGGTCGGTCAGGGGAGTGGCGGGCCGGTAGACGCGCAGGGGAGCCGCCGAGTGCCCGAGTCTACCCCCGATAACATGGCTGGGTGACTCCTGCAGAACTAGCCTCGGTCGTCCTTGCCGCCGCCCACGCCGTCTTCGCGCAGCGTGGGCTCGACCACGCCGCGCTGCCGGCGAGCACGGTGGTGGAGCGACCGCGCAACCCCGAGCACGGCGACTACGCGTCGACGCTCGCGCTGCAGTTGAGCAAGAAGGTGGGGGTCCCGCCCCGGGAACTGGCGACCGCGCTGGCCGACGAACTGGGCCGGACGGCCGGTGTCAAATCGGTGGAAATCGCCGGGCCGGGCTTCCTGAACATCCGGCTCGACGCGGCCGCCGCCGGTCAGCTCGCCCGGGTGATCGTCGAGGCCGGCGCGGAGTACGGCCGCAGCGAGCGACTCGCCGGGGAGAAGATCAACCTGGAGTTCGTCTCGGCCAACCCGACCGGGCCGGTGCACATCGGCGGGGTCCGCTGGGCGGCCGTCGGCGACGCGTTGAGCCGGCTGCTGCGGGCCACCGGCGCCGAGGTCGGCACGGAGTACTACTTCAACGACGCGGGCTCGCAGATCGACAGGTTCGCCCGCTCACTGCTGGCCGCCGCCAAGGGTGAGCCGGCCCCGGAGGACGGCTACGGCGGGGCGTACATCGCCGAGATCGCCGCCGAGGTGCAGGCCCGCCGGCCGGAGGTGCGCTCGCTCGACGACGACGCCGCCCAGGAGATCTTCCGGGTCGAGGGCGTCGCGCTGATGTTCGACGAGATTCGCACCTCGCTGCGCGACTTCGGAGTGGAGTTCGACACCTACTTCAACGAGAAGGACCTGCACGACCGGGGTGAGCTCGACCTGGCGCTGAACCGGCTGCGCGAGCAGGGACACCTCTACGAGTCCGAGGGCGCCACCTGGCTGCGCACCACCGACTTCGGTGACGACAAGGACCGGGTGCTGCGCAAGTCCAACGGCGAGTGGACGTACTTCGCCGCGGACTGCGCCTACTACCTGGACAAGCGCGAGCGCGGCTTCGAGCGCGTCGTGATCATGCTGGGCGCCGACCACCACGGCTACATCGGCCGGATGAAGGCGATGTCCGCCTGCTTCGGTGACGACCCGGACCGCAACCTGGAGATCCTCATCGGGCAGCTGGTCAACCTGCTGCGCGACGGCGCGCCGATGCGGATGAGCAAGCGGGCCGGCACGGTGATCACCCTGGAGGACCTGGTCGAGGCCATCGGCGTGGACGCCTCCCGGTACGCGCTGGCCCGCTACTCCAGCGACTCCCCGATCGACATCGACATCGAGTTGTGGACCAAGGCCAAGAACGACAACCCGGTCTACAAGGTGCAGTACGTGGCTGCCCGGACGGCCGGCGTGGCCCGCAACGCCGCCGAGGTGGGGCTGCTCGCGGGTGACGCCGACGCGTTCCGCCCCGAACTGCTCAGTCACGAGAAGGAGAACAAGCTGCTCAAGGCGCTCGCCCAGTTCCCAGCGGTGGTCGCCACCGCCGCCGAACTGCGCGAGCCGCACCGGGTGGCCCGCTACCTGGAGGAGGACGTCGCGCCGTCCTACCACCGGTTCTACGACGACTGTCGGGTGCTGCCGCGCGGCGACGAGGAGATCACCGACCTGCACCGCGCCCGGCTCTGGCTCAACAACGCCACCCGCACGGTCGTCGCCAACGGCCTCTACCTGCTCGGCGTCTCCGCGCCCGAGAGGATGTGACATGAGGGCTCATGAGGCCGGAGCGCTGCACGCGGACATCAGCGACCGGGGGCCGGCCTGGCTGCGTACCCCGGCGGATGTCAACGCCCTCGTGCCGGCGCTGTGGCCGCGGTCGGTGACGCGCGGCGCGGACGGCGCGGTCGCCGTCGCGGGCCTCAGCGTCCGCGACATCGCGGCCGAGTTCGGCACCCCGGTGTACGTCCTCGACGAGGCCGACCTGCGCTCGCGCTGCCGCGACTTCCGGGCGGCCTTCCCCACCGAGGACGTCTACTACGCGGGCAAGGCGTTCCTCTGCCGGGCGGTGGTCCGGATGATCGCCGAGGAGGGCCTGCACCTGGACGTCTGCACCGGGGGTGAGCTGGCCACCGCGCTCTCGGCCGGGATGCCGCCGGAGCGGATCGGCTTCCACGGCAACAACAAGTCGGTCGCCGAGCTGTCCCGGGCGTTGGACGCCGGAGTGGGACGGATCATCGTCGACTCGTTCACCGAGATCGACCGGCTCACCGCGCTCGCCCGCGAGCGCGGGGTCCGGCCCCGGGTGCTGGTCCGGGTCACGGTCGGCGTGGAGGCGCACACCCACGAGTTCATCGCCACCGCCCACGAGGACCAGAAGTTCGGCTTCTCGCTGGCCGGCGGTGCCGCCGCGACCGCCGCCTTCAAGATCCTCGACGAGGGTGTCCTGGAGTTGCGGGGTCTGCACTCGCACATCGGCTCCCAGATCTTCGACGCCAGCGGCTTCGAGGTCTCGGCCCGCCGGGTGCTCGCCCTCCAGGCGCAGATCCGCGACGCACGCGGGGTGGAGCTGCCCGAGCTGGACCTGGGCGGCGGCTTCGGCATCGCGTACACCACCCAGGACGACCCGGCCACTCCGCAGGACCTGGCCAAGCGCCTGCGCAAGATCGTCGACCTGGAGTGCGCGGCGGAGAACCTGGCCGTGCCGTACCTGTCGATCGAGCCGGGGCGGGCCATCGTCGGCCCGGCCGTGTTCACCCTCTACGAGGTCGGCACGGTCAAGGAGCTCGACGGCATCCGCACGTTCGTCAGCGTCGACGGCGGGATGAGCGACAACATCCGCACGGCGCTCTACGACGCGTCCTACTCGGCGACGTTGGCCTCCCGGGCCTCGACCGCGCAGCCGTTGCTCGCCCGCGTGGTGGGAAAGCACTGTGAGTCAGGGGACATCGTGGTGAAGGATGAATTCCTGCCCGCCGACGTGCAGCCCGGAGATCTTGTCGCAGTGCCCGGCACCGGTGCCTACTGCCGGAGCATGGCCAGCAACTACAACCACGTGCCCCGGCCCCCGGTCGTGGCGGTACGTGACGGCCAGGCGCGCCTGATCGTCCGCCGGGAAACCGAAGAGGACCTGCTGGCATTGGATGTTGGATGACGTCACCTGTGCGCTTGGCGCTGCTCGGCTGTGGCACGGTCGGCCAGGAGGTGGTCCGGCTGCTGCACGAGCAGTCGGCCGACCTGACGGCCCGGATCGGCGCTCCACTGGAGATCGCCGGCATCGCCGTCCGCCGGCTCGGCCGCGACCGCGGTGACCTGCCCGTCGACGAGGCCCTGTTCACCACCGACGCGCTCGGCCTGATCAAACGCGACGACGTGGACGTGGTGATCGAGGTGGTCGGCGGTATCGAGCCGGCCCGGGGCTGGCTGGTCGAGGCGCTGCGGGCCGGCAAGAGCGTGGTCACCGCCAACAAGGCGCTGCTCGCCGAGGACGGGGTGGCCCTGCACGAGGCGGCGGCCGAGGGCGGCGGCGACCTCTACTACGAGGCGTCCGTGGCCGGTGCGATCCCGCTGCTGCGCCCGCTGCGCGAGTCGCTGCACGGGGACCGGATCAACCGGGTCACCGGCATCGTCAACGGCACCACCAACTTCATCCTCTCCGCAATGGACGCGACCGGCGCCGGCTTCGCCGAGGCCCTCGAAGAGGCCACCGCCCTGGGGTACGCGGAGGCCGACCCGACCGCCGACGTGGAGGGCTTCGACGCGGCGGCGAAGGCGGCGATCCTCGCCTCGCTGGCGTTCCACACCCGGGTCGGCGCGGCCGACGTGCACCGCGAGGGCATCACCGAGGTGACCGCCGCGGACATGGCCAGCGCCCAGGCGATGGGCTGCACGATCAAGCTGCTCTGCATCGCGGCCCGGGGCGTCGACCCCACCGGCCGGGAGACCGTGAGCGTCCGGGTGCACCCGGCGATGATCCCGCGCAGCCACCCGCTGGCCAGCGTCGGCGACGCGTTCAACGCGGTCTTCGTGGAGGCGGACGCGGCCGGGCAGTTGATGTTCTACGGTCGGGGCGCCGGGGGTGCGCCGACCGCCAGCGCGGTGCTCGGCGACGTGGTCGCGGTGTCCCGCAACCGGCTCGCCGGGGTGCGCGCGGCCAGCGAGAGCGCGTACGCGGCCCTGGCGGTCCGGCCGATGGGTGAGGCGTTGACCCGCTACCACGTCAGCCTGGACGTGGCCGACCGTCCGGGTGTGCTGGCCGCCGTGGCGGGCGTGTTCGCCCGGCACGACGTGTCGATCGCGACGGTGCGGCAGGGCTCGGCGGGTGGGTCGCCCGGCCGTGACGGCGACGCCGAGTTGGTCATCGTCACCCACGTGGCGCCGGACGCCGCGCTCGCCGCGACCGTCGGCGAGTTGCGCGGTCTGGACATTGTCCGGTCCGTGACCAGTGTGTTGCGGGTCGAGGGTGGCGCCTGATTCGTTGACACCATCGATGGGTGGGCTCGTGCGTCCCGACAGGTGGGTAAGCCGGGGTGTGCCATCGACCACTCCGGCAGGCTGGTCCAAGGTGGCCCTGATGCTCGGGTCGGTGCGGCGGTAGAGGCGAGGAGATCGACATGTGGCGGGGTTTGATCGAGGCGTACCGGGATCGGCTGCCGGTCACCGCGGCCACGCCGGTCGTCACGCTGCACGAGGGCAACACGCCGCTGTTGCCGGCGCCGGTGCTGTCCGCCCGGATCGGTTGCGACGTGCACCTCAAGGTGGAGGGCGCCAACCCGACCGGCTCGTTCAAGGACCGGGGGATGACCCTCGCGGTGTCGAAGGCGGTCGAGGCCGGCAACAAGGCCATCATCTGCGCCTCCACCGGCAACACCAGCGCCTCCGCGGCGGCGTACGCGGCGCGGGCCGGGCTCACCTGCGCGGTCCTGGTGCCGCAGGGCAAGATCGCGTTGGGCAAGCTGGCCCAGGCGCTGGTGCACGGCGCGAAGCTGCTCCAGGTCAGTGGCAACTTCGACGACTGCCTGTCGCTCGCCGCGAAGCTGGCCCAGGACCACCCGGTCGCGCTCGTCAACTCGGTGAACATCGACCGGTTGCACGGCCAGAAGACCGCCGCCTTCGAGGTCGTCGAGGCGCTCGGTGACGCGCCCGACATCCACTGCCTGCCGGTCGGCAACGCCGGCAACATCTCCGCCTACTGGATGGGCTACGCGGAGGATCGGGCCGCCGGCGCCACCACCCGCACGCCGAAGATGTACGGCTTCCAGGCGTCCGGTGCCGCCCCGATCGTGACCGGCCAGGTGGTGCCGGAGCCGTCGACGATCGCCACGGCGATCCGGATCGGCAACCCGGCGAGCTGGACCAAGGCACTGGACGCCCGGGACACCTCCGGTGGCCTGATCGCCGCGGTGACCGACCGGGAGATCCTTTCCGCGTACCGGCTGCTCGCCCGCGAGGTGGGGGTCTTCGTCGAGTTGGGCAGCGCGGCCAGCGTGGCCGGCCTGCTCCAGCAGGCTGAGGCGGGCGCGGTGCCGCCCGGGTCGACGGTGGTCTGCACGGTGACCGGCCACGGCCTCAAGGACCCGGAGTGGGCGATCTCCACGGCGCCGGCGCCGCTGACCATCGCGAACGACCCGATGGCCGCCGCTCGCGCCCTCGACCTGGCCTGAGCGCGCCGCCGGCCGCCCGCTGCGGGCAGGCCGGCGGTCGGGTGGTGAGACTGCGTCGGGGGCGGCGGGGGTTCCGGTGATCGAATCCGGCACACTTTCACGTATCCCCGCCCGCATTCTCGTTCAGGAGTGAACCAGGCCGATGTCGCTGCTTGCCAGATTCAGCCTCGCCAACCGAGGGCTGATCGCCCTCATCGCGGTGGTGACCACGGTGTTCGGAGTGTTCGCCGTGCCGTCGCTGAAGCAGCAACTGCTGCCGTCGCTCGAATTCCCGGCCGCGTTCATCGTGGCCCCCTACCCCGGTGCCGGCCCCGAGATCGTCGAGTCGCAGGTGACCGAGCCGATCGAGAACGCCCTCCAGGGCATTCCGGGGTTGGACAAGGTCACCTCCACGTCCCGCGAGGGGTCGGCCACCGTCCAGGTGACGTACGAGTTCGGCACCGACCTGGACGACGTGGTCAACAAGATGCAGACCGCGCTGAGCCGGATCGACGCCCAGCTGCCGGAGAGCGTCGACCCCCAGGTCATCGCCGGTAGCACCGACGACCTGCCGGCGGTGGTGCTGGCCGCGGCCGGCGCGGCGGACGAGCGGGCGCTCGCCGAGAAGCTCCAGGCGACGGTGGTGCCGGAGCTGGAGGGCATCGAGGGGGTACGCACGGTCGAGGTGACCGGCACCCGCGACGACGTCGTGGTGGTCACCCCGGACCCGGCGAAGCTGGCCGCGGCGCAGGTGCAGCCGACGGCGATCGGCGCGGCGCTGAAGACCAACGGCGTGGCCGTTCCGGCCGGCGCGGTGACCGACGGCGGGTTGGCCCTTCCGGTGCAGGTCGGTGCGCCGATCGCCAACCTGGAGGACCTCCGCGGCATCGTCGTCACCCCCGGCGCGACGCCGGTTCGTCTCGGTGATGTGGCGACGGTCGAGCAGCAGCTCGCACCGGCCACGGCGATCACCCGGACCAACGGCAAGGACAGCCTCGGCATCGCGGTCACCGCCGCCCCGGACGGCAACGCCGTGCAGATCTCGCACGAGATCCGGGACCGGCTCGCCGACCTGAAGGACGCCTCCGGTGCGGAGCTGACGGTCGTCTTCGACCAGGCGCCGTTCGTCGAGAAGTCGATCGAGTCGTTGACCACCGAGGGTCTGCTCGGCCTGGTGATGGCGGTCATCGTCATCCTGGTCTTCCTGCTGTCGGTGCGCTCGACGGTGGTCACCGCGGTCTCCATCCCGCTCTCCGTGCTGGTGGCGTTGATCGCCCTGTGGATCGGTGACTACTCGCTCAACCTGCTCACCCTCGGCGCGTTGACCATCGCGGTCGGCCGGGTGGTGGACGACTCGATCGTGGTGTTGGAGAACATCAAACGACACCTGGAGTACGGCGAGGAGAAGCGCCACGCCATCGTCACCGGCGTCCGTGAGGTCGCGGGTGCGGTGACCGCGTCCACCCTCACCACGGTGGCGGTGTTCGCGCCGATCGCGTTGGTCGGCGGGTTCGTGGGTCAGCTCTTCGCACCGTTCGCGATCACCGTGACGGTGGCGCTGCTCGCCTCGCTGCTGGTGTCGCTGACCGTGATCCCGGTGCTCGCGTACTGGTTCCTGAAGCCGCGTGGCGGCACCGCGGACGACGAGGCGGTGCGGCGTGGCGCGGAGGAGAAGGAGCTGCGCAGCCCGTTGCAGCGGGCGTACCTGCCGGTGGTCGGGTTCGCCACCCGCAAGCGGTCGACTCGGTGGATCACCGTCGGGCTCGGCCTGCTGGTGCTCTTCGGCACCTTCGGTCTGGCCCAGAAGCTGGAGACCAACTTCCTGGACGACTCCGGCCAGGACACCCTCAACATGAGCCAGGAGCTGCCGGCCGGAAGTGGCCTGGCGGCCACCGACGCGGCGGCCAGGCAGGTCGAGTCGGTGCTGTCGGCCACCAGGGGCGTCGAGACGTACCAGGTGACCGCCGGCGGTGGCGACAACCCGTGGGCGGGTGGCGGCGGCAACAACGTCGCCAGCTGGTCGTTGGCGCTCGACGGTGACACCGACGCGAAGCAGATGCGTGAGGTGTTGCGCAAGGAGTTCGACAAGCTCGGCGCCGGTGTGGGTGAGATCAGCTTCGGTGGCGGGCAGGAGGCGTCGACCAGCCAGCTGGAGGTGGTCGTCCAGGCCAGCGACCCGGAGGTGCTGACCCGGGCCGCCGAGGAGGCCCGGTCGGCGATGGCCGGCGTCCCGGACGTCGAGGATGTCTCCACCAGCCTGGCCGAGCGCGTGCCGCGGGTCGACGTGACCGTCGACCGGGTCGCCGCCGGCCGGGCCGGACTCACCGAGGCCGCCGTGGGGCAGCTCGTGTCCCAGGCGTTCCGGGGAGCGCCCCTGGGTCAGGTCTCGCTCGACGGCCAGCAGCAGAACGTGGTGCTGCGGCTGGGCACGCGGCCGCCGATGTCGGTGGAGGAGCTGCGGGCGCTGCCGGTGGGGTCGGTCAAGTTGGACGACATCGCGGACGTCACCCAGGGCGAGGGGCCGCAGCAGGTCACCCGGATCGACGGCGAGCGCAGCGTGTCGGTGACCGGTGCGGCGACCGGCTCGAACCTGGGCGCGACGAGCAAGGAGCTGCAGAAGCGGCTGGACGCCCTCGACGTGCCGGGCGCGAGCTTCACGATCGGTGGCGTCAGCGCGGATCAGGCGGATGCGTTCGGTGACCTGGGCCTGGCGGTGCTGGTGGCGATCGCGATCGTCTTCCTGATCATGGTGGCGACGTTCCGCAGCCTCACCCAGGCGCTGATCCTGCTGATCTCCATCCCGTTCGCGTCGACCGGCGCGATCGGTCTGCTGCTGGTCACCGGGACGCCACTCGGCGTGCCGGCGCTGATCGGCGTGCTGATGCTCGTCGGCATCGTGGTGACCAACGCGATCGTGCTGCTCGACCTGATCAACCAGTACCGGGCGCAGGGCATGGGCGTCCGGGAGGCGGTGGTCGAGGGCGGCCGGCGTCGACTGCGTCCGATTCTGATGACCGCGGTGGCGACCATCTTCGCGCTGCTGCCGATGGCGTTCGGGCTGACCGGTGAGGGCGGGTTCATCTCGCAGCCGCTGGCGGTGGTGGTGATCGGCGGTCTGCTCAGCTCCACGCTGCTCACCCTGATCCTGGTGCCGACGCTCTACACGATGGTGGAGCACACCAAGGAGTCGCTGCGGGACCGACGCGACCGGCGGCGCGCCGGCAGGTCGGAGGTGACCGCGGCGGAGACCGACGAGGTGTCGGCCCCGAACCAGGTGGCGGTGCCGAGCGGCGCACCTGCCGCGGCCGCGGCCGAGGGTGCGCAGCCGGCCGGGCGAGCCGCGCCGTCGGCCGCGCTGGTCGAGGGTACGGACCAGTTCGAGGTGCTGCGGCTGCCCCGTAGCCGTACCTCGCCGCTGCCTCCGTCGGAGTCGACCGAGTAGGTCGGACCGCGACTCGGAACGCCCCCGGCAGGGTTCTGCCGGGGGCGTTCCTGCGTCTGTCGACCGAAACACTCCGATCCGACCGGAGCCGCACCTTGTGTAACTTCTTGCGTACTCTTCGTAGATAGATGGGTGCGGGTGACGCAAGGGTGGGCGGATGGCCGACGGCACGCGAGGGTGGGGGCGGCGCGATCTGTTGCGCCGTGGCCTGCTGGTGGTCGGCGGGGTTGCCATCGGCGCCGGGGCGTCCGAGGCGTGGCAGGGCACCCATCGTCGGCTGCCGATCGCCGGCGGCCCCGCCAGCGCCACACTCGGAAACGGCCAGCAGGATGTCGGCGCCGGCGCGCTTGAGGTCTTCTGGTCGGGAAGGACCAGTCAGCGTCTGGTGGCCCTCACCTTCGACGACGGCCCGGCACCACAGTGGACTCCGATGGTGCTCGACACCCTGGCCCGGCACCAGGTTCCGGCCACGTTCTTCATGGTGGGCGCGCAGGTCCGCCGGCACGCCGACGTCGTCCGCGACCGGCTCGCGGGGCACGAGGTGGGCAACCACAGCTGGGACCACCGGGACCTGGCCGAGTTGGACGCCGTCGAGGCGTACGACGACCTGCGCCGGAGCCACGACGCGATCGCGGACGTGACCGGGACTCAGCCCCGGCTGCTTCGCCCACCGTACGGTCACCTGGGCGGGGCGGTGCTGCACGCGGCGGCGCGGCTGGACTACCGGCTGGTGCTCTGGTCGCTGCAGATGGTGGAGCGCGAGTTTCCCGACGACCCGGCCGGCCACGCCCGGCGGATCGTGGCTGAGGTCCGACCGGGAACGATCGTGCTCGGCCACGATGTGGGGGCCCATCGGCGACTGGTCGCGCTCCGCGGCCTGACCGACATGATCAATGGACTGCGGTCGCTTGGTTACACCTTCGTCACGGTTTCGGCGCTGCTGACAGCGAGCGTGGCCCCGACCCCGACCAGGTAAGGTGCCGCTCCGTGGCGTCCACCCTCTCGGTCCTGACCGGCAACCGGAGCTTCCGCAACCTCTTCCTGGCCGAACTGGTGGTCTTCGGCGCCGACTGGTTCGTCATGGTGCCGCTGCTGGTGCTGTTACCGCAGCTGACCGGCAGCGGGGTCTGGGGCGCGCTGGTGTTGGCGGTGGACACCGGCATCGTGGCGCTGCTGCTGCCGTACACCGGGACGATCGCCGACCGCTTCGACCGCCGGAAGATCATGATCGCGGCCAACGTGGCCGCGCTGGCCGGCGTGTTGCTGCTGCTCGGCGTGCGCGGCGCCGCCACGGCGTGGCTGGCGCTCGTCGCGATCGGGGTGGTCGCGGTGGCCAAGGCGTTCTATTCGCCGGCCGCGCAGGCCGCGCTGCCCAACGTGCTGGAGCCGCACGAGCTGGCCGCCGGTAACGCGGTCGCCGGCTCGGCCTGGGGCACCATGACCGTCGTCGGTGCCTCGCTCGGTGGCGTCCTCAGCACCGCTGCCGGCCCGTACGTCTGCTTCTGGGTGGCGGCGGTCGGCCTGGCGCTGGCCGCGGCCCTCGCCACCCGGATCCGCCGGCCGTTGCAGGCGCCACGGGACGCCGACCTGCCGGCCCAGCGGACCTGGGCCGCCGTCCGCGAGGCGCTCGGCTACATCGGTCACCGCCCCCGGGTGCTCGCGCTGGTCACGGTCAAGTCGGCGGTGGGCCTGGGCAACGGCGTGCTGACCGTGTTCCCGTTGCTGGCCGGCGTGTACGGCGTCGGCCCGCTCGGCGCCGGCCTGCTCTTCGCGGTGCGTGGGGCCGGTGCGTTGGTGGGGCCGATCCTGATGCGTCGGGTGCTCACCAACCGGGCGTGGTTGCTGCCCGGGCTCGCGCTGTCGATGTCGCTCTACGGGCTGTCCTATCTGGGCACGTCGGTGGTGCGTTGGTTCCCGTTGGTGCTGCTGCTGGTCTTCGTGGCGCACTTCGCCGGCGGCAGCAACTGGGTGATGTCGAACTTCGCCCTGCAGGGCGAGGTTCCGGACCGGTTGCGTGGGCGTGTCTTCGCCACCGACATGATGCTCGCGACGCTGGCGATCTCGGTGAGTCAGCTGGCCGTGGCCCTGGTCGTGGACGTGGTGGACGAACGGGTCGTGCTCGCCGGCTGCGGGCTGATCACCCTCGTGTACGCGGTCGGCTGGCGGATCGCCACCCGCCGGCTCACGCTCAGCGATCCGGTTGCGGAACCGGTCCCGAACCCGGCCGGCTGAACTCGGCGGTCCCAGGCAGCGGGCAACGGGCCGGTTCGTCGGTGCCGACGCCTAGCATGAGCGCGTGCCGACGAACTTCACCGCCGGGCCGGTCCGTGTCCGGGTCCCCGCGACCAGCGCCAACCTGGGTCCGGGCTTCGACGCGTTGGGTCTCGCCCTCGGGCTCTACGACGACGTGTCCGCCGAGGTCGCGCCGGGCGGGGTCCGGGTGACGGTGACCGGGCAGGGTGCCGGTGAGCTGCCGGACGACGACCGGCACCTGGTGGTGCGGGCCATGCGGGCCGTGTTCGACGTGCTCGACGCCCACCCCGAGGGCCTGAGCGTGGAGTGCGTCAACCGGATCCCGCAGGCGCGCGGGCTGGGCTCCTCGTCCGCCGCGATCGTCGCCGGGGTGCTGCTGGCCCGTGCCCTGGTCACCGACGGGGAGCACCGGCTGGACGACGGGGCCGCGCTCCGGCTGGCCGCCGAGATCGAGGGCCATCCCGACAACGTCGCACCGTGCCTGCTCGGCGGCTTCACGGTGGCCTGGTCCGAGCCGACGGGCGCGCGGGCGGTGTCCCTGCCGGTCGCGGACGGGGTGCTGCCCACCGTCTTCGTCCCGGCGGAGCGCGGGTTGACCGCTGCCGCGCGGGCCGCGTTGCCGGCCACCGTGCCGCACGGCGACGCCGCGTTGACCGCGGGGCGGGCGGCTCTGCTGGTGCACGCGCTCACCGCCGACCCGGGGCTGCTGCTGCCGGCGACCGTCGACCGACTCCACCAGGACTACCGCGCATCCGGGATGCCAGGCACATCGGCGCTGGTCAGAGCGTTGCGAGCGGCTGGTGTGGCAGCCGTGGTCAGTGGGGCCGGCCCCACCGTGCTGGCGTTCAGCGAGCCCCCGGAGGGCTTCCCGGTGGGAACAGACTGGGAAATCTGGCAGTTACCGATAGACGTCAGCGGTGCGCGGGTTGCTCGGGGTAGACTTGGACACGCCGAGCGGGGCCCTGTTGCCGCAGGTCGGAAGAGTTGATTACGCTCTAGACCTAGCACAGCCGCGAAGCACGCGATCTCCTGCGAGGCGGCGCACCCCGAAGCTCTCGGCGGTCAGCCCGTCACACCCCTGCCAAAGGCCCACGCCGCACCGCAGATTCCACAGGTCGCCGCAGACGGCGAGACCTGCTCACCGACGTTGGTGAGTCGGGATACCGACCGGCTGCTGTGTCACAGACTCCCGCGACGCGTCCTTGCGAGGCGGGTGCACCGAGGCCGCCCGGCCACCTTAGTTCCGACTCCGGGCAGTCCCGGCCTTTATCGAGGGAAGGAATCCATTGAGCGACACCACCGACGTGACGTCGGATGTTTCCAACGTCGCTGGCGATGCCACCGCCGCCGCTCCCGCCCGTCGTCGGCGTAGCGGCACCGGTCTGTCGGCGATGCTGCTGCCAGAGCTGCAGAGCCTGGCTGCGTCGCTCGGCATCTCCGGCACGGCTCGCATGCGCAAGGGCGAGCTGATCGCCGCGATTTCCGAGCGGCAGGGCGGCAACGCCGCCGGGACCCCTCGACCGCGGGCCGAGGTCGCGGCCGCAGCAGCCCCGACCCGTGAGGGGGTGCGCGCCGAGGTGCGGGAGACCGCCGACCGGCCGGCCGCCGAAGGACGTGGCGCCGAGCCGGCAGCGGCTGAGCCAGCCCCCGAAACCGAGGGCCGTGGTCGCACCCGGCGGAGCCGGGCCGCAGCGGCGGAGACCCGTCCGGCTGAGGCGCGTTCGACCGAGACGGCACGTCCGGCCGAGACGCGTACCGACGAGGCGGAAGCCGGCGACCGGGCCGACCGTGGCGAGAACCGCCGCGAGCGGGCCGAGCGTCCGGAGCGCACCGAGCGGGCCGAGCGTCCGGAGCGGGCCGAGCGCACCGAGCGGGCCGAGCGCACCGAGCGGGCCGAGCGTCCGGAGCGGGCCGAGCGGGCCGAGCGGGCCGAGCGGGCCGAGCGTCCGGAACGTGCCGAGCGCACCGAGCGCGTGGACCGCACCGAGCGCTCCGACCGGGGCGAGCGGGCGGATCGTGCCGAGCGCAACGACCGGGGCGAGCGGGCCGAGCGCGGCGAGCGGAACGAGCGCACGGAGCGCTCCGACCGGGGCGAGCGCAACGACCGCAACGACCGGGGCGACCGGGGCGACCGCAACGACCGTGGTCAGCGTGTCGAGCGTGTCGAGCGGGACAACGACGACGATGACGGCGAGGGCGGCGGCCGGCGTGGCCGGCGCAGCCGTTTCCGGGACCGTCGTCGCGGGCGCGGTGAGCGCACCGAGACCGGCACCGACACCGGTGGGCGTGAGCCGCAGGTCAGCGAGGACGACGTGCTCGTCCCGGTGGCCGGCATCATCGACGTGCTCGACAACTACGCCTTCGTGCGGACCACCGGCTACCTGGCCGGCCCGAACGACGTGTACGTCTCGATGTCCCAGATCAAGAAGTACGGCCTGCGCCGCGGTGACGCGATCACCGGTGCGGTGCGGGCGGCCCGCGAGGGCGGTAACAGCGGCGACCAGCGGCGCGACAAGTACAACCCGCTGATGCGGCTGGACACGATCAACGGGATGGAGCCGGAGGAGGCCCGGCGTCGTCCGGAGTTCTACAAGCTCACTCCGCTCTACCCGCAGGAGCGCCTGCGCCTGGAGACCGAGCCGCACATCCTGACCACCCGGGTCATCGACCTGGTCATGCCGATCGGCAAGGGCCAGCGGGCACTCATCCAGTCGCCGCCGAAGGCGGGTAAGACGATGGTGCTGCAGGCGATCGCGAACGCGATCACCCGCAACAACCCGGAGTGCCACCTGATGGTGGTGCTGGTCGACGAGCGGCCTGAAGAGGTCACCGACATGCAGCGGTCGATCAAGGGCGAGGTCATCGCGGCCACGTTCGACCGTCCGCCGCAGGACCACACCACGGTGGCCGAGCTGGCCATCGAGCGGGCCAAGCGCCTGGTCGAGCTTGGACACGACGTGGTCGTGCTGCTCGACTCGGTGACCCGGCTCGGTCGGTCGTACAACCTGGCGGCTCCGGCCAGCGGCCGGATCATGTCGGGTGGTATCGACTCCACGGCGCTCTACCCGCCGAAGCGCTTCCTCGGCGCGGCGCGCAACATCGAGAACGGCGGGTCGTTGACCATCATCGCCACGGCGCTGGTGGAGACCGGTTCCATGGCGGACACGGTCATCTTCGAGGAGTTCAAGGGCACCGGCAACGCGGAGCTGAAGCTGGACCGGAAGATCGCCGACAAGCGGACCTTCCCGGCCATCGACATCAACCCGTCCGGCACCCGGAAGGAAGAGGTCCTGCTCGCACCCGAGGAGCTGGCCATCATCCACAAGCTCCGGAAGGTGCTGCACTCGCTGGACTCGCAGGCGGCGATGGATCTCCTGCTGGACCGGCTCAAGCAGTCCCGTACCAACATCGAGTTCCTGATGCAGATCGCGAAGTCGACGCCGGGGGAGTAACCAGTCCCGGGTGATCGACGACGAAGGGGCACGGCCGTCCTGGCCGTGCCCCTTCGCGGCTCAGAAGTCGCCGTCGGCCACCTGGAAGACGGTGAGGCCGAGGGCTCGCCACATCTGGACCACCTGGGCACGGTCGTCGAAGACACCGGCCACCCGGTAACGGTCCCGGATCTCCCGGTCGTAGATCTCCCGCTTCACGGCCGAGTCCTTCCGCGAGTCGCCGACGGCGCGCAGGTGCAGGCCGAGGTACGGCACCTGGACGTGCTGGTCCAGCCAGGCCTCGGTGGCCGCTCGGGCGGAGGCGTCCCGCCCGGAGCAGAAGACCACCCCGTATCCGGCGGCGTGCATCGCCCGGACCGCCGCGATCACCGCCGTGTTCGGCGCGTCTTCGCCCACCCGGGTCATGTCGTACGGGCTGCGGGACACGGCCAGCGCGACGGTGCCGTCGATGTCCACCAGGACGATCTCCGGTGGCTCGGTCGACGGCGGGTGCACCACGGCGGGGCGTCCGGTGCGGGCCTGCGGCACCGGCAACGGCAGGGTCCGCCCCTCCAGGTACCGCTCGTGCAGCTGACGGATCGCGTCCGCGCCGACCTGGTCGGCAGGTGGGCGCGCGGCGTCGCGGCGCAGGCACTCGTCAAGTGGCACGTCGGTGAAGTCGTGCACCTCGAAATCAGCGCCGTGCCGGGCGGCCAGGTCGGCCCAGCCCCGCAGGGCCCGCGAGCGCAGGTTGGTGTCGTCCACGCAGACGTCCACCCGGGCGCGCAGCAACGCCTCGACCTGGGACCGCTGTGCGACGGTCACCTGGGCCTCGGCCCACTGGGTGAAGAGCCGCTCGCCGTGCAGCATCCGGCGCAGGTCGTCCCGGTTCACCCGGGCCACGGACGGTTGGAGCGTTCGGGCGAAGGTCGTCTTACCCGAGGCGGGTAGTCCGCGGGTGGCGATCAGGCGGGTCACCGGTATCCCTCCGGCTCGTGGGACGTACCCCCGGCGGGGTACGCGGCGGCGGACCGCCGGGTGGGCGAATGCCCCGCCGGGCGGCGGGAATGCGGGTGGGGTAGCACGTGTTGACGATGCCGGACGAGGTGTGCGGCCCGATTACCGGGTCGGCTCAGGCCCATGGCACACTGGTCAATCGGCCACCGGTTCCGGTTCACGCCCGAGCCCGTCGTGTACGGCGCGACGAGTGATGACGGCGACCCGGCGACCACCAACGAGAGGACCGAGGCGATGAAGGCAAACATCCACCCGGAGTACGTGACCACCGAGGTCAGCTGCTCCTGTGGCAACACGTTCACGACCCGCAGCACCGCCAAGGGCGGCACGATCCACGCCGAGACCTGCAGCGCCTGCCACCCGTTCTACACCGGTAAGCAGCGCGTTCTCGACACCGCCGGCCGGGTCGCGAAGTTCCAGCAGAAGTACGCCAAGGTTCAGGCCAAGAAGGCCAAGTAACTCCTCGTTCGGCGCCCGCGTCCGGTTTTCCACCGGGCGCGGGCGCCGTCCGCGTTGTGCCCTGTTACGCAGCCGGCGGCCTTCGGCCCGGCCGGCTTCGCACCGTCGAAGGAGCATCCGCAGCATGAGCAGCGAGCGTCTGGCCGCCCTCCTCGACGAGTACGCGACGCTGGAGAAGCGGTTGGCCGATCCGGCCATCCACGCCGACCAGGCCACCGCGCGCAGGGTGGGTCGCCGCTACGCGGAGCTGGTGCCCCTGCACAAGGCCGCTGCCGAGCTGGAGCAGACCCGCGCCGACCTGTCCGCGGCTCGTGAGTTGGCTGCCGAGGACCCGTCCTTCGCGGGCGAGGCGGAGTCCATCGCCGGATCCGTGCCGATGCTGGAGGAGCGCCTCGCCGAGCTGCTCATTCCGCGTGACCCCCACGACGCCAAGGACGTGATCGTCGAGATCAAGGCCGGTGAGGGTGGCGAGGAGTCGGCTCTCTTCGCCGCTGACCTGCTGCGGATGTACACCCGCTACGCCGAGCGGCACGGCTGGATCACCGAGGTGATCGACGCCCAGGATTCCGACCTCGGCGGGGTCAAGGACGTCTCGCTGGCGATCAAGACGAAGGGTGTGCCGGAGGGCGGCAACGGCGTCTGGTCGCGACTCAAGTGGGAGGGCGGTGTGCACCGGGTGCAGCGGGTCCCGGTCACCGAGTCGCAGGGCCGCATCCACACCAGCGCCGCCGGAGTGCTGGTGCTGCCCGAGGCCGAGGACGTCGACGTCACCCTCGACCAGAACGAGCTGCGCATCGACGTGTTCCGTTCGTCCGGCCCGGGTGGTCAGTCGGTGAACACCACCGACTCCGCGGTGCGGATCACCCACCTGCCGACCGGCATCGTCGTCTCCTGCCAGAACGAGAAGTCCCAGTTGCAGAACCGGGAGCAGGCCATGCGGATCCTGCGCGCCCGGCTGCTCGCCGCCGCGCAGGAGCAGGCCGACGCCGCCGCCTCGGACGCCCGCAAGGCGCAGGTGCGCACGGTCGACCGCTCGGAGCGGATCCGCACCTACAACTACCCGCAGAACCGGATCAGCGACCACCGGATCGGCTACACGGCGTACAACCTGGACCTGGCGCTCGCCGGCGACCTGGACGGGGTGCTGGACGCGCTCGCCGAGGCCGACCGCGCCGCCCGGCTCGCCGGCGACACCGAGCTGACCCGCCGCTGACCGCCGCCGCGCCCCGCCGCTGTCCGCCGGGCGATCAGCTCGCGCGGGGACGCGACTTGGCGCGGAGCATGGCCCGGTCGGCCTGCTCGAAGGCGACGCCGAGGGCGTCCCGCAGCCCACCGCCGCCGGAGACCTCCGCGAAGCCGATGCTCACCCCGACCGGGGTCCCCGGCACCAGCGACTCCCAGTCTTCGAGTCGGACGGCGGCCTCGATCCGGCGGGCCACCTCGGCGGCCTCGCGCATGCCGGTGTCCGGCAGCACCACCACGAACTCGTCGCCGCCGTAGCGGGCCACGAAGTCACCCCGGCGCATCACCCGGTTGATCACTCCGGCGATGCGTTGCAGCACCAGGTCACCGGAGTGGTGCCCGTGGCGGGTGTTGACCGCCTTGAAGCCGTCCAGGTCGCAGACACCGATCACCACCCGGTCGCCTCGGGTGACCACGGCGGTGATGTAGCGCTCCAACCGGCGGCGGTTGGGCAGCCCGGTGAGCGGGTCGGTCAACGCCTCGCCCTCGAACCGTGCCGCCTCGCGGCGCATCTCCTCGTGGTCGATCCGGGCGGCGATGCCGTCGATGTAGACGTCGCGCAGCCGATCGTTGCGTTGGGCGGCGAGCCGGAACGCCAGCCGGTCGGCCCGGTGCGCCGCCGCGTGGTCGCCGGCACGGGCCAGCGCGATGCTGCGCAGTCGGGCCGGCTCGGCCGCCCCGAGCGTCTCGTTGGAGACCTGGACGGTGTCCAGTCGGGCGACCGCCTCGATCGGCCGGCCGTCGGCGACGGCGAGGCACACCTGCCCGAGCTGACGCAGGTCGCGAGCGCGGGAGCTGTCCCCACCGTGGCTGATCAGGCGGGCCGGTTCGGCTTTCCCGTCGGTCTCCACCTGGTCGCCGAGCGCGGCCTGCCGGGCCGACGCGTAGCCGTACGCGGCGAGGCTGCTCGGGCGCAGCCGCCCGGCCCGCCCGGAGTCGATGAAGCGGGCCAGGTCGGCGGCCACGTCCCGGAGCACCCGCAGGCAGCCGTCGCTGTCGCCGTTGTGGTCCAGTGCCACGGCGTTGCGCAGCCGGATGCCCGGCGCGGCGAACGTCTCCTCGGGGATCCCGGCGGTGAGACCGAGTTGCCGGGCTCGTTCGATGGCCCCCAGGGCGTATCCGTGGAAGCTGAGGTAGCTGTACGCCATGGCCAGGTCGTGCCAGCCCCAGGCGGTGTCCCGGTCCGGGTCTTCGACGGCGCCCAGCGCGCGGGCGGCTCGGACGAGGTGCGTGACCGAACGGTCCAGTGCGCCCTGGTGGTGTGCGGCGAGGGCGGCGAGCGCGTTGAGGTGCCCGTGCAGGTAGGGCTCGGCGAGATCGCGGACGGCCGCCGACGCCTCCTCGATGGCCCGGGTGAACTCCGCCGTCCGACCGAGATTGATCAGGGCGGAGAGGCGCTGCACCATCGCGTCCGCACGCGCCGCCGGATCGGTGGTGGTGCGGATCACACGTTCGAGCAGGACGTACGACTCCGCGGAGCGACTGGCCTCCTGCAGCGCCCGGGCGCGCGTGAGGAAGTCAACCTGGTCATCGACCCGGTCGAGCCACCCCACCCGCCGACCTCCTGTCGTGTGCGCCGCCCGCGCACCCGTTGGTCGCGCTGCCCGCGACGCATCATGATTGTCGCGTGACCACTCTGCCGCAACACCCCCCCGAAGGGACAGGCCCCACCCGCCCGTCCGCCGCGGTGGCTCGGGTGGCCCGCGCGCTCGCCGCCGCCGGGGTCGGCTCGGCCCGGGCGGAGGCGGAGGTGCTGGCCGCGTACGTGCTGGGGGTCTCCCGAGGCCGGCTGGCTCTCGCCGACGACCTGAACGAGGAGCAGTTGGCGCGGCTCGACGAGCTGACGCGCCGTCGGGCCGCGCGGGTGCCGTTGCAGCATCTGACCGGCCGGGCCGGGTTCCGGCACCTCGACCTGTCGGTCGGGCCGGGTGTGTTCGTGCCCCGGCCGGAGACCGAGCTGCTGGCCGGCTGGGGTGTCGAGCAGGCCCGGGGCCGTACCGACCCGGTGGTGGTCGACCTCTGCAGCGGCTCGGGGGCGATCGCGCTGGCGGTGGCGCAGGAGGTGCCGGGTGCGCGGGTGATCGCGGTGGAGCGGTCCCCGCGGGCGCTGGCCTGGTTGCGGCGCAACGCGGCGGAGCGGGCCGCGTCGGGAGACCGGCCGATCGAGGTGGTCGAGGCGGACGTGACCGCGCCGGACCTGCTGGCGTCCCTGGTGGGCTCGGTGGACGTGCTGCTCTGCAACCCGCCGTACGTGCCGGACGACGTGGTGGTCCCGCCGGAGGTGGCCGGGCACGACCCCGCGGAGGCGGTCTTCGGCGGCGCGGACGGCCTGGCGGTGATCCGGCCGGTCGTCAGCCGTGCGGCGGTGCTGCTGCGCGCGGGCGGCGTGCTCGGGGTGGAGCACGACGACACCCACGGCGCGGCGGTTCCCGCGCTGCTTGCCGGCGACGGTGGCTTCACCGCTGTCACGGCGCATCTGGACCTCACCGGACGTCCCCGTTACGCCACCGCGTCCCGACGGGCGGACGGCCAGCACGCCCCGATCGGGGCGGCGTGGCAGACTGACTCCTCGTGATGCTTTACGACTGCCGATCGCCCGCCGATCGGGACCGCGGCATCGCTGCGGCCATCGAGGCGGTCAAGAACGGCGAGCTTGTCGTCCTCCCGACGGACACCGTCTACGGGATCGGCGCGGACGCGTTCACCCCGTACGCGGTCAAGGCCCTGCTGGATGCCAAGGGCCGGGGTCGGCAGATGCCGCCGCCGGTGCTGATCGGCTCGCGGCACACCCTGGACGGGTTGGTCTTCTCGCTGCCCACCGCAGCCCGGGACCTGGTGGAGGCGTTCTGGCCGGGTGCGCTGACGATCGTGGTCGAGCACTCGCCGAGCCTCCAGTGGGACCTGGGCGACAAGACCGGCACGGTGGCGGTGCGGATGCCGCTGCACCCGGTGGCGCTCGAGGTGCTGCGGGAGACCGGCCCGATGGCGGTCTCGTCGGCCAACAAGACCGGCCAGCCCGCCGCGGTGACCGCCGAGGAGGCACGGGACCAGCTCAGCTACTCGGTGCGGGCCTACCTGGAGGCCGGGCCGTGCCCGGATCCGGTGCCCAGCACGATCGTGGATCTGACCGGTGAGGTGCCGCAACTGCTGCGGGCCGGGGCGATCCCGTTGGAGAAGCTGCGCGACGTCGTTCCGGACCTCGTCGACGGTCGGGGGGTCTGAGTGCCCCCGTTCACGGTCCTGCACGTCTGCATGGGCAACATCTGCCGCTCCCCGATGGCGGAGCGGCTGCTCGCTCTGGCGGTGCGGGAGCGGTTGACGCGGCGTGCGCAGGACCCGGCCCAGGCCGATAATTTGCTGCACAGCCACAGCGCCGGCACGGGTGGTTGGCACGCGGGCGAGGAGATGAATCCGCCGGCGGCCCGGCAGGTCACCGGCCGTGGTGGGGACGTCGAGGGGTTCGCCGCGCGCAAGCTGCGGTCGGACCACATCGACGCCGCCGACCTGGTGCTGACCGCCACCGCCGACCAGCAGGAGTACGTGGTGGCGTTGCGGCCGGACGCGGCGGCCCGCACGTTCGTGCTGGGTGAGTTCGGTCGGCTGCTGGCCGCGGTGGACGCCGCCGCGTTGCCGCCGGGTGACGCGACCCCGGAGGCCGTGTACGCCCGGGGGGTGGCCCTGGTGGCAGCGGCCCACGACGCCCGGTTGGGCGCCTCGGCGTTGACGACGGACGATCTGGACGACCCGTGGGGCCGTGGTGACCAGTGCTTCAGCCGGGTCGCCGACGAGATCGAGGAGACGGTTCACCCGCTGGCCGGCGCGCTGCTGCCCTGATTGGGCGCGGTGCGAGTTTCCTCCGGGTTTGGGGAAAACCCGGGGCGAAAGCGGCGTTCCGGGTCATTCTGAACGGGTCCTAGCGTGACCGGCTCCTGCGGGGAGAGCTGATGATCCGGGCCCATCTCGACAAACTGCTGACCGTGGTGATCGCTGGAGTGCTGGCCGGGTTGGTGCTGGCCGCAGCCGCCCTGCCGGTGGCCCTGGTGTTCGGGATCGGCTTCAGCGCCCTGTCCACGCCGTACTCGGAGCTACCGAACACACTTCGTACGCCGCCCACCGCCCAGCGCTCCAACCTCTACGCCAACGACGGCACCACCCTGATCACCTCCTTTTACCAGGAGGACCGGGTGGACGTGCCGCTGCGTGAGGTGGCCCCGGTGATGCGCCAGGCGATCGTGGCCGCCGAGGACGTCCGGTTCTACCAGCACAGCGGAGTGGACCTGCGGGGCGTGGTGCGCGCCTTCACCGTCAACAAGCGGGACGGGCAGACCCGGCAGGGCGCCTCCACGTTGACCATGCAGTACGTCCGCAACGTGCTCAGCAGCGATCCCCGGCTGACCGAGGCGCAGCGGGTGGCCGCCACCGAGGTCAGCACCGCCCGCAAGCTCCAGGAGATGCGTTACGCGCTCGCGCTGGAACGCGAGCTCGACAAGGAGGAGATCCTCACCCGCTACCTCAACATCGCCTACTTCGGCGCCGGGGCGTACGGCGTCGCGGCGGCCAGCAAGCGCTACTTCTCCCGGTCCCCGGCCGAGTTGACCCTGGCCCAGGCGGCGCTGCTGGCCGGCCTGGTCCGGTCGCCGGACAGCGACGATCCGATCAACGGCGACGCCGACAGCGCGATGGCGCGGCGGTCGTACGTGTTGGAGCGGCTGGTGGAGTCGGGGCAGGTGCCGGCGGACGCGGCGGCGGCGGCGCGGGCCGAGCCCTTGCAGCTACGGCCGAGCGAGACGCCCAACGACTGCACCGGGGTGCCCGAGGCGCACAACGACTGGGGCTTCTTCTGCGACTGGTTCACCCGCTGGTGGAGCAGCCAGTCCGCGTTCGGCGCGTCCGCCGACGAGCGGCAACGCGCGCTGCGCCGGGGTGGGTTCTCGATCGTGTCGTCGCTGGACCCGGGGGTGCAGCGGGCCACCACCGAGCAGGTGCTGAAGATCTATCAGCCGTCGGCGGCCGAGGCGGTGCCGACCGCGGTAGTGCAACCGGGCACGGGACGGGTGCTGGCGATGTCGGTGAACCGCACCTACAGCGTGCGGGACAACCCCGTCGGGCAGAAGAACCGCCCGAACACGGTCAACCAGTTGATCGGCGGCGGCGGTGCGATCGAGGGGTACCAGGGCGGGTCGACGTTCAAACTCTTCACGATGCTTGCCGCGCTGGAGGCGGGCCTGCCGCTGTCGACCGACTTCGTGGCGCCCACCCAGTTGCTCACCCGCTTCCCGGCGACCGGGGAGGCGAGCTGTGCCGGCCGCTGGTGTCCTTCGAACGCCAGCCCATCCTCGATGGATGGCCCCCGCACCATGTGGACCGGGTTCGGTCGGTCGGTGAACACGTACTTCGCCTGGCTGACCGAGAAGGTCGGCGCCGACCGGGTGGTGGAGATGGCCGAGCGACTCGGCATCGTGCTGCGGGCCGACGCCGACGCCCGACTGGCCCGCTACGACGCGAAGGACTGGGGTGCGTTCACCCTGGGCGTCGCCGCGACCACGCCGCTGGACCTGGCCACCGCGTACGCCACGGTGGCGGCCGAGGGGACCTGGTGCGCGCCGCTGCCGGTGGTGTCGATCACCGACGCGGGTGGCCGCCCGGTCGACGCCGCCAAGCCGGACTGCCGGCAGGTGCTCGACGTCGACGTTGCGCGGGCGGCCACCGACGCGGCTCGCTGCCCGGTCGGCGACCAGTCGATGTACGGGCGCTGCGACGGTGCCACCGCAGCCGGCCTGCGGGCGCGGCTCGGCCGGCCGGTCGCGGGCAAGACCGGCAGCTCAGAGCATTACGAGACGGAGACGGTCGTCGCGTTCACCCCGCAGATCGCGGTCGCCTCGATGGCGGCGAACCCGGACGATCCCCGGGACGCGGTCGGTCAGGCCGTGCAGGCCCGGATGGTCGACGCGGTCGGCGAGGTGCTCTCCACCGCCCTGCGCGGTCAACCGGTCCGCGACTTCGTCCCGCCGAGCGAACGAACCGCCTTCCAGCTCACCGGAGCCCGCACCGGCAACTGAGACCTGCGGGGATCAGGGGGTCTGTTCGGCGTTGCGGGCGATGTTGCGGGCCATGCCGCCGAAGACCACCGCGTGGAACGGGGCCACCGACTTCCAGTAGGCGTGCCCCGGCAGGCCGCGCGGCAGGAAGACGGCACGTTGCTGGTAGCGGCTGCGGCCGCCGTCGGTGGGGAGCACCCGCATCTCCAGCCAGGCCCGGCCGGGCAGCCGCATCTCCGCGCGCAGTCGCAGCAACTCGCCCGGGACGATCTCCTCGACCCGCCAGAAGTCCAACGCCTCACCGACCTGGAGGCGGTGTGGGTCGCGTCGGCCCCGACGGAGGCCGACCCCGCCGACCAGGCGGTCCAACCAGCCGCGCACCGACCAGGCGAGCGGGAACGAGTACCAGCCGTGTTCGCCGCCGACGCCCTCGACCACCCGCCAGAGCGCCGCTGGTGGCGCGTCCACCGTCCGCTCCCGGACGTCGGTGTAGGCGGTGCCACCGGACCACACCGGGTCGGTGGGCAGTGGCTCGGCGGGCGCGTCCGGGCCGCTCGCGTTCGACCAGCGGGTCTCCACCTGGGCGTCGCGCACCTTGGCCAGCGCCAGCGCCACCGCGTCGTCGAAGCCGGTCAACCCGCCCGGCGGGTCGGGAACGTAGCGGGCGATGTCGTGTTCGTCCGCGACCGCCTCCTGGATCAGGCTCTCCACCAGCGGGCGGGCGATGGCATTCGGCACCGGGGTGATCAGGCCGACCCAGTGCGAGGAGAGCGCCGGGGTGAGCGCCCGGACCGGCACGATGATCCGCCGGCGCAGCCCGGCCACCCGCGCGTAGCGCTGCATCATCTCGCGGAACGTGAGCACGTCCGGTCCGCCGATGTCGAAGCCCCGGTTGACCTCCGGCGGTAGCGCGCTGGAGCCCACCAGGTAGTTCAGCACGTCGCGGACGGCGATCGGCTGGATCCGGTTACGCACCCAACGCGGGGTGATCATGGCGGGCAGTCGCTCGGTCAGGTAGCGCAGCATCTCGAACGACGCCGAGCCGGATCCGATGATCACCGCGGCCCGGAGCACCGCCGTGGGCACCCCGCTGGCCAGCAGGATCCGGCCCACCTCGGCCCGGGAGCGCAGGTGCGGCGAGGGGACCGCACCGGTCTCCGGCAGCGGACCGCCCAGATAGACGATCCGGCGTACGCCGGCCGCCCGGGCCGCCGCCGCGAAGTTCGTCGCCGCCGTCCGGTCGACGGCCTCGAAGTCGGGCCGGCCGAGGGAGTGCACCAGGAAGTAGGCGACGTCCACGTCGGCGAAGGCGGCGGGCAACGTGTCCGGCCGGCTCAGGTCCCCTTCGACGATCTCGGCCGCCGAGGCCCAGGGCACGTCGCGCAGTCGGACCGCCTTGCGGGCCAGGCACCGCACGGTGTGTCCCTCGGTGAGCAGCAGTGGCGTCAGCCGCCCGCCGATGTATCCGGTCGCTCCGGTGACGAGGCATCTCACGAGGTCCAGTCTGCGGCCCCCTAGACTCGTTCGCTGTGGAGACCGAGACGAGCACCTTCTGGGGACCGGATTTCGCCCAGCTCAGGGCCACCGACCCGGAGATCGCCGGGGTGGTCCTCGGCGAGCTGGACCGGCTGCGGGGTGGCCTGCAGCTCATCGCCAGCGAAAACCTGACCTCGCCGGCGGTGCTGGCCGCGCTCGGCTCGACGCTCACCAACAAGTACGCCGAGGGCTACCCGGGCCGGCGCTACTACGGGGGCTGCGCCGAGGTGGACCGGGCCGAGGAGATCGGCATCGCCCGGGCCAAGGAGCTCTTCGGGGCCGAGCACGCCAACCTTCAGCCACACTCCGGGGCGAGCGCCAACCTGGCCGCGTACGCCGCGCTGGTCCAGCCGGGGGACACCGTGCTGGCGATGGACCTGCCGCACGGTGGGCACCTCACCCACGGCAGCCGGGTGAACTTCTCCGGCAAGTGGTTCCACCCGGTCGGCTACCCGGTCCGGCCGGACACCGAGCTGATCGACTACGACGAGGTACGGGACCTGGCCCGTGCGCACCGACCCAAGCTGATCATCTGTGGTGCCACCGCGTACCCCCGGCTGATCGACTTCGCCCGGTTCCGGGAGATCGCCGACGAGGTCGGCGCGTACCTGATGGTGGACGCCGCGCACTTCATCGGCCTGGTCGCCGGTCGGGCGATCCCGTCCCCGGTGCCGTACGCGGACGTCGTCTGCGCCACCACCCACAAGGTGCTGCGCGGCCCGCGCGGCGGCCTGATCCTCTGCCGTGAGTCGCTGTCGCAGCGGATCGACAAGGCGGTCTTCCCGTTCACCCAGGGCGGTCCGCTGATGCACGCGGTCGCGGCCAAGGCGGTCGCGCTGCGCGAGGCCGCCCAGCCGGAGTTCCAGACGTACGCCCGGCAGGTGGTCAGCAACGCCCAGGCGCTCGCGGCCGGGCTGGCCGACGAGGGGATGCGTCCGGTGTCCGGCGGCACCGACACCCACCTCGCCCTGATCGACCTGCGCGAGGTGGGGGTGACCGGCGCCGAGGCCGAGCGACGCTGCGACGCCGCGTCGATCACCCTGAACAAGAACGCCATCCCGTACGACCCGCAGCCGCCGATGGTGGCCTCCGGTCTGCGGGTGGGCACCCCGAGCGTCACCACCCAGGGCATGCGGGAGGGTGACCTGCGGCAGGTGGCCACCCTGATCGCCCGAGCGGTGCGCACCGATCCCGGCGCCCCGGGCGGGGCCGACGAGTTGACCCGGATCGGTGCCGAGGTGGCCGAGTTGGTCGCGGCGTTTCCGGCGTACCCCCGTGGCTGAGCCCGGGGTGGTCGCGCCGGACAGCGACCGGCGGTGGCGGCTGCGGCACCTGCCCGTCCTGTTGGCCGCGTCGGCGGCGCTGGCCGTGCTCGCCGCGGTGGTGGGCGGGGTGACCGGCGGTGGGACGGCCGCGCTCGGCGCGGCGGCCGGCGTGGGTGTCACGGTGCTCAGCTACACCCTCACCACAGTGGTGTTGGCGCGGGCCGACCAGGTCAACCCGCAGTTGCTGTTGCCGCTCGGCCTGGGCCTTTACGTGGTGAAGTTCAGCCTATTGGGTGCGGTGCTGGTGGCGGTGGCGTCGACCGGTTGGGCCGGTTTGATCCCTCTGTGCCTTGGCATCGTCGCCGGGGTGGCAGTGTGGACAGCGGTGCACCTCTGGTGGCTGACCACGGTGCACGCTCGTCGGCCGCACGGCTGACCTGGCGGTCGCGTCCCAACCAGCGGACGCGCCGCAATGTGTCGGCCTCCGGTCATTTTCCGACGGGCGGAAGGGGAGTAGCGTGCCCACAGACGACGGCGCCCACGAGAAGCCCACACAACGATGGTTGTGCGGGGGGTGAGGCACAGCCTCGTCTTCCCGGCTGATATCGTTCGCCCCGTCATGGCTGATGACCAAACCCCCCGTCCCCCCGGGCAACCGGACGACTATCCGTCCGGTGCCGGTCAGGGCTGGACCGCACTGAGTTACCTCATCGGAGGCATGCTCGTGTGGGGTTTCATCGGCTGGCTGGTCGACCAGTGGCTCGACACCGGTGGCGTCGCCACCGGGATCGGCTTCGTGCTCGGCATGGCCGGGGGAGTCATCCTGGTCATCCGCCGACTCGGCACGCCTACTTAGGAAGGGACGCGGTGTTCGGACAGGCGAACGTCCTGGCAGCGGGCCAGGCAGAATTCCCACCTAGCAAGGAGGACTTCTACCTGCCCAGCATCCTGCCCTGGGGTGCGCACGACTCCTACTGGTTCACCAAGTTCACGTTGATGGTCTGGATCGCCGTCGGCGTTCTGATCATCTTCTTCCTGGCGACCTACCGGAACCCGAAGCTGGTGCCGACCAAGAAGCAGTGGTTCGCCGAGTCGATCTACGGCTTCGTGCGCAACAACATCTCGGTCGACATGATCGGTCACCAGGGCGTGCGGTTCGCTCCGTACTTCACGACGCTGTTCTGCTTCGTGCTGGTGACCAACGCGTTCGCGATCATCCCGTTCTTCCAGATCTCGCCGAACTCGCACATCGCCTTCCCGGCGATCCTCGCGGTGATCAGCTACGTGCTGTTCAACTACATCGGCATCCGGCACCACGGCTTCGCCAAATACTTCAAGCACGCCCTGATCCCGCCGGCACCGTGGTACATCCTGCCGCTGCTGATCCCGATCGAGGCGTTCTCGACCTTCATCATCCGGCCTTTCTCGCTGGCCGTTCGTCTCTTCGCGAACATGTTCGCCGGCCACATGCTCCTGCTGGTCTTCACGCTCGGCGGCTTCGCGATGATCAACGCCAACGCCTGGCTGGCACCGATCTCGGTGGTGTCCTGGGTGATGACCGTGGCGCTGACCCTTCTCGAAGCGCTGGTCATCGTCCTACAGGCCTACGTCTTCACGGTGCTGAGCGCCAGCTACATCCAGGGCGCGCTCGCCGAAGAGCACTGATCCACGCACCACCCGTTGTCGTCCCGCGTGAGAGACACGCGTGATAACCAGGAGGAACCACTAATGGATTACGTCGCCGCCGCAGAAGGTGTCGTTGGCAGCACCGCAGCCATCGGCTACGGCCTCGCGGCCATCGGCCCGGGCATCGGCGTTGGTCTGGTCTTCGCCGCCTACATCCAGTCGACCGCCCGCCAGCCCGAGTCGTCGCGGATGACCCTGCCGTACGTCTGGATCGGCTTCGCCGTCATCGAGGCGCTCGCGCTGTTCGGCATCGCCTTCGGCTTCATCTGGCAGGGAGAGCTCTAATCCGCTCGTCGACCGGGAGGTCACCCATGTACTTCCTCGCCGCTGAGGGTGGTGAGTCAGACCACAACCCGATCATCCCCATTCCCGAGGAGATCGTGGTCGGGATTGTCGCCTTCGCCGTGCTCTGCTTCGTACTGATCAAGTTCGTCTTCCCCCGTATGGAGCAGACGTTCCAGGCCCGGGTCGACGCGATCGAGGGCGGCATCAAGCGCGCCGAGGCCGCTCAGGCCGAGGCGAACCAGCTGCTCGAGCAGTACCGCGCCCAGCTCGCTGAGGCCCGCACCGACGCCGCCAAGATCCGTGACGACGCGCGGGCCGACGCCGAGGGGATCCGACAGGACATCCTCGCCAAGGCGCGGGAAGAGTCCGACCGGGTCATCCAGGCGGGCAAGGACGCACTCGCCGCCGAGCGGGCCACCATCGTGCGCGAGCTGCGCGCGGAGGTCGGCACGATCGCGGTGGACCTGGCCAGCAAGATCGTTGGCGAGTCGCTGGCCGACGAGGCGCGACGCAAGGGCACCGTCGACCGGTTCCTGAGCGGCCTCGAGAGCACGGGGGCCCGCTGATGCAGGCCGCCAGCCGGGAGTCGTACAAGGTCGCGGCCGAGCGCCTCGACGCGTACGTCCGCGGCGCGGAGCCGTCGGCGGTGGCCTCCACCGCCGACGCCATCCTCTCCGTGGCGACCCTGCTGCGGCGTGAGCCGCGGCTGCGTCGGGCACTGTCCGAGCCGGCTCGTTCCGGTGACGACCGCGGTGCCCTGCTCGGCGACATGCTGGGCGGGCGGATCGGCGCCGACGCGCTCGACCTGCTCGTGGCGTTGGTCTCCGGCCGCTGGTCGGCACCGTCGGAGTTGCTCGACGGCACCGAGCGCCTCGGCGTGGAGGCGCTGCTCGCCAGCGCCGACAAGGCCGGCGAGCTGGGCGAGGTCGAGGACGAGCTGTTCCGCTTCGGCCAGGTCGTGGCCGGTCAGTCGGCGCTGAGCAACACGCTGGCCGACCCGGTCGCCCCGGTCGAGCAGCGGGCCACCCTGGCCCGGGAGCTGCTCGCCGACAAGGCCCGCCCGGTCACCGTCCGCCTCGTCGAGGTGGCGCTCGGCGGGTTCGGGGGGCGCTCCTTCACCGGCGCGCTGACCCGGCTGGTGGAACTCGCCGCCGAGCGACGCGACCGGCAGGTGGCGTACGTGACCGTCGCGGCTCCGTTGAGTGACGACGACGAACGCCGGCTGGGTGCGAGCCTCACCGCGATATACGGTCGGGAGGTCTCCGTCAAGCAGACGGTCGACCCGCACGTCCTGGGTGGCGTGAGCGTGCGGGTCGGTTCCGACCTGTACGACGGCACCATCCTGCGCCGCCTCAACGAGACCCGCAACGCGCTCGCGAAGCGCTGAACGGCTCAGCCGCCCAGCGGCTGAGTGGCCTCCGCCGCTCAGCGTCGGGGCGGCTCCGCCGCCGCAGCGCCCGGAATGACAGACGCCATTCGGACCGGTCGGTACTAGGTATCCCGGGCCCCTGAATTTTAAGGAAGCAGAGGATGGCCGAGCTGACCATCTCGACGGAGGAGATCCGCGGCGCCCTGGAGCGCTACGTCTCTTCCTACTCGTCCGACGTCTCCCGCGAGGAGGTCGGCACCGTCGCCGACACCGGCGACGGCATCGCCCACGTCGAGGGCCTGCCCTCGACCATGACCAACGAACTCCTGGAGTTCGAGGACGGCACGCTCGGCGTGGCGTTGAACCTCGACGTCCGGGAGATCGGTGTCGTCGTTCTCGGTGACTCCGCCAAGCTGGAGGAGGGGCAGCGCGTCAAGCGCACCGAGCGGGTTCTCTCCGTTCCGGTTGGCGACGCCTTCCTCGGCCGCGTGGTCGACGCCCTCGGCAAGCCGATCGACGGGCTCGGTGACATCGCCAACGAGGGCTTCCGCGAGCTGGAGCTGCAGGCTCCGAACGTGATGTCCCGCCAGTCGGTGTTCGAGCCGCTGCAGACCGGCATCAAGGCCATCGACGCGATGACCCCGATCGGTCGGGGCCAGCGGCAGCTGATCATCGGTGACCGCAAGACCGGTAAGACCACCGTCGCCCTGGACGCGATCCTCAACCAGCGGGACAACTGGCGCACCGGCGACCCGAAGAAGCAGGTCCGCTGCATCTACGTCGCCATCGGCCAGAAGGCCTCCACGATCGCCTCGATCAAGGGCCAGCTGGAAGAGGCCGGCGCGATGGAGTACACGACCATCGTGGCCTCCCCGGCGTCCGACCCGGCCGGCTTCAAGTACCTGGCCCCGTACACCGGCTCGTCCATCGGGCAGCACTGGATGTACGGCGGCAAGCACGTCCTGATCGTCTTCGACGACCTGAGCAAGCAGGCCGAGGCGTACCGGGCCGTGTCGCTGCTGCTGCGTCGCCCGCCGGGCCGTGAGGCGTACCCGGGTGACGTCTTCTATCTGCACTCCCGCCTGCTGGAGCGCTGCGCGAAGCTCTCCGACGAGCTGGGTGGCGGCTCGATGACCGGTCTGCCGATCATCGAGACGAAGGCCAACGACATCTCGGCCTTCATCCCGACCAACGTCATCTCGATCACCGACGGCCAGATCTTCCTGGAGACGGACCTGTTCAACCAGGGCGTCCGCCCGGCGATCAACGTCGGCACCTCGGTCTCCCGGGTCGGCGGCGCCGCCCAGGTGAAGCCGATGCGGAAGGTCGCCGGTTCGCTGCGGCTCAACCTCGCCCAGTACCGCGAGCTGGAGGCGTTCGCCGCCTTCGCCTCCGACCTGGACCGGGCCTCGCGCGCCCAGCTCGACCGCGGTGTACGCCTCGTCGAGCTGCTCAAGCAGCCGAACTACTCGCCGTTCCCGGTCGAGCAGGAGGTCGTCTCGGTCTGGGCCGGTGTCGAGGGCAAGCTGGACGACATCCCGGTGAGCGACGTCCGGCGTTTCGAGGCGGAGTTCCTCCAGTACCTGCGGCACAAGCACGAGGGTGTGCTGGCCGGCATCGCCGACAACCAGTGGGGCGACGACATCGTCGGTTCGCTGGACGCGGCGATCGCCGAGTTCAAGCAGGTCTTCCTCAACAAGGACGACGAGCGCAAGGTCAACGACGCGCCGGCCGCTCCGCTCGAGGGTGACGAGAACCGCGAGACGGTGACCCGCTTCCGCGACAGCGCGACCGACCGCCCGGCCGAGAGCTGATCCCGTGGCGGCCCAGGTACGCGTTCTTCGTCAACGGATCCGCTCGGCGAAGTCGATGAAGAAGATCACCAAGGCGATGGAGCTCGTGGCGACGAGCCGGATCGCCAAGGCTCAGGCCAGGGTGCAGGCGTCCCTGCCGTACGCCCAGGCCATCACCGGCGTGCTCACGGCGCTGGCGTCCAACGCGCGGATCGACCACCCGCTGCTCACCCCGCGCGAGCGGGTGCGGCGGGCGGGCGTCCTGTTGGTCACCAGCGACCGTGGCCTGGCCGGCGGTTACAGCTCCAACGCGATCAGGATGGCGGAGTCGCTGATCGCGCGGCTCAAGGCGGACGGCAAGGAGCCGGTGCTCTACGTCATCGGACGTAAGGGCGTCGGGTTCTACCGGTTCCGCAACCGGCCGATCGAGGCGAACTGGACCGGCTTCAGTGAGCAGCCGTCGTTCGAGGACGCCCGTACCGTCGGTGAGACGCTGATCAAGGCGTTCACCGCCGGTGCGGACGACGCCGACGGCGGGGCCGGAGCGGACGGCGTGCTCGGCGTCGACGAGTTGCACATCGTCTACACCGAGTTCCACTCGCTGATGACGCAGAACCCGGTCACCAAGGTGATCGGTCCGATGCAGGTGGAGGACCGGCCGCGCTCCGAGGGGCTGCTGCCGGCGTACGAGTTCGAGCCGGAGGCGGAGGCGCTGCTCGACGCGCTCCTGCCGAGGTACATCAACACGCGGATCTACGCGGCGTTGATCGAGTCGGCGGCGAGTGAGTCGGCGGCACGGCGGCGGGCGATGAAGAGCGCCACCGACAACGCCGAAGAGATGATCGAGAAGTACACGCGCGAGATGAACTCGGCTCGCCAGGCCGGGATCACCCAGGAGATCAGCGAGATCGTCGGCGGCGCCAACGCGCTGGCCGCGTCGGGAAGTGAAGTGTGATGACTGCACCAGTAGAGACCAAGACGGCCACGGGTCGCGTGGTCCGGGTCATCGGCCCGGTCGTCGACGCCGAGTTCCCGCGCGACGCCATGCCGGCCCTGTTCAACGCCCTCAACGTCACCGTGAACCTGTCCGGCGGTGAGAAGACGCTGACCCTGGAGGTCGCCCAGCACCTGGGTGACAACCTGGTCCGTGCCATCTCGATGCAGCCGACCGACGGCCTGGTTCGTGGCGCCGAGGTGCGCGACCGCGGCGAGCCGATCACCGTACCGGTGGGCGACGCGGTCAAGGGCAAGGTGTTCAACGCGATCGGCGAGGTGCTCAACCTCAAAGAGGGCGAGACGTTCGAGGCCGACGACCGGTGGGGCATCCACCGCAAGGCCCCGGCCTTCGCGGACCTGGAGCCGAAGACCGAGATGCTGGAGACCGGCATCAAGGTCATCGACCTGCTCGCCCCGTACGTCAAGGGCGGCAAGATCGGCCTGTTCGGTGGCGCGGGCGTGGGCAAGACGGTGCTCATCCAGGAGATGATCACCCGGGTGGCCCGTAACTTCGGTGGTACCTCGGTGTTCGCCGGCGTGGGTGAGCGCACCCGTGAGGGCAACGACCTCATCGCCGAGATGACCGAGTCCGGCGTCATCGACAAGACCGCGCTGGTCTACGGCCAGATGGACGAGCCGCCGGGCACCCGGCTGCGGGTGGCCCTCTCCGCGCTGACCATGGCGGAGTACTTCCGGGACGTGAAGAAGCAGGAGGTGCTGCTCTTCATCGACAACATCTTCCGCTTCACGCAGGCCGGTTCGGAGGTGTCCACCCTGCTCGGCCGTATGCCGAGCGCCGTGGGTTACCAGCCGACCCTGGCCGACGAGATGGGCGAGCTCCAGGAGCGGATCACCTCCGTCCGGGGCCAGGCCATCACCTCCATGCAGGCGATCTACGTGCCGGCGGACGACTACACCGACCCCGCCCCGGCCACCACGTTCGCCCACCTGGACGCGACCACCAACCTGGAGCGGTCGATCTCCGACAAGGGCATCTACCCGGCCGTGGACCCGCTGGCGTCCTCGTCCCGGATCCTCGCCCCGGAGTTCGTCGGCGCCGAGCACTTCCAGGTGGCCACCGAGGTGAAGCGGATCCTGCAGCGTTACCGCGACCTGCAGGACATCATCGCCATCCTCGGTATCGAGGAGCTCTCCGAGGAAGACAAGATCACCGTGGCTCGGGCCCGGCGGATCGAGCGCTTCCTCTCGCAGAACACCTACGCGGCGGAGCAGTTCACCGGCGTACCGGGCTCGACGGTCCCGATCAAGGAGACCATCGAGGCGTTCCGCAAGATCAGCGAGGGTGAGTACGATCACTTCCCCGAGCAGGCGTTCTTCATGTGCGGCGGTCTTGAGGACCTGGAGCGCAAGGCTGAGGAGCTGATGAAGGCCTGACAAGCCCGATTCGTCCCGCGACCAAAAGACTGCCCCGGCCATGCCGGGGCAGTCTTTTGTTCATCTTCGCGTCCTACCATCGTCGCGGTCCGTTACTCGGGGTCGTCCGTTCCCAAGAACCCGAGATACGTTCTAATTCGCGCGCTCACCCCTGACGAGCGTTGATCTTCGCAACCTTTCGACGACGTGCGCCCGTCTTCCTTCGTGTGGGCGTAACGAACGGAGCTGCTCGTGGGTAAGGCCGGTAAGCGTGGCCGCAAGTCATCCGTCTGGCGCGGCGTGCCGCGCTGGGCCAGGATCTGCACGGTGTTCGGCACCGTGCTGGTCGTGCTCAGCGGCGCGGTGCTGGTCGGCACGGAGGCCCTGATGGCCCGCTACGAGGGTGCGGTCGGCAAGGCGGACCTGTTCGGTGACCAGGCGGCGGGCGCCCAGGCGAAGAAGAGCGACATCAAGGGCCCACTCAACATCCTGCTCGTCGGCATCGACCCGCGTACGCCGACAGCCGCGCCGCTGGCCGACTCGATCATGGTGTTGCACGTGCCGGCGTCGATGGACCGGGCCTACCTCTTCTCCCTGCCGCGCGACCTCTACGTGCCGATCCCGGAGTTCAAGAAGGCCGACTTCCCCGGCGAGACCACGAAGATCAACGCTGCGATGTCGTTCGGCAGCAAGGTGCCGGGGGCCAACCCCGACGCGGCGCGTGGCTTCGAGCTGCTGGCCACCACCGTGCAGAACGTGACGGGCATCAAGCGGTTCGACGCTGGCGCCATCATCAACTTCACCGGCTTCCAGAAGATCGTCGACGCGATGGGCGGCGTCGACATGTACATCGAGCGCGACGTCAAGTCCGAGCACAAGCAGCCGGACGGCAAGCCGCGGCCGGGCAAGACGTACGGCGAGGGTTACGTCGGCCCGCAGGCGGTCTACAAGAAGGGCAACCAACACCTCAGCGGGTGGCAGGCGCTGGACTACGTCCGGCAGCGCTACCCGAAGAACGGTGTTCCGGACTCCGACTACGGCCGGCAGCGCCACCAGCAGCAGTTCGTCAAGGCCATGGTGGGCCAGGCGTTCAGCGCCGACGTGGTGGCCAACCCCCTCAAGTTGGACAAGGTGCTCCGCGCCGCCGGCCAGTCGCTGATCTTCAACGGTCGGGGCAGCAGCGTCGTCGACTTCGGGCTCGCCCTGAAGGACATCCGCCCGAACACCATCCAGATGATCAAGCTCGCCGGTGGCGAGCTCAAGAACAGCAGGGGCGTCTACCTCGGTGAGCAGTTCCAGGCGGATGTCCCGGACTTCTTCACCGCCCTGCACAACGAGCAGCTCGATGCCTTCCTGCTGGAGCATCCGGACTTCGTGAACAAGACCAAGTAGTCGCGGCGCGGGTTCTCCCACCCGCGTTGGGAGCGCGTGCGCGTCAGGCTAGACTTTCGGCAATCCGTCGCCGCAGCAAGGAGACAGCGTGGCAAAGCAGCTTCACGTCGAGCTCGTCGCCGTCGAGGAGAAGGTCTGGTCCGGTGACGCCGAAATGGTGGTCGCCCGGACGACCGAAGGCGAGCTCGGTGTCCTGCCGGGACACGCGCCGCTGCTCGGCCAACTCGCCGAGCCCGGTCAGGTCCGCATCAAGCTCGCCGGCGGTGAGCAGGTCTCCTACGAGGTCGCCGGCGGCTTCCTCTCGGTGAGCGCCGACGGCGTCATCGTGCTGGCCGAGAGCGCAACCCCGGTCTCCGCGCAGAGCCGCTGAGCCACACCGGGGATGGACATCGTCGAAGGAATCGGGATCGGCGTTGTCGTCATCCTCGGCGCGCTTCTCACCCTCTTCGTCCGGCGAGCGCTGGTCACCCGTAGCGGTGGCATCATCCGGCTCAGCGTCCGAGTCACCACCATGCTCGACGGCCGTGGCTGGTCGCCCGGCTTCGGCCGGTTCGCCGGTGACGAGCTGCGGTGGTACCGGATGTTCAGCTTCGCGATCCGACCCAAGCGGGTGCTCTCCCGCAAAGGGCTGGCGGTGGAGCGCCGCCGGCTGCCGGAGGGCCAGGAACGGCTCTCCATGCCGGCCGACTGGGTGATCCTCCGCTGTACGAGTCACCACGCACCGGTGGAGATCGCCATGGCGCGGTCGACCGTCACCGGTTTCCTCTCCTGGCTCGAGGCCGCCCCTCCGGGGGCGGTCTCGCCGCGTATGGCCTCCCAGGACTGGCCGGCTGCCTGATCGGCTCTTCTGTTGGTTGCGCTTGGGGTTTCCGGGGGAGCCCACCCGGCTCCGGGCGGTCAGGCTTGATCCCTGCGCCGGGCGGGCTCCCCCGGAAACCCGTCGTTGGCGCTGTGCGCCGCTCTGGCGCGCTTCTTGCCTTCTGCCGTTACCGGGTTGGTTGAGTCTCGCCTTCTCGGTGGCCCGACATCAAGGAACCCGAGTTGATCTAGGCGCTGGTCAGCCCAACTCGCCGAGGAGCCAGCCCCAACTACGCGTGGCAGCGGCCAGATCGGGAACCCACACCTCCACGTGGTGCAGCGCGCCCACGGTCAGCGCTTGCCGCCCGGCACCCATAGCACATCTCCCGCCGGATTTGCCGTTCTTGACAGGATAAAGAGCAGATCGGAGAGCCGGTTGAGATACTTTGCCGGGAGAGTGCTGGTCCGTTCCGAATCGTGGCTGACCAGCGCCCATGCCGCGCGTTCGGCACGCCGGGCGGTCGTCCGCGCCACGTGGAGCAGCGCCGCGCCCGGGGTGCCGCCGGGGAGGATGAAGGAGTCGAGCTTGCTCAGGCGTGCGTTGTACTCGTCGCACCAGCCCTCAAGGCGCTCGACGTACGCCTCGGTGACCCGCAGCGGCGGGTACTTCGGCTCCGGCTCGACGGGGGTGGACAGGTCGGCGCCGACGTCGAACAGGTCGTTCTGCACCGACCCCAGCACGCCCCGCAGTTCCTCGTCGAGCCCACCCAGGGCGAGCGCGACGCCGATCGCGGCGTTGCATTCGTCGACATCCGCGTACGCGGCGATCCGTGGATCGGTCTTCGGCACCTGCTCGTTGTTGCTCAGCCTGGTCATGCCGGCATCGCCGGCCTTGGTGTAGATGCGCGTGAGGTGGACGGCCATGACGCACAGCCTACGGATTCCCGACCTGACGATCCCGGCGCGGCCGGACAGCGCGACCAGTTGGCCGGTGGTGGCGGGCCCCGGCGACGCGGGCGACCCGGCGGTCAACGACGTCGACGTCATCCGGGTGTACGGGGACGCCCGGCTCACCGGCACCGTACACGTGGTGGGGGCCAAGAACTCGGCGTTGAAGCTGATGGCCGCCGCGCTGCTCGCCCCGGGCCGCAGCGTGATCACGAACGTCCCGCGGATCACCGACATCGCGATCATGGGCGAGGTGCTGCGTCGGCTGGGCTGCGGCGTCCGGTTCGACGCGGACGACCCGGTCGACCCGATGGTGGCCCGCGGCGGGGTGGCCCGGTCCCGGTCGGTGACCATCGACGTGCCCGAGCAACCGGGCGCCGAGGCGGACTACGACCTGGTCCGGCGGTTGCGCGCGTCGATCTGTGTGCTCGGCCCGCTGCTGGCCCGCCGGGGGTACGTGCGGGTGGCCCATCCTGGTGGCGACGCCATCGGGTCACGCGGGCTGGACATGCACGTCTCCGGGCTGACCCGGATGGGCGCGGAGATCTCCGGTGAGCACGGCTTCGTCATCGCGTCCGCCCCGCACGGGCTGCGCGGCGCGGACATCGTGCTGGACTTCCCCAGCGTGGGAGCGACCGAGAACCTGGTGATGGCGGCGGTGCTGGCCCAGGGCGTCACGATGATCGACAACGCCGCCCGGGAGCCGGAGATCGTCGACATCTGCACGATGCTCAACCAGATGGGGGCGCGGATCTCCGGTGCGGGCACCTCCACGTTGCGGATCACCGGGGTGCCGGGTCTGCACCCGGTGCGGCACGCCACGGTGGGGGACCGGATCGTCGCCGGCACGTGGGCGTTCGGGGCGGCGATGACCCGGGGCGACGTGACGGTGACCGGGCTGGACCCGGCGTACCTGGAGGTCGCGCTGGACAAGGTCGTGGCCGCCGGTGGCCTGGTGGAGACCCGGGGAGACGGCTTCCGCGTACGGATGGACGACCGGCCCCGGGCGGTGGACGTGGTGACGTTGCCGTACCCCGGCTTCGCCACCGACCTGCTGCCGATGGCGATCGGGCTGGCCGCCGTCAGTGACGGCGCCTCCCTGATCACCGAGAACATCTTCGACGGCCGGTTCATGTTCGCCAACGAGATGATGCGGCTCGGCGCGGACATCAAGACCGACGGGCACCACGCGGTGGTCCGTGGGCGAGGTCGGCTCTCCGGTGCCCCGGTCCAGGCGACCGACATCCGCGCCGGCGCGGGGCTGATCATCGCCGGGTTGTGCGCGCAGGGGGTCACCGAGGTTTCCCACGTGCACCACGTCGACCGGGGTTACCCGGACTTCGTGGCCGATCTCCGCGCTCTCGGGGTGGCGGTCGAGCGGGGCACCACCCCGGACGAACCGTCACTGGAGATCTGAGGCCGGCTCCGTGCGTGGGGCCGCACCGCGTCAGGCGGCCCCCAGCGAGGCCCGTACGTGTCGTCGCGCGTCGTGGATGCGGGACTTCAGGGTGCCGATCGGAATGGCGAGGTGGTCGGCGATCTCCTCGTAGGTCAACTGGCACAGATCACGCATCACCAGCGGGGCGACAAGTTCGGGTCGGTGTGCCTCCAGCCGTTCCAGCGCGTCCAGCAGGTCGAGCCGGGAGCCCGCGATCACGCTCGTCGTACGCGGGTCGGCGGCATCAAGGGGAAGCAGTGGCGTGGGCTGCTCGCCGGCCCGGCGCTTGAGGCTCCGGTACGTCTGCCGGGCGCAGTTGGCCGTGACGACATACAGCCAGGTGGAGAACTTCGACCGCCCCGCGAAGCCGTCTATCTTGCGAGCGACCTGGAGAAGGGCGTCCTGGCACGCCTCTTCGGCGTCCTGCCGGCACGGGAGGAGGCGCAGACACTGCCGCAGGACCTGCGGGCCGATCCTGCTCAGCAGCGCGTCGAGAGCGGCGGCGTCACCCGTGGCGGCGCGGCCGGCGAGCTCCTCGATTCCAAGATCGTCTGACATGCTCAGGCCCCGTTCCCCCACGTCCTGAGGGCCATAATACGGGCGTGTCAGTACCCGACAGGATCGGCCGATATCGCATTCTGCGACGTATCGGTTCCGGAGCGTTCGCCACCGTGTGGCTCGGCGCGGACGACGCCCTGGACGCGTCGGTGGCGATCAAGGTGCTGGCGGACAACTGGTCGTACCACGCCGATCTGCGGGAGCGCTTCGAGCAGGAGGCGCGGATCATGCGGCGGACGGATTCCAGCCTGCTCGTGCGGGTCCTCGACGTCGGTGAGCTGCCGGACGGCCGGCCGTACCTGGTGATGCCGTACGTGGCCGGTGGCACCCTCGCGGATCGGCTCGTCTCGGGGCCGATGCCGGTACGGGAGGCCCTGCTCGTCGCGGCCGACATCGCCAGTGCCGTCACCGTGCTGCACGAGGCTGGTGTGCTGCACCGCGACCTCAAGCCGTCCAATGTGTTGTTCGAGCCGGCCGCGGATCGGGATCGGGTGCTCGTCGCCGACCTCGGCCTGGCCAAGGCGCTCGCGAACGCGTCCGGCTTCACCATCGCCGCCGGCACACCCGGTTACATGCCTCCCGAGCAGGCCACCCCGGGCGGGGGCCTGGACATCCGCGCCGACGTCTACGCGATCGGCGCGACCCTGTACCACATGCTGACCGGGAACCCTCCCGAGCAGGCCAGTCGCGCGGGCAGGGGTGGGCGGTCGTTGCCCAGGCCGTCCCAGGTACGCCCCGGGGTTCCGTCCGCGGTGGACGACCTGGTGCGCCGCGCGCTGCATCACGACCCTCGGCAACGGTGGGCGTCCGCCGCGGTCCTGCTCGACGAGCTGTGCCGGGTCATCGCCGCGATGGAGCGGGACACGGGCCGCGGCCGGTTGGTGCGGCAGTTGGGACGGGTCGTCGGCGTCGGGGTCGCACTGACCGCGCTGCTGGCGACGGCGGGTTCCAGCGCCGCCCTGCCGGCACGGTCGGGCTGGGTACGCGTCCACGACGTCTCCGGTGCCCTGTCGATCGCGGTGCCGTCGAGCTGGGCCGGCCAGGTGAAGGACGCCGGTTGGGATCCTTCGGTGCTGCGACTTCCCGCGGGTCAGGCGCCGGGCCTCGCGGTCGCTCCGGATCTCGACGTCTGGTCCGATCCCGCGAGTCGGATACCCGGCGTGTTCGTCGGCGTGAGCAAGGCACTGCTCGCCGGCGGCGCGGCACCCGCCCTGCCCAGCCACACCTCCTGCGTCCCGCAGCCCGACCGGACCGTGGACGTGGGCGGTAACCAGGCGCGGATACGGCGGTGGACCTCGTGTGGCGCCGCGGTCTCGTTCAGCGAGGTGGTGCTCACCGTGCCGCAGCGCGGCTACGGCGTCTACCTGCAGATCAAGCAGGTCGGTGACGCCGACCTGACCGACGAGATCCTGGCCGACCTGCGGCTGTCCAGCTCACTGGCGCCCCAGGCCGGCCGGGTCGGGTCGGTTCAGTCGAAGCAGTCCTGGTCCACGTGCTGCAGACTCAGCGCGGTGACCTTGCCGTTCCTCGTTGCGATGCGGTACACGGCCTTGTCGTTGCCGGGGGGCGTCGCGTAGCCAGCGTTGACCCCCTCCCGGTATGCCGGGTAGATCCGAAGCACCTCGGCGCTTGACATGCCGATGCCCAAACCCTCGCGCGTCTTGATGCCGGGCCACACGCTGATGGCGGCGATTCCCACGGTCGGCGAGAGGGTGATGGTCCCCTCCTCGGTCGGGGCGGCGCGCAGGAATGACGTGCCGCAGCCGCCGGTGGCGTCGAAGGGGATCCGCAGCATCCCGGTCGCGGTGGCCTGCTGACGGGTCATTCCGAGCTTCAGTGAGCCGATGCCGTTCGGTCCCAGGACGAGCTGATCGGTGGTGCTCGACGGCCGCGCCGAGGGCGAAGACGACACGGACGGCGTGGACGGCGTGGACGACGGGGACGACGCGGGCGGCGTGGTGGTCGCCGCGCTGGTCGCGGGGTCCGGTGAGCCGGCCGGCGCGGCGTTGCCGCTCTGGTGTGCCGGTGACGTGCACGCGGCGACGAGCAGGAGGCAGGTGAGGGTTCCGACCAAGGGCGTGGCACGCATGATGAACTCCTGGCTGATGGCCGTTGGGTTGTTGTCGCAGGGTTCGATGCACCCGCAGGGGAGTTTGTTCGCCGAGCGGGGTCATGAATCCGTCACCGGTCCCTACCCCGCCCAAGGTCACCGGAAGTGCCCAACATCCTTCCGGGGTGGAGCGCGCTTAGTCATCGTTCAGGCTCGCCGACTAGGGTGCAGTGAGGCACTCATTCGCAGCGAGGGAGAAGCAGATGGCGGGTCGACTCGCGGTCGTCGGGGCTGGGTTGATGGGTTCCGGCATCGCCCAGGTGGCGGCGCAGGCGGGCTGGCAGGTGACACTGCGCGACCTGGACGACGCGGCCACCACCCGAGGGCTTGCCGGCATCCGGAAGTCACTGGAGAAGTTCGCCGAGAAGGGCAAGATCGAGGCGTCCGAGGTCGAGGCGACGCTGGCCCGGATCACCCCGACCACCGAGCTGGAGGCGGCGGCCGACGCGGACATCGTGGTCGAGGCGGTCTTCGAGCGGCTGGAGATCAAGCACGAGGTGTTCCGCGCCCTGGACAAGATCTGCAAGTCGGACGCGGTGCTCGCCACCAACACCTCGGCCATCCCGGTCACCCAGATCGCCGCGGTGACCGAGCGGCCCGAGGCGGTCGTCGGCACCCACTTCTTCTCCCCGGTGCCGATGATGCAGCTCTGCGAACTGGTACGCGGTTACAAGACCAGCGACGCGACGCTGGACACCGCGCGGGCCTTCGCCGAGGAGATCGGCAAGACGGTGGTGGTGGTCAACCGGGACATCGCCGGCTTCGTCACCACCCGGCTGATCTCCGCCCTGGTCATGGAGGCGGTCAAGCTCGTCGAGTCCGGTGTGGTGTCCGCCGAGGACCTGGACACGGCCTGCCGGCTGGGCTTCGGGCACGCGATGGGACCCCTGGCCACCACCGACCTGACCGGCGTGGACGTGCTGCTGCACGCCTCGAAGAACATCTACACCGACACGGCCGACGAGAAGTTCTTTCCGCCGGAGCTGCTCCAGCGGATGGTCACCGCCGGCGACCTCGGCCGCAAGACCGGCAAGGGCTTCTACACCTACTGAGACGTCCAGCCCCGGGGTCCGTTCGCGGTCTCCGGGGTCAGGTCGGCCGGGGCGGCGCGGCCAGCGCTGCCGCGACGAAGTCGAGGGCGCTGGGTATGACCCGTCCCCAGTAGCGGAAGTCGTGCCGGCCGTCGGCGTACTCCGCGTGGGCCGCCGGCTCCGGCAGGGCCCGCTCCAGCGCCTGCACGTCGTCGAGGAAGTCGTCCTGCCGGCCGCACCACAGACCCAGCGGGGTGCCGCGCAGCCGGTCGACACCGGCGAAGACGTCATCGCCGGGCGCGACGGCGGGGGAGAAGGCCGCCACGGCGCGGAGCAGCCCCGGCCAGGTCTCGGCGAGCAACAGCGAGCCGAAGCCCCCCATCGACCAGCCCCAGGCCGCCAGCCGGGTGGCGTCGAAGCCCCGCTCGGCACACCAGGCCGGCAACTCCTCGCGCACCATCCGTTGCGGGTCGTCCCGACCGGCGGGGCGCCAGGAGAGGCGGTCGCCTGTCGCTCCGGCGAGCACGAACGGCGGCGCGCCCCGGCGTACCGCGTCGGTCAGGAAGCGCCCCAGGCCGAGCCCGGGGAAGTCGCGCGCGGTGGTGGACGCGCCGTGCAGCACCAGGCAGACCGGCAACCCCCGGCCGTCGCCGTGCCCGTCCGGGACGGCCGTGTAGAAGTCGACCGAGCGGCCACGTGCGGCGGACGGCCGGCTGGTCAGCCGCTCGTCACCGGCGGGCGCGTCCGGGGGTGTCGGCCGTGCCGGCGAGGGACGGATCAGGTCGCGGGCGGCCCAGCCGACCCCGACCGCCAGTGCCGTCGCTCCCGCACCCGCAAGCAGGAGACCACGCCGGGTCGGTCGAGCGGTCATCGACAGAGTCTGGCAGGCCCCGGGGCGGTTCGGGACCCCGGAACGGGTCAGCCGTCGCGCTTGGTGGTCCAGCGGAAGGTGGTCAGGCAGAGCACCACACCGATCACGCACCACAGGGTCAGCACCAGCGCGACCCGGCCCAGCTCGAACGAGCCGCCCGGCTCCTGGGCGCCGAAGCTCTCCGGCAGGAAGACCGACCGCAGCCCCTGGCACATCCACTTCAGTGGGAACAGCGCCGCCACCTGCTGCATCCAGGTGGGCAGGTCGGTGAAGACGAAGAACACCCCGGAGATGAACTGGAGCACCAGGGCGACCGGGGTGACCACCGCCGAGCCGCTGCGGGCGGTGCGGGCCAGCGACGAGATGGCGATGCCGCACAGGGTGCACGCGGTCACCCCGAGCACGGCGACCCAGCCGAAGGTGAACCACTTCGCGGCGGTGCCCGGCAGGTCGAGGTCGAACAGCGCCACCGCGACGGCCAGCAGCAGGACCGTCTCGGCGATGCCGATCGCCACCACCATGATCACCTTGCCGGCGAACCAGACCCACTTCGGCATCGGCGTGCCCCGATAGCGCTTGAGCACCCCGCGGTCCCGCTCGATCGGGATCCAGATGCCCAGGTTCTGGAAGCTCACCGTCATCAGGCCGGTCGCGATCATGCCGGTGATGAAGTACTGGGTGAACTTGACCCCGCCACCGATCGTGCCGTCGAAGATCGAGGCGAAGATCAGGATCATGATGATCGGGAAGCCCATGGTGAAGACCACGGACTCCCGGCTGCGCAGGAACTGGGTGATCTCCAGTCGGCCCTGGCGCAGGGCGAGCGCGCCGGCACCCGGCCGACGGCCGCGGGTCGCGGTGACCGGCGTCGCCGGCTTCGTCGTGGTCGTCATCGCGCGTGTCCGATCATGGTGAGGTAGACGTCCTCCAGGGTCGGCCGGGTCACCGTGAGGCCAGGGACCTCGCCGCCGTAGCGCGCGGCCAGGTCGGCCACCAGGGCCGTCGGCGTCGCGCTCTGCGCGCTCTCCGGCGTCCCGTCCGGGGTACGCCAGGAGACCGTCGCGAGGGCCTCCTGTCGGTTGCCCAGTTGGTTCGGGGCGGCCACCTCGACCAGTCGGCCGCCGGCGATCACCCCGACCCGGTCGGCGAGCGCCTCCGCCTCGTCCAGGTAGTGCGTGGTCAGCACGATCGTGGTGCCGGCCGCGGCGAGGTCGCGGATCAGCTCCCAGAACTCGCGGCGGGCCTCCGGGTCGAAGCCGGTGGTCGGCTCGTCGAGGAAGAGCAGCTCGGGACGACCGACGATGCCCAGCGCCACGTCCAGGCGGCGCTTCTGCCCGCCGGAGAGGGTGTGTGTCCGGGCCTTCGCCTTGTCGGCCAGCCCGACCCGCTCGATCACCTTGTCCGGGTCGTCGGCGTCGGGGTAGAAGCCGGAGAAGTGCCGGATCACCTCGGCCACGGTCAGCTCGTCGAACTCGCCGGTGCCCTGGAGCACGATGCCGACGCGGGCGCGCCAGTCGGCGTGCTGCTGCGCCGGGTCCGTGCCGAGCACGGAGACCTCGCCGGCATCCCGGCGTCGGTAACCCTCCAGGATCTCCACGGTGGTGGTCTTGCCGGCGCCGTTCGGGCCGAGCAACGCGAACACCTCGCCCCGGCGCACGTCGAGGTCCACGCCCGCCACCGCGACGTTGTCGCCGTACGCCTTGCGCAGCCCGCGGACGGAGATGGCCAGCTCGTCATCCATGCCGTCCAGTGTGCGTCCTGACCCGGCCGGGGTGGTGTCCGGGGTATAGCGGTGCGCACCACTGCGCGCGCTTCGCGTCCAGACGTCCCCGACATGGACCTGTGTGGTTTTCCACAGTCCGTTTTACTGAACGGTAACTTAAGCTCCAGCCATGGATGAGACGGCATCTACGGGACGGCTGCCCGAGCGGGACCGCCCGTGGGTGATGCGTACCTACGCCGGACACTCGTCGGCCACCGCGACCAACGCCCTCTTCCGGCGCAACCTGGCGAAGGGGCAGACCGGCCTCTCAGTCGCCTTCGACCTGCCCACCCAGACCGGGTACGACCCGGACCACGAGTTGGCCACCGGTGAGGTCGGCCGGGTCGGCGTGCCGGTGGCCCACCTCGGCGACATGCGGGCGCTCTTCGAGGGCATACCGCTCGCCGAGACGAACACCTCGATGACCATCAACGCCCCGGCGATGTGGCTGCTCGCCCTGTACGGAACCGTGGGGCTGGAACAGGGCGCCGACCTGGCCCGCTGCGCCGGCACCACCCAGAACGACATCATCAAGGAGTACCTGTCCCGGGGGACCTACATCTTCCCGCCGGCCGCCTCACTGCGACTGACCGCCGACGTCATCGCCCACACGCTGACGGCGATGCCCCGGTGGAACCCGGTGAACATCTGCTCGTACCACCTCCAGGAGGCCGGTGCCACGCCCGTACAGGAGGTCGGTTTCGCGCTGGCCACCGCGGTCGCCGTGCTCGACGCGGTCCGGGACTCCGGTCAGGTGCCGCCCGAGCGGATGGGCGACGTGGTGCAGCGGATCTCGTTCTTCGTCAACGCCGGGGTGCGTTTCGTCGAGGAGATCGCCAAGATGCGCGCGTTCGGGGTGCTGTGGGACGAGATCACCCGGGAGCGGTACGGAGTCACCGACGCCCGGCAACGGCGGTTCCGCTACGGCGTGCAGGTCAACTCGCTCGGCCTCACCGAGGCACAGCCGGAGAACAACATCCAACGCATCGTGCTGGAGATGCTCGGCGTGACGATGTCCCGCGACGCCCGGGCCCGCGCGGTGCAGCTACCCGCCTGGAACGAGGCGCTCGGCCTGCCCCGCCCCTGGGACCAGCAGTGGTCACTGCGGATGCAGCAGGTCCTGGCGTACGAGTCGGATCTGCTCGAATATCCCGATCTCTTCGCCGGCTCGCACGTGATGACGGCGCTCGTCGACGAGGTCGTCAGCGGGGCGCGGGTCGAGCTGGACAGGGTGCTGGAGCTGGGCGGTGTCGTCGCCGCCGTGGAGACCGGCTACCTCAAGAGCGCGCTTGTCGCCTCGCTGGCCGAACGCCGGCGACGGATGGAGTCCGGTGCCGACGTGGTGGTCGGGGTCAACCGGTACGCCGAGACCGAACCCTCCCCGCTGACCGCCGCCGGCGCCGAAGCCGTCGAGCAGGTCGATCCGGCGGTCGAGGCGGCCGCCACGGAGGGCGTACACCGGTGGCGGGCCGATCGGGACGCGGACGCCGTCGACGCGGCCCTCTCCCGGCTCCGTGCGGACGCCGCGACCACCACCAACCTGATGCCGGCCACCGTGGAGTGCGTGCGGGTCGGGGTGACCACCGGCGAGTGGGCCGGAGCGCTGCGGCAGGTCTTCGGCGAGTACCGGGCGCCGACCGGTCTGGCCGGCGGCACCGGCAGCGGCGGGGATCCGGGTCTCGCCGCGGTGCGGGAGCGCGTCACCGCCACCGCCCGCGAGCTGGGCAGCGGCCGGCTGCGGCTGCTGGTCGGCAAGCCCGGCCTGGACGGGCACTCCAACGGCGCGGAGCAGATCGCGGTACGTGCCCGCGACGCCGGTTTCGAGGTCGTCTACCAGGGCATCCGGCTCACCGCGGGGCAGATCGTCGCCGCCGCCGTGGAGGAGGACGTCGACCTGGTCGGGCTGTCCGTGCTCTCCGGGTCGCATCTGGCCGCCGTGCCCGCGGTGCTGGACGGGCTGCGCGCCGCCGGGCGGGCGGACCTGCCGGTGGTCGTGGGCGGCATCATCCCCGCCGGTGACGCCGACACGCTGCGGGCAGCCGGGGTGGCCCGGGTCTTCACCCCGAAGGACTTCGCCCTCACCGACATCATCGACGACCTGGTGACGGTCATCCGACGCGCCAACGACCTGCCCTGACCCGCCGTCGGTGGGTCAGCGGCCGGCGTACGTCATGCAGTCGGCCAGGTCGTTGTCCGGGCCGACCTTGATCGACGAGGCGTGGCACTCCAACTGCTCGTTGTGCCGACAGTCGGCACGCTGGCAGGCGCCGACCTGGGCGGTCATTCCGTCCACGCCGCCCCGGATGGGCGATTCGACGAAGGTGTGGCAGTGCGCGTGATCCATGCTGCCGATCGTGATCGCGAAGGCGTGGCAGTCACCCGCCTGGTTGTACGCGCACGCGGCGACTACGCATTCCTGGACTCGGGGCATCTCCAAAGCTGCAGTCATGCCAACCTCCTCTAGGTCTTGCCCCGATCCTAGGCTTTTGTCGGCCCGCGCAACCCGGGTATGGCGGCCCGCCGATCCGCCGCCGACCAGGTCAGACGCGAAAGCCGGCGGCGCGGGCCGCCTCGCGTTCCCGGCGGCGTTCCGAGCGCCGCCGGAGGAACCAGAAGACGAAGACCACCAGACCCAGCAGGAAAGCCAGCACCAGCACGGGCAGGATGATCGCCACCAGGGAGACCACCACGCTCGTGGCGTCCTCGGCGGTGCTGGCCACCGGGGCGCCGAACCCGGCAGTGGTCGCGTTGATGACCGGCCGTGCCGCGGACTTGAGCAGGTGCACGCCCAACGCCAGCAGTACGCCGGTGACGACAGGCACCCACTGGTGCGAGGAGAAGAAACTCCCCGGGTCGCTGACCGTCACCGTCTCCGACGAGGATCCGGCGCCGAAGGCCAGGCCACCGGCTGTGGGTCGGACCACGGTCTGCACCACGTCGTTGATGTGGTCGACCACGGGCACCTTGTCCGCCACCATCTCCACGGCGAGCAGCACGGCCAGGATGACGATGACCCAGCCGTTGCCGAGCCAGGTCCAGCCGCTCGGAAGGTCGATCAGGTCGGTGTAGCGGCCGAGGAGGCCGAGGGCGAGCAGGGGTATGTAGGCGTTCAGCCCCGCTGAGGCGGCGAGGCCGGTGCCGGTGAGGACTTCGAACACGGTCTCAGCATGGCACCGACGCGCCAGTGCCGCTCGGCGGCGACCGGTGGGTCCTCGGCTACCCTCGTCGGGTGCGGTTGGTCATTGCGAAGTGCTCGGTGGACTATGTCGGACGGCTCTCGGCTCACCTGCCGCCGGCCACCCGGTTGCTGATGGTGAAGGCGGACGGGTCGGTGTCGATCCATGCCGACGACCGGGCGTACAAACCCTTGAACTGGATGAGCCCGCCCTGTCGGCTGGAGGAGGCCCCCGGCGTGTGGCGGGTGGTCAACAAGGCCGGCGAGGAGCTGCGTATCACCCTGGAGGAGATCTTCCAGGACACCTCGTACGAGCTGGGGGTGGACCCGGGCCTGCGCAAGGACGGGGTGGAGGCGCACCTCCAGGAGTTGTTGGCCGCCAACCCCGGGGCGTTGGGCGAGGGATTCACGCTGGTCCGCCGCGAGTACATGACGGCGATCGGCCCGGTCGACCTGCTGTGCCGGGACGCCAACTCCGGCGCGGTCGCCGTCGAGGTCAAGCGGCGCGGTGACATCGACGGTGTGGAGCAGCTGACTCGATACCTCGAGTTGATGAACCGTGACCCGCTGCTCAGCCCGGTGGCCGGGGTCTTCGCGGCCCAGGAGATCAAGCCGCAGGCCCGGGTGCTCGCCGCGGACCGGGGCATCCGGTGCGTGGTCGTGAACTACGACCGGCTGCGGGGCATCGAGAAGGACGAACTGACGCTCTTCTGAGCGGCTCACCCGCCGGTACGCACCGCGATCAGCGACTTGGGCAGGCCGAACGCCCGCTCGACGAGCATGTGCGAGTCGGGGAAGTAGTGGCGCATCTGCGAGCGGTCCAGCAACTCGGTCCAGAGCACCTGGTGGATGGCGGCGTCGTGGCTGCGGGTCGGCTTGTGGCCCAGCGGCCAACGGCGGGCGAGCGCGGTGCGCAGTCGTACCGGCAGGAACTGCATCCCGGGCGCGATCCAGTGTGGCTCGATGGGAAAGTAGCGGTAGGGCGTCTGCACCCAGTGCCGGTCGGCCATCGCGCGGGCGGCGGCGGCGAAGCGTAGCCGGCGTTCGTGCCCGCCCACGTGCTCCAGGACGGAGTTGGAGAAGACCAGGTCGTACTCGGTCCTGGCGAGTCGTGCGGGCAGGTCGCAGGCGTCGGCCTGCTCGACGTGGGCCCAGTCCGGCACGACGGCGGGCGGCTGCTCCAGGTTGATGACGGTGACCCGGGCCGGCCGGACGGTCGCGCGGTGCCAGGTGCCGAGCCGGCCGCCGAGATCGACCACGTGCATGTCGCCGATCTCGGGGAAGGTGCGTGCCAACCAGTCCGAGCGATGCCGGCGCCGCCGCGCACTCCACGACTGGTCGCTGTCGACAAGGCGGTAGCGCAATCGATTGGGGCCCATTTAACGCAATGTACCGCCGCCGACACCACGTATAAACATGTGGATACGCCGATCTTCGTCGAGATCGGTTATCCGACACTCATCTGCCGTACATCACCTTGATGGCCTTGACGAGTCGGGCCACGTCGGTCGGGGTGCGCTCGAAGGTCATCGACGGCAACAGCGACCGGGCCCGACGGCGGGTGATCGCCTTGGCTCGGCCGAACTCGCGCAGCCCGTCCTCCCCGTGGATCCGCCCGAAGCCGGAGTCGCCGACCCCGCCGAACGGCAGGGTGGACATGCCGGCGAAGGTCAGGCTGGAGTTGATCGAGGCCATGCCGGAGCGCAGCCGCCGCGCGATGGACACCGCCCGCCGCCGGCCGAAGACCGAACCCCCGAGGCCGTACGGCAGGGCGTTGGCGCGGGTGACGGCCTCGTCGGCGTCGCGGACCCGGCTGATGGTCAGCGTGGGGCCGAACGTCTCCTCCTGGACGGCGGCCGACTCCTCCGGGACGTCCACGAGCACGGTCGGGTGCACGTACGGCGGCTGCACGGCGCTCGGACCACCGAGCACGGCGCGCCCACCGGAGTCGATCGCCGCGTCGATGTGCCGGCGGATCACGTCGATCTGCCGGGGCATGGTGATCGGCCCGATGTCGGTGCCCTCCGGCCCCACTGTCAACCGACCGGCGCGGGCGACCACCTTGTCGACGAAGGCGTCGAAGACCGAGTCGACCGCGTACACCCGCTCGATGCCGATGCAGGTCTGGCCCGCGTTGGTCATGCCGCCCCAGACGCACGCCTCGGCCGCGGCGTCCAGGTCGGCGTCGCTGTCGACGATCATGGCGTCCTTGCCGCCGCCCTCGATCAGTACCGGGGTCAGCGTCTCGGCGCAGGCGGCCATCACCTTGCGGGCGGTGGCGGTCGAGCCGGTGAAGGCGAGCTTGTCGACCCCGGAGCGGCACAGCGCGGCGCCCACGTCGCCCAGCCCGTGGACGGCGCTGAACACCCGGTGCTCGGGCACCACCTCGGCGAAGCTGTCCACCAGCCACTGGCCGGCGGCCGGGGTGTATTCGCTCGGCTTGAGCACCACGGCGTTACCCGCGGCCAACGCGTACGCGGCGGAACCGATCGGCGTGAAGACCGGATAATTCCACGGCCCGATCACGCCCACCACGCCGTGCGGCTGGTATTCGAGGTGACCGGAGAACTCGGCGAGGATGAGCCGGGACCGCACCCGGCGCGGGCCGAGCACACGGCTGGCGTTGCGGGCGGCCCAGTCGATGTGCTCGATCGCGGTGACGATCTCGACGATGGCGTCGGCGGTCGGCTTGCCACCCTCGACGTGCACCAGCTCGGCCAGCTCCTCGATGCGTTTGGCGAGCAGGGCGCGCCAGCGCAGCATCCGTTCGCGGCGGTCGGTGAAGCCGAGCCCGGCCCACCACCCGCCGGCGGCGCGGGCGTCCTCGACGGCCCGCCGCACGTCGGCGTCGGTCGCGACCGCGAAGCGGCCGGCCTCGGCGCCGGTGGCCGGGCTGGTGGAGACCAGCCGACCCGCCTCGATGACCGGAAGACCGGGGACCTGCACAGCCGTCATGGCGGAAGTCTAGACCCGAGGATTACTCACCGGTAGGTCCAGATCGTGGCCGACCGGCCCGGCGTCGTGCGGCTGCGCCTGATCGTTGATCAGTGCAGGCCAAGGCGCTGATGGTGAACGCGATCCGCCCGAATCGTCGAACGGCGGGTAGCCGGGAGGTGGCGAGGAGCTGACCGGCTGGGCGGTATCGATGACTACCGTCTGATGGCAGGCTGACGCGCGGAGTAACGGTGTGGGGTGGAGGGCTGACTGTCCATGGAGGAACATCCGGAACTTAGACCGCTGCTGACGGTGGCGGGTGGGCCGATGCGCGGAGCGAGTTTCCGACTTCGGATCGAACCACAGGTGGTCGGTCGAGCACCGACCGGTCACGTCGTCATCAGCGACCCGCACCTGAGCCGCCGCCACGCCGAGGTATGGCTGGCCCCGGAGGGTCCGTCGCTGCGGGATCTCGGCTCGACAAACGGCACCTGGCTCAACGACCGCCGGATCACCGAGGTCGAGCTTCTCTCCGACGGTGACGTGATCCGACTCGGCCGTACCGAACTGCGCCTGTTCGACCCGGGGGTGGCACACACCGATCCGGTGGGGCTCAGCTTCGGCCCGTCCCGGCGGGACGTCCGACCGACACTGCCGCTGCCGTTGGCCGCGCCGCCCAGCGTCCGCCGCTGACCAGCGCCCGCCGACCCGGGTGTGGCCCACACCTGGGCCGCACCCGGGGTGGCTGTCCGGCACCTGGACCCGCGCCGGCGGGCGTGGCACCATCCCGCGGATGGAAACCGAGCAGCGGAGCGTCACGGCGAACGGCATCACCCAGGCGGTCCGGGTGGCCGGCCCGCCGGACTGCATCCCGGTGCTGCTGATCCACGGCAACTGCTCCTCCGCGCTGTTCTGGGAGCCGCTGGTCCGGCGGCTGCCGCCGACGCTGCGGGTGGTCGCCCCCGACCTGCGCGGGTACGGCGACTCCGCGACCGCCCCGGTGGACGCCACCCGGGGCCTGCGGGACTTCGCCGACGACGTGGCCGCCCTCCTGGACGACCCGACGCTCTTCGGTGCCAACGACACCCGCCCGGTGGTCGTCGGGCACTCCCTCGGGGGCGGGGTGGCGATGCGTCTCCTCGTCGACCATCCAGACCGGGTGGGCGCGCTGCTGCTCGCGGCACCGGTCTCCCCGTACGGCTTCGGCGGCACCCGCGATCTGACCGGCACACCCACCACTCCCGACTTCGCCGGCACCGGCGCGGGCACGGCGAATCCGGACTTCGTCGCCCGGCTCGCCGCCGGCGATCGGAGCGCGGACGCCCCGGCCAGCCCGCGCGCGGTCCTGCGCGCCACCTATGTGGCCGATCCGGCGGCACTGGGCGCGGACGAGGACCTGCTCCTGGACACGGTGCTCTCCACCGCCACCGGGGACGACAACTACCCGGGCACGGCGGCGCCCTCGACGAACTGGCCGGGCACCGCGCCGGGGAGACGTGGTGTGCTCAACGCGCTCGCGCCGACCTGGTTCCGGCTCGCCGACGAGCTGGTGGCCGTCGCCGACAAGCCCCCGATCACCTGGGTACGCGGCGACGCCGACGTCATCGTCTCGGACACCTCGCTGTTCGACCTGGCGTACCTGGGCTCGCTGGGTCTCGTACCCGACTGGCCCGGCGAGGAGGCCTGCCCGCCGCAGCCGATGGTGGGCCAGACCCGGTCGGTGCTGGAGCGGTACGCGGCGGCCGGCGGCGCGTACCACGAGGTGGTGCTGCCCGGCTGCGGACACAGCCCGCACCTGGAGCGGCCGGCGGAGTTCGTCGCGGAACTGCTGGCCCTGACCAGCGCGCCGGCCGCCTAGCGGCCCCACGTCGTCGGCGGTGAAATATGCCACGGCGTCTCGACAACCAAGCGCCACGTGGCAGACTCGCGCGCATAACCTTAGCGGCCGTTCAGGGGCCGTGCGGAGTGTCTGGGGAGGCCGGTCGTGGCGCGCGAGTTCAGCACCGTGGGTGTGGTGGGGCTGGGCACCATGGGTGCCGGCATCGTGGAGGTCTTCGCCCGCAACGGCATCGACGTGGTCGCGGTCGAGATCTCCGAGCCGGCGCTGGAACGGGGCCGGGCCACCCTCACCGCCTCCACCGACCGCGCGGTCGCGAAGGGCAAGCTCGCCGCGGCGGACCGCGACGCCCTGCACGAGCGGGTGCACTTCGCGGTCGGGCTGCCCGCGCTGCACTCCGTCGACCTGGTCATCGAGGCGGTGCCCGAGCACCTCGACCTCAAGCAGCGGATCTTCGCCGAACTGGACCGGGTCTGCCGGCCGGAGGCCATTCTCGCCACCAACACCTCGTCGCTGAGCGTCACCGAGATCTCGGTGGCCACCACCCGGCCCAACCAGGTGATCGGCATCCACTTCTTCAACCCGGCGCCGGTGATGAAGCTGGTCGAGGTGGTCCGCACCGTCGTCACCTCGCCCGAGGTGGTCGCCGACGTCGAGGCGCTCTGCGCCCGGCTCGGCAAGGTCGACGTCACCATCAACGACCGGGCCGGCTTCATCGCCAACGCGCTGCTCTTCGGCTACCTCAACCACGCGGTCGCCATGGTCGAGTCGCACTACGCCGCCCGGGAGGACATCGACGCCGCGATGAAGCTCGGCTGCGGTCTGCCGATGGGCCCGCTGGCGCTGATGGACCTGATCGGCCTGGACACCGCGTACGAGATTCTGGACACCATGTACCGGCGCGGCGGGCGGGACCGCCGACACGCCCCCGTGCCGCTGCTCAAGCAGATGGTGACGGCGGGACTGCTCGGCCGGAAGTCCGGCCGGGGCTTCTACACCTACGAGCGGCCCGGCTCGCCGGTGGTCGTACCGGACGAGGCGACGCCGCCGGCCACGGAGGCCGGGCTGGCCGACGGCGCGCGCGCCATCGCAAAGGTCGGCATCGTGGGCTCCGGGACGATGGCCACCGGCATCATCGAGGTGTTCGCGACGGCCGGCTACGAGGTCGTGTCGGTGACCCGCGGCGCGGAGAAGTCCGCGGCGGTCTGCGAGGCGGTGAAGACCTCGCTGAACAAGGGCGTGGTGCGCGGCAAGCTCACCGAGGCCGACCGGGACGCCGCGCTCGGCCGGATCAGCTGGTCGGCCACCCTCGACCACCTCGCCGACGTCGACCTGGTGGTCGAGGCGGTGGTCGAGGAGTTGAGCGTCAAGAAGGCCCTCTTCGCGAGCCTCGACGAGATCTGCAAGCCGGGCGTCGTGCTGGCGACCACCACCTCGTCCCTGCCGGTGATCGACGTGGCGATGGCCACCCACCGACCGGCCGACGTGGTGGGACTGCACTTCTTCAACCCGGCGCCGGTCATGCCGCTGGTGGAGGTCGTGCGGACCATCCGCACCTCACCGGAGGCCACCGCCACCGCCCGTGCCGTCTGCGCCGCGCTCGGCAAGACCGGTGTGGTCTGCGGCGACCGGTCCGGGTTCATCGTCAACGCGCTGCTCTTCCCGTACCTGAACGACGCGGTGAAGATGCTGGAGGCCAGCTACTCGACGGCCGACGACATCGACCACGCCATGAAGCTGGGCTGCGGCTACCCGATGGGTCCCTTCGAGCTGCTCGACGTGGTCGGGCTGGACGTCGCGCTGGCGATCCAGCGCGAGCTGTACCTGGAGCTGCGCGAGCCGGGCTTCGCGCCCGCGCCGCTGCTGGAGCACCTGGTCACCGCCGGCTACCTGGGTCGCAAGACCCGACGCGGCTTCCGCGACCACTCGCACCGCTGACCGGTGTCAACAGCGGGCGCCGGTGACGGCGTCTCAGTGGTGTGACCTTCGAGGAATACGTCAGCAGTCGCGGGCCGGCGCTCGTCCGGCTGGCCCGGCTGCTGACCGGTGACGAGCACCGGGCCGAGGACCTCACCCAGGACGTGTTGGCGCGCGCGTACGTGCACTGGCGGAAGATCGCCCGTGCCGACCATCCGGACGTCTACGTGCGCCGGATGCTCGTCAACGCCAACACCTCCTGGTGGCGCCGCCGATCCAGCCGGGAGTTGGCCACTGCCGAGTTCGCCGACCGGCCGGGGCGCGGGGACCTGGGCGGCGACGCGGCCGACCGGGACGAGATGTGGCGGCTGATCCTCGGCCTGCCCGACCGGCAGCGCGCGGTGCTCGTGCTGCGCTACTACGAGGACCTCGACGACGCGACAATCGCCCAGATTCTCGGCTGTTCCCCGGTCACCGTCCGCACCCATGCGATGCGTGCGCTCAGCCAGCTGCGGGAGCGCCACGGCGTTCCCACGACGAACGGGAGCCGGCCGTGACCAACCTCGACGAGCGGATCGCACGGGTACTCCGGGAGCAGGCCGACGGACCCGTGGACACCGACAGCCTGCTGACGGCGGCGGTGCACGGGGGACGAACCCGTCGGCGGCGACGGCGCGCCGTCATCGGGACAGCGCTCGGCGTCGCGGTGCTGCTCGGGGCCGGTGTGGCCCTCCGTACGCCGTCGGCCGCGCCGCCACAGCCGGCAGTCACGCCCAGCCTGGTCGTGGTCACGCCGCCCCGAGCACCGGGGATTCCGGGGGCAGCGGCGAGCCCCGCCCTGATCGGCTCCGACCCCCAGCTGCTGCACTTCGGGGTCGATCCGTCAGCAGCGAAGCCGGTCGCCTGGCGCTCCGCAGCTCAGGTCGAGAGCATGCGACTGGACCTGGGTGGCGGTGTGCAGGCTCTGGTGATCGTTGCTGCCGACCCACGGACGGCCGAGACCGGTGACCCGAGCCAGCTTCGGGACATCGGCCCCGACAGAGTGAACGCCGCCGACAGCGAGAAGGATCTTCCCTCGCCCGGCCCGGACGTCGACTCCGCATCTCGGTACAACGGGGTGATCCGTCAGCTCGACCGGGTCGCGAAGGGGTGGGTGCTGCGCTGGCAGCCCGTCCCGGGCCTGTATGTCCGGGTCGCGACCCTCGGCGAGACCAGTGCCGAGGTCCAACGAGCGGCCGCGGCGCTTCGGTTCGACGAAGCCCGCCGCTGTGTCGCCCCGGTCCGACTGACCGCTCTGCCGCCAGGTGCCCGGATCAGCGCGTGCGAGGTGGCGGTGCGTCAGCTGGCCTGGCCCAGCATCGTGAACGTGGCGGGAACCACCACGCCGACCCAGAGGCCCGTCGCGGCTTCGGATCAGACCGAAGCGGCGCTCACGGTCGCTCTCCAGGGCGCGGGCACCCTGCCGGTGCGGCTCTACTACTCACCCCGCCCATCCTCGCCCGACCGGTCCAAGGCCAACCGCGAGATCGCCGGCAGGCCGGTGTTCGACATGGGTGACTTCTGGCACGTGCTCGGCATTCCGCACACCCTGCTGTCCATGGGGCACGAGAACCGCTGGGAGCGCCCGCCCACGGACGCCGAGGTCAGCACGGTTATCGGCGGGCTCCGGGTCGCCGACGACCTTGGCGAGCCGGCCAGCTGGAAGTGACCGTAACCTTGGTGACTGTGAGCCCCCGTCGCAATCGCCCTCGCCGGGACGACAACGCCAACCTGGACGCCGATCGGGTCCGGCAGGGTGTCGCCTCGGTGCAGCAGTGGACCGACGGCGCCTGGCAGGTACGCGGAATCGGCGCGGGGGCGTCCGTCAAGACGTACCGCTGCCCCGGCTGTGACCAGGAGATCCGGCCGGGGGTGGCGCACCTGGTGGCCTGGCCGGCCGACGGCCTGGGTGACCTGACCGACCGGCGACACTGGCACAGCGGCTGCTGGCGAGCCCGGGATCGGCGTGGCCCGGCGGTGCAGCGCGGCCGCGGCACCCCGCGCTACTGACCAACCCGGCCGGGGGCCGCGCGCGCCGTGTCCGCGCAGCGGCTCAGCGACCTGGATCACGCTGTTCGTGCCTGGGTGGGCGGCGGCGGTGACTTCACGACACACTTGGGCGGTGAGCACAGCGATCCGCGCGTCGTCGATCCTGCCCGGCCGCCGGGAGGACATCGAGCTGCACACCGCCGACGGTCTGCGGCTGGTCGGCGAGCTGGCCCTGCCGGCCGACCGGCCGCCGGTGGCCACCCTGGTCTGCCTGCACCCGCTGCCCACCCACGGCGGGATGATGGACAGCCACGTCTTCCGTAAGGCGGCCTGGCGGTTGCCGGCCCTGGCCGACCTGGCCGTGCTGCGGTTCAACACCCGGGGCACCAGCAGCCTGCGCGGCACCAGCGAGGGCACCTTCGACGGCGCGGTGGGGGAGCGGTACGACGTGGCCGCCGCCATCGAGTACGCGGAGTTCGCCGAGCTGCCCAACATCTGGCTCGTCGGCTGGTCGTTCGGCACCGACCTGGCCCTGAAGTACGGCTGCGACCCGGCTGTCGCCGGGGCGATCCTGCTCTCCCCGCCGCTACGCTTCTCGACACCCGAGGACCTGACCACCTGGGCCGCCTCGGGTCGGCCGCTGACGGCGCTGGTGCCCGAGTTCGACGACTACCTGCGCCCGACCGAGGCGCGGGAGCGGTTCGCCGCCGTGCCGCAGGCCGAGGTCGTCGGCGTGCCGGGCGCCAAGCACCTCTGGGTGGGCGACGCGGAGACGGTGCTCGACGAGATCGTCCGGCGGGTCAACCCGGCCGTCGAGGTGCCGCTCCCGACGACCTGGGACGGCCCGATGGAGGCCGGCGACGTCAGCGCGTACGCCGACCGGACGGTCGCCTCGTTCGCCGACACGCCCGTCCCCGGGCCGGCCGCCGGTCAGGCCGGCTGACCCCCTTCGCCGTGGGTCAGCGGGTCTCCTGGCGGGGCAGCACCACCTCGCGCAGGATCAGTTGCAGCGCGGCCACCGTGGGGATGGCGATCAGCGCGCCCACCACGCCCAGCAGCGCCACGCCCAGCAGGGCGGCCAGCAGGGCGGCCACCTCGTTGACCTCCACCGAGCGCCGCATCACCTTCGGGTAGATCAGGTAGTTCTCCACCTGCTGGTAGACGAGGAAGAAGACCGCGCAGGCGATGCCGGTGGGCAGGTCGGCGGCGAAGCCGACCAGGCTCACGATCACCGCGCCCAGGGTGGCGCCGATCTGCGGGATCAGGTCGGTCACCGCCACCACCACGGCCAGCGCGAACGGGTACGGCAGCCCGACGATCAGCGCGAAGACGAAGGTGGTCGCGCCGGCCAGCACCGCGATGCTCAGCGCGCCGACCATGTAGGCCCCGACCTTGGCCAGGATCTCGTCGCCGATCAGCTGCACCCGCTCGCGCCGCGACCGGGGCACCAACGAGTAGCCCAGGGCGCGAAGCTTGTTGAAGTAGGCCAGGAAATAGATCGTCAGCACCAGCACCGTCAGCGTCCGGAACACCGTGCCGAAGATCAGTTGTGCGCCGCCCAGCACCCCGCCGAGCGCCCGGCCGACGGTCTGCGCGTTGGCCGCGCCCTGCACGCGCTCCACCACGTCGTACCGCTCCACCAGGTCATTGACCGTCGGATTGCGGCGCAACTCGTCGAGCAGGTTCGGGATCTGGTCGACGAACTGTCCCGACTGCGTCACGATCGGCGGAACCAGTGCGACCACGCCGCCGCAGAGCAGCAGCACCACGGTCAACGCGACGGCCGCCACCGCCAGGCCGTGCGGCACGCCCCAGCGGCGAAGCCGGACCACCGCCGGGTTGAGGCCGACCGCCAGGAAGAGCGCGATCACCACCAGCACCAGGATGCCGCCGGCATTGCGAATCCCCAGATAGAGGGTGTACGCCAGCAGCACACCCAACGCCCCGGTGAACCCGATCAGGAAGCTGCTGCGCCGCAGCGGACGCCCCGGTGTGCCGAACTTCCCGGACGGAACCGCCGGTGGCTCGTCCGGGTCGATTCCCGGAGCGGGAACCGGCACCGGTGGCGGCGTCTCCGCAGGCGGTGGCGTCTCCGCCTGTGGTCGCGTCTTCGCAGACGGTGGCGTCTCCGCCGGTGGGTTTTCCGCTGGCGGTGGCCCCGGGGTCACGCCCGGGTCGTCGCCGGACGGGTCGTGCTGCGGCACCAGAGACCTCCCGACTCAGGCGGTGGGATGACGGGTGGTGGTCACGAACGACCGCCACGCGGAACGTCCCGCACCAGTTCGATCGACTGGCGGCGGACGTTTGTGATCATCTCCCAGCGCGCCAGCAGCGTAGCCACCCCATGGTCACCATCGACCACGAGACCGTCAATCCGGCGCTCCAGGTGCCCCACCCAACCACCGTCGGCACCCTCCAGACCCAGCCCACGCGCAGATCTTGGACAGTTCCCGTTACGCGTTGACGGAAACTGTCCAAGATCTGGTGGTGTGGCGGGCTCGCGGCGGTGAACGCTGTTCGGATGCTGCCTGCCGATGACGCCGACGCACTCGACTGGCTCGCCTTCGAGCAGGCGGGCGTGCTGACGACCGCGCAGGTCTCCAGCCTGCTCAGCGAGGGGGCAGTCCGTGGGCGAATCCGCTCCGGCCGCTGGCGGTCGATCTGCCGTGGGATCCTGTTGACCGGCAACGGTCGCCTGAGCCGCGACCAGCAGCTCTGGGTCGCGGTGCTGGCCGCCGGACCAGGCGCGATGCTGGCCGGGGTAACCGCCGCCACCGAAGCCGGGGTACGCGGGCTGCGCCGTGAGCCTCTGCACGTGCAGGTGCCGGCCGCCCGCCGTGCCGCACGGACCTCGCTGCGTCGCCTCCCCATCGACATGCCCGCGGTAGTGGTGCATCGCACGTCGGTGCTGCCGGACTCGCACCGGCAACTCGCCCGTCCACCGCGCACCACGACGGCCAGAGCACTCGTCGACGCGGCGGGCTGGGCAGTCGGAGTGGAGGAGGCGCAGGGGGTGCTGGCAGCCGGTTGTCAGCAGCGGCGGGTGCTTCCCGAGGAGTTGCAGACCGTGCTCGACGTCCTCCCGCGAGCGCCCCGCCGGCACCTGATCCAACAGACCGTCGGTGACATCGCCGGCGGCGCGCAGGCGCTCTCGGAGATCGACTTCCTGCGCCTCTGTCGCCGGCACCGGCTGCCCGTACCTGATCTTCAGGAGCATCGGGTGGACGCGGCTGGCCGCAACCGCTGGCTGGACGCGTACTGGCGGCAGTGGCGGGTGCATGTCGAAGTCGACGGCGCGCACCACATGGACGCCCGGCAATGGGCAGACGACATGCGTCGGCAGAACGACGTCTGGACCAGCGGCGACCGGATCCTGCGCTTTCCGGCCTGGCTGGTCCGCGCCCGTCCCGACGAGGTCGCCGGCGCCGTCCGGCGTGCCCTCGTCGCGGCCGGCTGGAGCCCCACCCCATCCCAACGCCATCCGACGCACATCTGAATCTTGGACAGTTTCCGTCAACGCGGGACGGGAACTGTCCAAGATCTCGGCGCGCACCCGAGTCAGCGCTGGGGGCGTACCCGTCAGTCCTTCTCGATGGTGACCTTGCTGGGCTTGGCGCTGCGTTCGTCGGTGGTCGGCTTGCTGGGTCGCTTGCCGTTCTCACCGGTGCTGGTGATCTTGGTCGGCTTGGCGCCCCGGCCACCCTCGCCCGGAACGGCGGCCACGGTCGGCTCCCCGTCCACCCCGGCGCTGGCCGCGCCCCCGTCGACGGTGGTCACCGGCTCGGCCACCGGCCGGGACGTGGACTGCCCGGCACTCTCGGCCCCGGCGTTCGCCGGCTGCCGGGTGTCGGCGGACTCGGTCTTGAGACCGTTGGCCGCTCCCAACCCCGACGACGCGCCCGCGTCGGTGGTCGCCGTGCCGGAGACGGTCGCGGCCTTCTCGTCGGCCGCGTTCCGGCTCGCACCATTACCGGCGGCCGGCGTGGTTGGGCCATCGATCGGACCAGCGACGCTCTGCAACCGCGCCTCGGTCATCTGCCGCTGCAGCTCGTCCGACTCCTGCCGAGCCTTCCAGGTCTCCTGGCGCAGGTCGGCGAGCTGCTGCTGAGCCTGGGCGATCTCCAGCATCACCTGGGCGAGCTGCTGTCGGCCCGCCGCGGACTCCTGCTGTGTGGCCGCCAGGTGCTGCTGAGTGGTGGCCAGGTGCTGTTGGGTGGTGGCCGCGTACTCCTCGAACTGCCGACGGGAGGCCGCCACGTGCTCGTCGGCCTCGCGGCGCTTGCCGCCGGCCTCGGTCTCGGCCCGGCTCAGCAGCTCGGCGGCCTCCGCCTCGGACCGCTGGCGAAGAGCCGCCGCGTCCTGCTCGGCCGCCTGCCGAATCCCGGCCGCGCCCTGCTCGATCTCGTTCTTGCGCGTGGAGTATTCGGTTTCCAGCTGATCCCGCCGGCTCGTGTACTCGGTCTCCAGCTCGTTCTTGCGTCCCGTGTACTCGGTTTCCAACTCGTCGCGGCGGCTGGTGAAACCCGCCTCCAACTCCTGCTGACGGCTGGCGAACCCGGTCTCCAGCTCCTGCTGGCGGGACGTGTGCTGCTTGTCCAGCTCGTCGCGGCGCTTGGCGAACTCCTGTTCGGCAGTGGACCGACGCTGCGCCAACTCCCGGTCGGCCGCCTCGCGACGCGAGTTGACCTCCTGCTCCACCCCGGCCCGCCAGGCGCCCAGCTCCTGCTGGGTCTGCGCCCGGGTGTGCTGCACGTACGCCTCGGTCTCGGTGCGCATCCGCTGCACGTACGCCTCGGTCTCGGCACGGCTGCGCTTGCCCGCCTCGGCGGCCTGCGTGGTCAGCCGCTCCGCCTCCTGCAGCGCCTTGGCGCGGGTGGAGCGTCCGGCCATCGACGCGTCGTCGATGATCTGCTTTGCCTCCTGCTGGGCCTTGGCGTGGCTGGCCCGGCCCGCCTCGGTCGCGGTGTCGGTGAGCCGCTTGGCCTCCTGGAGGGCCTTGGCGTGCACCTCCTTGGCGGCCCCGCGCAGGTCGCTGGCCTCCTGCTGGGCGTTGGCCAGTGTCTCCCGGGCCGTCTCGCGCAGCTTGGTCGACTCCTGTTGCGCGCGGGCGTGGATCTCCTTGGCGGTGTCCCGCAGCTGGGTGGCCTCCTGCTGGGCCTTCGCCAGCGCGTCCTGCGCCGCCTTGCGCAACTGCGCCGACTCGTCCTTGGCGGACCGCAGAGTGGCCTCGGCCTCGGCCCGTCGGGCGGCGCTGTGCCGCTCCTCCTCCGAGCGGCGCGCGGCGAGGGCGATCTCGAAGTCCTTCAGGGCCCGCGCGGCCTGCTGGCGGGCCTCCTCGATGATGTGCTCGGCTGCGGCGCGACGGGCCTCGATCTCCACGTTCGCGTCGGACACGATCTGCTCGGCCTGCTCCTCCGCGAGCGTGAGGATCGACTCGACCCGTGGGCCGAGGTGGCGGAACGAGGCCCGGTCGACCACGTTCATCTGCTTGCGGACCTGCGTCAGGTCACGCTGGAGCACCTCGACCTGGCCGGCGAGCTTGTGGATCTGTGTATACGCCTGTTCCCGTTCGGAGGCGAGGGTCGCGATCTCGTGCTCGGCACGAGCGACATACCGATCAACCTGTTTCTTCTCGTACCCCCGCAGAGCGGACTCGAAGCTGGGCTCCGTCGTCACGTCCCCGCCGAGAGCGAACAGTTCCTCGCCGTGCGACATGCCCCCATCCTCACACGCAACAGGGCCTGCTGGGGCGATACGGACGCGCCTTGTGCGAGCTACTTCACTCCGTTGCGGGCAAGGGATACCACCGGCTGGGAAACGCATACGGCGCGAGGTTGCACCGGTTACCCGGTGTCACCTCGCGCCGTTCGATGCCCCGACCTGACGCCTCGCGTCAGCCGGTGGTCTCCGCCGGCACCCGCTCCTGACCGCCGTCGGTCTTCTTGGCTTCCGGCTTGGCCGCCGGGGCGGCAGCGGGCATCCCCGGAACGATGCCGGCGAGCCCGGAGAGCATCTGGCCCAGCTGCGAGGTGACCGCGTCCTTCTGCCGGGTGAGGTCCTCGACCTCGCGGCGGGCGGCCTGCGTGGTCAGTTCCGCCTCGGTACGGGCCTCGGAGAGCAGACGCTGCGACTCGGCCTTTGCCTCGTTGAGGGTCTTCTCGGAGTGCGCCTTGGCCTTGTCCACCGTCTCGGCGGCGTTGCGCTCCGACTCGACCCGGCGGGCCTCGGCGCGCTGCTCGATCTCCTTCGCCCGCTCCTGCGCGGCCCGAGCACGCTGCTCGGCCTCGCTGACCATCTTCTGGGTCTGCGAGACCTGTGCAGCGTGCCGCTCGGACTCCTCGCGCTCGGACTTCTCCCGCCGCTCGGCCAGCTGGAGCTCCAGAGCCTGAAGGTCCTTGTCGCGCTTGTCCCGCGCGTCGGTCAGCAGCTTGGTCGCCTCGGCGCGCTTCTCCTCAGCCTCGCGGGCGGCCTTGGCCCGCTGCTGGGTGATCTCCCGCTCGGCGGTGGCCCGAAGGGTGGCCACCTCCCGCTCGACTGTCGACTTCAGTTCGGCGACCTCGTGCGCCGTCACGGTACGCAGCTGCTTGGTCTCGCGGTCGGCGTCCGCGCGCAGCGTGTCAGCCTCACGGCGGGCCTGCACCCGGACCTCGGCGGCCTCGCGCTCGGCGGCCGTGCGCAGGTTGCCCGCCTCTCGCTCGGCGCTGGCCTTCATGGCCGCGGCCTCGGCACGCGCCTTGTCGGTGATCTCGCGGGCCTCGAGGCGGGCGGCGGAGAGGATGCCCTCGGACTCGCGCTTCGCCTCGTTGCGGTGGTCGTTCGCCTGCTCCTCGGCGAGCCGGAGGATCTGCTCGACGCGGGTGCCGAGGCCGGAGAGGGTGGGCCGGCTGTTCTCTTCGAGCTGCTTGTTCGTGTCGGTGAGCTTCTGCTCCAGCGCACTCATGCGCTGTTCGGCTTGGCGGAGCCGACGCTGGGCGTCGTTCATCCGCTGCTCGGCCTCGGCACGGGCCTGCTCGGACTGGGTCAGCGCGGCGGTCATCCGGCCGAGGAAGTCATCGACCTGGTGAGTGTTGTAACCGCGCAGGCCGACGGTGAAGTCTGGCTGCGAGTTCGCGTTATCGAAGAACGCGAGAGGGGAGGACTGCTGCTGGGGCATTGGGACATACTGGCAGACGCCCCAGGGTGCTTCGCAAGAGCGGTGCGCAGCTTTCGTGGCCTCTTTACATGGTCAACTCCCGCCATCGGCGGAGGGGGACCAATCGCCGATCTTGGCAGGTCCCGGGCGGGTCGGACGCCACGGAGCGTGACGCGGAAAAGGGCCCCGGGGTTACCCCGAGGCCCTTTGTTCGATCCGGGCGGGTTTTCCGCTAATGGGAGCGGAAGAACAATGTCCGATCAGCGCATTGGCCATCGAGCGTTCATCCGTCCGGCCGGCGGTGCCGGTCAGTGCCCCGGGCCGGCGGTGCCGGCCAGTGCCCCGGACCGGCGGTGCCGGTCAGTGCCCCCGGAAGCGGTTGATCGCCTCCTCGTGCCGGGCCCGCAGCTCCCCGTCGCGTACGCCCAGGCCGTCCGTCGGTGCGAGGCAACGCACCCCGACCTTGCCCTGGTGGGCGTTGCGGTGCACCTCGTACGCGGCCTGACCGGTCTGCTCCAGGGAGTAGGTGCGGGACACCGTCGGGTGCACCTTGCCGAGCGCGACCAGACGGTTGGCCTGCCACGCCTCGTGGTAGTTGGCGAAGTGGCTGCCGACGATCCGCTTGAGGTGCATCCAGAGGTAACGGTTGTCGTACTGGTGCTGGAAGCCGCTCGTGGAGGCGCAGGTGACGATCGTCCCACCGCGCCGGGCCACGTAGACGCTGGCGCCGAAGGTCTCCCGACCCGGGTGCTCGAAGACGATGTCCGGGTCCTCGCCGGCGGTCAGCTCGCGGATCCGCTCGCCGAAGCGCTTCCACTCGTCCGGGTCCTGGGTCTCCTCGTCCTTCCAGAAGCGGAAACCCTCCGCCGCCCGGTCGATGACCAGGTCCGCACCCATCCGGCGGCACAGCTCCGCCTTCTCCGGCGAGGAGACGACGCAGACGGGGATCGCGCCACCGTTGATTGCCATCTGGGTGGCGTATCCGCCGAGGCCGCCGGAGGCGCCCCAGATCAACACCACGTCGCCCTGCTTCATGTTGGCCCCGTGATGCGAGACGAGCTGCCGGTACGCGGTGGAGTTGACCAGCCCGGGGCTGGCCGCCTCCTCCCAGCTCAGGTGCCGTGGCTTGGGCATCAGTTGGTTGGCCTTGACCACCGCCAGCTCGGCCAGCCCACCGAAGTTGGTCTCGAAGCCCCAGATCCGCTGCTGCGGGTCCAGCATGGTGTCGTCGTGCCCGGCGGCGTCCTCCAGCTCGACGGAGAGGCAGTGCGCGACCACCTCGTCGCCGGGTGCCCAGCGGGTCACCCCGGGACCGGTGCGCAGCACCACGCCCGCCGCGTCCGAGCCGACGACGTGGTACGGCAGGTCGTGCCGGCGGGTCAGCTCGGAGACCCGGCCGTAGCGCTGGAGGAACCTGAAGGTGGGCAGCGGCTCGAAGATGCTGGTCCACACCGTGTTGTAGTTGATCGCGCTGGCCATCACCGCGACCAACGCCTCGCCCGGCGCCAGCTCCGGCGTCGGCACCTCCTGGACGTGCAACGCCTTGCGCGGGTCCTTGTCCCGGGTGGGCATGCCGTCGAACATCCGGGCCTCCTCGGCGCGGACCACGACGCCTCGGTAACTCTCCGGTACGGGCAGCCCGGCGACGCCGGCGAGTTCGCGGTCCGGATCGTTCGATTCCTCCGCCGCCATGATCGCTTCGAGGATGTCCTGCACGGTGACCTCCGGTTCGTCCGCACCCGCACGGGCCCGGGTGCTGCCATCGTCGGCGCCGGTGGGTCACGACCGCCATGTCGGCATTCGACACATCCGACCCCGGTCGCGCTCCGGTGGGGCCGGACGTTACTGAACGGTAGCTAGGCCGGGAAGTCCTCTGTGAAAAACTGCATCCGCCGATGCGTGAAGGTGTCCGGCCGCCCCACCAACCGCGCACTGACGTGCGCGCACGTGGCGCGGGACGGTGCGCCACGTGCGGGGGTCAGTGGGCGGTGGGGGCGGGTTGGACCAGTTCGACGAGGACGCCACCGGCGTCCTTCGGGTGGACGAAGTTGATCCGGCTGTCCGCGGTGCCGCGCCGCGGTGTGTCGTAGAGCAGCCGCATCCCCCGGGCGCGCAGCGCCGCGCACGCCGCGTCGATGTCCACCACCGTGTACGCGACCTGCTGCACACCCGGACCGTTGCGGTCCAGGAACTTGGCGATCGTCGACTCCGGGGAGAGCGGGGCGAGCAGTTGCACGCAGCCACCCTCGGTGGTCGGCCCGACGGCCAGCATCGCCTCCCGCACGCCCTGCTCGGCGTTGGTCTCGACGTGCACACAGCGCATCCCGAACGTCCGCTGGTAGAAGTCGATGGCGGCGTCCAGGTCGGCCACGGCGATCCCGACGTGGTCGATTTTGCGAAGCCCGATGTCTGTGACGGAGTCGGCACCAGGCTCGGCGGAGGAGTTCTCAGTCATGGCGCTAGTCTGACCGAACAATCGTTAAGGCGTACAGCTCGGCACCCCCCTCGGAGGCAGGCATGGCTTCGGTGATCGTCAGCGGCGCGCGGACCCCGATGGGCCGGCTGCTGGGCAACCTCAAGGACCTTCCGGCCACGAAGCTGGGCGGGATCGCCATCAAGGCCGCGCTGGAGCGGGCCGGGGTCAGCCCGGACCAGGTCCAGTACGTGATCATGGGGCAGGTGCTGCAGGCCGGCGCCGGTCAGATTCCGGCGCGGCAGGCCGCGGTCGAGGCCGGCGTGCCGATGTCGGTGCCGGCGCTGACCATCAACAAGGTCTGCCTCTCCGGCCTGGACGCGATCGCCCTGGCCGACCAGCTGATCCGTGCCGGCGAGTTCGACATCGTGGTGGCCGGCGGCATGGAGTCGATGACCAACGCCCCGCACCTGCTGATGGGTCAGCGCACCGGCCACAAGTACGGCGACGTGGTGGTCAAGGACCACATGGCGCACGACGGGCTCAGCGACGCCTTTGACTGCTGCTCGATGGGCGAGTCGACCGAGCGCCTCGGTGCCCGGCACGGCATCACCCGCGAGGAGCAGGACGCGTTCGCCGCCGCCAGCCACCAGCGGGCCGCCGCCGCGCAGAAGAACGGTCACTTCGCCGACGAGATCGCCCCGGTGGTGATCCCGCAGCGCAAGGGTGACCCGCTGGTGATCAGCGAGGACGAGGGCATCCGCCCGGATACCACCGTCGGGTCGTTGGCCAAGTTGCGCCCCGCCTTCGCCAAGGACGGCACCATCACCGCCGGCAGTTCGTCGCCGATCTCCGACGGCGCCGCCGCCGTGCTCGTGATGAGCAAGGCCAAGGCCATCGAGCTGGGGCTGACCTGGCTGGCCGAGATCGGTGCGCACGGCAACGTGGCCGGCCCGGACAACTCCCTGCACTCGCAGCCGTCCAACGCGATCAACCACGCGTTGAAGAAGGGCGGCCTGAGCGTCGCCGACCTGGACCTGATCGAGATCAACGAGGCGTTCGCGCAGGTCGGTGTGCAGTCCACCCGGGACCTCGGCATCAGCCCGGACAGGGTCAACGTCAACGGCGGCGCCATCGCGCTGGGGCACCCGATCGGCATGTCCGGCGCTCGTCTCGTCCTCACCCTCGCTCTGGAGCTGAAGCGGCGCGGCGGCGGTACCGGCGCGGCGGCGCTCTGCGGTGGCGGTGGTCAGGGCGACGCGCTGATCATCCACGTGCCGGGCAAGGCTGCGGTGGACCAGTGACCGCGGGACGTGAGCCGGTTCTGCGAGCGCCGCGGTCGCGAACAAGGGTGGTGCGGTGAGCGACGCGGCGGAGCGCGTCCCGTCCGCGGGTGCCACGTCGGTGCGCCGCACCCGGGACGTACCGATGCTTGTCGAACGCGCCCGCGCGGGTGACCCCCGCGCGGTGGCCCGGCTGATCACCCTCGTGGAGAACGGCGACGAGCTGCTGCCGGCGATCGCCGCCGCGTTGGCGCCGTACGCCGGGCAGGCACAGGTCGTCGGGCTGACCGGTTCGCCCGGGGTGGGTAAGTCGACCACCACGAACGAGCTGGTCCGCGCGCTGCGGGCGAAGGGGCACCGGGTCGGCGTGCTGGCGGTCGACCCGTCCAGCCCGTTCACCGGTGGAGCGATCCTCGGCGACCGGGTAAGGATGCAGGACCACGCCACCGATCCGGGCGTCTACATCCGGTCCATGTCCAGCCGGGGTCACCTCGGCGGGTTGGCCGCGGCGACGCCGCAGGCGGTCCGGGTGCTGGAGGGCGCCGGCTGTGACGTGGTGCTGGTGGAGACCGTCGGGGTCGGACAGGCCGAGGTGGAGGTGGCCTCGCTGGCCGACACCACGCTGGTGCTGCTCGCGCCCGGCATGGGCGACGCGATCCAGGCGGTCAAGGCCGGCATCCTGGAGATCGCCGACGTGTTCGTGGTCAACAAGGCCGACCGGGACGGCGTCGACGCCACCGTCCGCGACATCCAGGGCATGATCGCCCTCGGTGAGCGTGGCCCGGGGCAGTGGAGACCGCAGGTGGTCCGCTCGGTCGCCGCGCGCGGCGAGGGTATCGACGAGATCGCGGCGGCGATCGACAAGCACCGGGGCTGGCTCGTCGAGCACGGCGAGCTGCGCCGCCGCCAGGAGGCGCGGGCCGCCGCCGAGGTCGAGGCGATCGCGCTCGGCACCCTGCGCGCCCGGATCGGCTCACTGCGCGACGGTACGGAGTTGGCCACGCTCGCCGCCAAGGTGGCCGAGGGCGCGATCGACCCCTACCGGGCGGCGGACGAACTGCTCGCCCAGCTCGCCCGCTGACCGTCCACCGGGGACACCCTGGTGGCATTCCCTCCTTGTAGGCTCGCAGCGCCCCACGGCGGTGGGGGCCGGGCGGTGTGCCGGCGCGGTGGCGCGAGGAGCAGGGGGAGTGGCGATGGACCACGAGGTGACGCGGGAGCTGACCACGGCGTCGGCGGGGGCCGGCGGAACGACGCAGGTGTCCGACGAGGTGATCGAGAAGATCGCCGTCGCGGCGGCCCGCGCTGTTCCCGGAGTGGCCGAGTTGGGCGGGGACGTGGCCCGATTCTTCAACTCGGTGCTGGACCGGGTCGGGCTGGATCAGGTGGGCGATGCCCGACGGGGCTGCTCGGCCCACGTGACCGGCGATGCCGCGGTGGTCAACCTGGTGCTGGTGATTCACGCCGGCCAGCCGGTCCCGGAGATCACCGGGCAGGTGCGGGCTCGGGTGACCGAGGCGGTCGAGGCGTACGGGCTGCGGGTCGACGAGGTCAACATCCGGGTCGACGACGTGGCGATGGGCGGGCCGGCCGTCTAAGGCCCAGCTCGCACGTTACCGGTCGGTACGACGGGACTTAGCGATCGTTCAGGTGTGGGCCCTACACTCGACGTGCAGTCGAGGACCCGAGGAGGAGCCCTGCTCATGGACGCCGACGAGATCGACGCCGGACGGGCGCGTTGGCAGGCCCGGTACGACGCCGCACGCAAGCGCGACGCTGACTTCACCACGCTCTCCGGGATGCCGGTCGAACCGGTCTACGGGCCGCCCGAGGGCAGCGCGTACCCGGGCTTCGAGCGGATCGGCTGGCCGGGCGAGTACCCGTACACCCGGGGTCTCTATCCGACCGGCTACCGCGGGCGGACCTGGACGATCCGGCAGTTCGCCGGCTTCGGTAACGCCCAGCAGACGAACGAGCGCTACAAGATGATCCTCGGCGCCGGCGGTGGCGGCCTCTCGGTCGCGTTCGACATGCCGACGCTGATGGGCCGCGACTCGGACGACCCGCAGGCGCTCGGCGAGGTCGGCCACTGTGGCGTCGCCATCGACACCGCCACCGACATGCAGGCGCTCTTCGACGGCATCGACCTGGCCGACGTCACCACCTCGATGACGATCTCCGGTCCGGCCGTGCCGGTGTTCTGCATGTACCTGGTCGCCGCCGAGCGGCAGGGCGCCGACCTGTCCAAGCTGGACGGCACGCTGCAGACCGACATCTTCAAGGAGTACATCGCGCAGAAGGAGTGGCTCTTCGACCCGGAGCCGCACCTGCGCCTGATCGGCGACCTGATGGAATACTGCGCCGCCGAGATCCCGCGCTACAAGCCGCTGTCGGTCTCCGGCTACCACATCCGCGAGGCCGGCTCGACCGCCGCGCAGGAGTTGGCGTACACCCTGGCCGACGGTTTCGGGTACGTCGAGCTGGGCCTCTCGCGCGGCCTGGACGTGAACGTGTTCGCGCCGGGGCTGAGCTTCTTCTTCGACTCGCACCTCGACTTCTTCGAGGAGATCGCCAAGTTCCGCGCCGCCCGCCGAATCTGGGCCCGCTGGCTGCGCGACGTCTACGGCGCGACAAGCGAGAAGGCCCTGTGGCTGCGTTTCCACACGCAGACCGCCGGGGTGTCGCTGACCGCGCAGCAGCCGGTCAACAACGTCGTACGGACCGCTGTCGAGGCGCTCGCGGCGGTGCTGGGCGGCACGAACTCGCTGCACACCAACGCGCTCGACGAGACCCTGGCGCTGCCCACCGACGAGTCAGCCGAGATCGCCCTGCGTACCCAGCAGGTGCTGATGGAGGAGATCGGCGTGGTCAACGTGGCCGACCCGCTCGGCGGCTCCTGGTACGTCGAGGCGCTGACCGACAAGATCGAGGCCGAGGCGGAGGAGATCTTCGCCCGGATCCGGCAGCTCGGCGGGGACGGGCCGCACCAGATCGGCCCGATGACCTCGGGCATCCTGCGCGGCATCGAGGACGGGTGGTTCACCGGGCACATCGCCGAGTCGGCCTTCGTCTACCAGCAGGCCCTGGAGAAGGGTGACAAGAAGATCGTCGGGGTCAACTGCCACACCGGTACGGTCGCCAAGGAGCTGGAGATCCTGCGCATCTCGCACGAGGTGGAGCTGGAGCAGCGCCGGGTGCTGGCCGAGCGCAAGGGTGCGCGGGACGAGTCGGCGGTCCGCGCGGCGGTGGCCCGGATGGTCGACGTCAGCCGCACCGACGAGAACATGATCCCCGCGATGCTCGACGCCGTCCGCGCCGAAGCGACCCTCGGTGAGATCTGCGACGCCCTCCGCGCCGAGTGGGGCACCCACCGCGAACCCGCCCGCTTCTGACCCATACCACCACCCCCGTCGATCACGCACCCGCCGCCCACTTCCTGGCGGCAGAAATGCCCGATCGCCGGGGGTGGGGGTGGGGCGTGAGAGTTGCAACGTCGGGGTTGTGGGTGACCTGAGATCGGGGGCTCACGTGCGAGACTAGGTAACCATGAGCGACCCACGGATCACCTCGTCGATCTTCACCCGCGGCGCGGTCGACCTCAGCACGCTGCGTGGCCCCGCACCAGCAAGTACCCGCCCCGGCACGCCCCCACAGGGCGGCCCGTCCAACGGCACCCCCGGCGCGCCCACCGCCGGCGGGAGCACCGCCATCGTCGACGTCACCGAGGCGACAATCCAGTCCGAGGTGCTCGAACGGTCGATGGCCGTGCCCGTCGTCGTGTTCTTCGGCGCGGCCGGCTTCCCGGAGAGCGACGAGTTCGCCCCGGTCCTGGAGCAGTTGAACGCCGAGGGCGGCGGCACCTGGGTGCTGGCCCGGGTCGACGTGCAGGAAAATCCGCGAATCGCACAGATGTTCCGAGTCCAGGGCATCCCCATGGTCTACGCGGTCGTCGGCGGCCAGCCGGTCGACGCCTTCTCCGGCGTGGTGCCCGAGGCCCAGTTGCGGCAGTGGATCCAGGCCGTACTCAAGGCCGGCGGCGTGACAGTCGCCGAGCCGGAGGACCCCCGCCTCGACGAGGCCGACGACGCGCTGATGAGCGGCGACCTGGACGCCGCCGAGCAGGCGTACCGGAAGATTCTGGCCGACGCCCCGGCGGACGCCGCGGCCACCGCCGGGCTGGCCCAGGTCGGGGTGGCCCGCCGGGTCGCCGGCGCGGACCCGGCCGCCGCGCTGGCCGCCGCCGAGAGCGCCCCCGACGACGTGGCCGCGCAGCTGCTGGCCGCCGACATCGAGGTGCTCAGCGGTCTGGCCGAGCAGGCGTACGCCCGGCTCGTCGGTCTGGTCCGGCGCACCGCCGGAGAAGACCGGGAGACCGCCCGCCAGCACCTGGTCTCGCTCTTCTCCATCGCCGGCCCGGACGATCCGGCCGTCGCCTCGGCGCGCCGGGCGTTGGCCAGCGCCCTGTTCTGAGTTCACAGCACGCCAGCGCGGGCCGGCGTTCCGGCCGGCCCGCCCGACCAACGAGGACGGGAGCTCATGATGCGCCGGATCGCCGTCCTCGACGCGCCGACAAATCTCGGTCTGCGGCCGCCGACGTCCACGTCGGTCCCCGGGTGCGCCAAGGCGCCCGGCGCACTGCGCGACCACGAACTGCTGGCCCGGCTCCGCGCCCGCGACGCCGGCTGCGTCACCCCGGCACGGTACGACCCGGGCGACTGGCGGCCCGGCGACGGGGTGTGCCACGCCCGGGAGATCGCCGACTACTCGCTGGCCCTCGCCGAGCGGATCGGCTCGATCATCGACCGGGGCGAGTTCCCGGTGGTGCTGGGCGGCGACTGCTCCGTGCTGCTCGGCTCGGCGCTGGCCATGCACCGCCTCGGTGAAGCCGTCGGCGGGCGGATCGGGCTGGTCTTCGTCGACGGGCACTCCGACTTCCGGCACCCCGGCAACGCCTCCTACGTCGGGGCGGCCGCCGGGGAGGACCTGGCCCTCGTCACCGGGCGCGGCCAGGCCGACCTGGCCGCGATCGAGGGCCGCCGGCCCTACTTCCGCGACATCGACGTGGTGGTGTTGGGCATCCGAGCCCAGGACGAGTACCGGCTCGACCTCCAGGCCGCCGGGATCACCACCCGGCCGGTGCCGGCGCTGCGCGCCGAGGGCGCCGCCCGGACCGCGCAGTGGGCGCACGAGCAGCTCGCCGACTGCGCGGGCTACTGGGTGCACATCGACGTGGACGTGCTCGACCCCGCGGTGATGCCCGCCGTCGATGCCCCCGACCCCGGTGGGATCGCCTTCGCCGAGCTGGAGATCCTGCTCGCCGGCCTGGTCGACACCCCACACTGCCTCGGCGTGGAGCTGACCGTGTTCGACCCCGACTACGACCCCGACGGCTCGTACGCGGCCGAGATCGTCAACACCGTCGTCGCCGGCCTGGCCCCGGTCACCGCCCCGGAGGCGGTGCCGCCCCGGCTGCTGTCGTCCCGGCCGACCCCCGGCCCCCGCCGCGGCAACGGCCGGACCCCGGCTCCCACCGAGCGACCCGGCCACGACGAAGGTGCAGGTGGGTTGGACCGCGCGGAGCGGGTTGGTGGGGTGGACCGCGCGGAGCGGCTTGGTGGGTTGGACCGCGCGGAGCGGATCGGTGGACTGGACCGCGCGGAGCGGCTTGGTGGGGTGGCTGGTGTGATCGGCGGCGCGGCGTCCTTCGCCGATGCCCCCTCGTGGTCTCCGGCCGTCGATGCCACGCCGCTCCCGGAGGCGGGGTCGGCCGACCCGGGAGCCGTCGCCGATGACCGGGCCGGCATCGACCGCCCCGATGGTGCGGTGGCTGCTTCCGGCCGATTCGGTGGTGACTCCGCCGAGGGTGCGGCCCACCTCCCGGCCACGACCGAGCGGGAGCCGGTCGGCCCACCCGCGTCGGCCGGCCCGGGTCTGCTCCGCCGACCCTCCCCACCGGCCGAGAATGCCCCGGACCATCGCAAAGCCGACACCGCCTGACCCGAACGCCGCCCCGCCGGGTCATGATCGACTCGGCTTTCATGATGTCGCGGCGTCCGAGTGGCTCGGATAGCGCGGTTTCAGCAAAACCGAGTGGATCAACGCCGGAGCGGTGCGCGGGGGTGCCGGCCGGGCGTGCGGTTCGGGCTGGGCGGGGGTTGCCGGCTGGGCGTGCGGTCGGGGTTGGGCGGCGGGTCGGGGCTGGGCGTTCCTGAGCGGCGTTGGTGTCAGGACGGGGGGAGGGCGCGGAGGAAGCGCTCGGCGATCGGGACGGCCGACGCCGTGCTGGCGCCACCCTTCTCCACGAAGACGGCGAACGCCACGTCGCCCCGCCAACCGACGAACCAGGCGTGGGTGTGGGCCGGGTTGTCGTCGTACTCGGCGGTGCCGGTCTTGCCGTAGACCTCGCCCGGCACGTCCTTCAGCGCGCTGCCGGTGCCCGTGGTGACCACCTCGCGCATCATCGCGCGCAGTGCCGCGACCGATTCCGGCTTGAGTTGCTCGCCCGGCGGGGCCGGCTTGGCCGGCGCCGGGTCGATGAGCAGTTTCGGCTGCTCGAAGCGGCCTCGGGCGACCGCCGCGGTGGCACCGGCCATGGCCAGCGGGCTGACCAGCGTGGTGCCCTGCCCGAACGATGCCGCAGCCTGCTCGGCCGGGCTGCCACCCGCGGACACCTTGCCGGTGAAGGCGTCCGTGCCGAGGTCCCACTGACCCTCCAGGCCCAACGAGCGGCCGGCGGCGGCCAGCCCGTCACCGCCGAGCTTCGGCGCGAGCGAGGCGAACGCCGTGTTGCAGGACTTGGCGAAGTCGGTGCGGAACGGCACCGAGCCGAGTTCGAAGTTGTCGGAGTTCTTGAAGGAGCGACCGTCCACGGTGAAGGTCTTCGGGCAGGCCACCGGCCCGTCCAGAGTGACCGCACCCCGGTCCAGCAGGCCGAGCGCGCTGACCATCTTGAACGTGGACCCCGGAGGCACCTGAGCGTCGAAGGCCAGATTCTCCCCGGCCGGGCCAGGGCCGTTCGCCGCGGCGAGCACGGCACCATCGCTGATCCGGAGCGCCACCATCGAGGACCGCCGTGGCTCGGCGCGCAGGGCCCCGTCGGCCGCGTTCTGGACGGCGACGTCAAGCGTGGTCTTCAGCGCCTGACCGGGCTGCGGCTCCCGGCGGAACAACTCGGTGCCGGTCGGTTCCAGTTTGCCGCCCTCGACGGGACGCTCGACCACCACGGTCAGCCCGGGGCCACCGCGCAGTCGCTCGTCGTAGCGGCCCTGCAGCCCGCCGTGCCCGACCAGGTCGCCGACGACGTACCGGTCGGGGTGTGCGGCGAGGTCGTCGGCCTGCGCCGGGTCGACCGAGCCGAGCACCGCACGGGCGAACTCGCGGGTGGGCGCCAGGTCGATCTTGTCGGAGACGAACTTGGTGCCGGGCAGGTCGTAGATCCGGGGCTTGATCTGCCGGTACGCCTCCTCGCGGAGCGACACCACCTCGACGAAGGCGCCCGGCTCGGCCTTGGTCACCCGGTCGGGCAGGTCGGCCAGGTCGACGCCGGGGACCAGCGCCGGGCGGATGGCCTTGAACGCCGCGTCGAGGTCCTTGACGAGCTTGCCGAGATCGGTGACCCCGTCGGGCTGCACGCCGACCCGCACCACCGGCCGGGGGGTCACGATCGGTTGGCCGGCGGCGTCCAGCACCCCGGCGCGGGTGCTGGCGTCGCGGCGCAACGCCAACCGGTCACCCTCGGTGAGCTGCTCGTGCACCACCTTCGGCTCCCAGATCACCTGCCACTGGTCGTCGTCGCCCTTGGCGAGACGCACCTCCCGGTCGTACGTCCAGGGGGTCTGACCGGGCAGCTTCCACTCCACCTGGACGGTTGTGGTGGCGATGTCCGCCTTCACCTTCGGCTCGCCACGACGCGTCAGCGTGGGCGGGGTCGCCGCCAGCTCACCGGAGAGCTCCTTGATCTGGCGACTCACCTCGGTCGAGGGCAACTTGCTGCCGGTCGGGTCGATCAGACCGACCGCCTGGAGATCGCCGCTGCGCCAACCGGCGAGGAAGGCGTCGAGACTGCCCTCCGGCCCGTCGTCAGCCGAGCAGCCAACCAGAACGCCGGCCATGAGCAGCGCCGCGGTGAGGGCGGCGGCCACACGGCGGACGGGGTTCGGCCGGAGGGGCCGGGGGTACGACGAGGGCATGAAGCTGGTCCTTCCGATCTCGGAGCGCCTTCGCACGGTAGTACGCCGACGCCGTCCCCAACGTCCCCCAGCATGGCGGGCGCGCTCAAAGACGGGCCGGGCCGGTGTGATGAACATCGCGTGGCGGGGTATCCCGCAGCCGGCCAACCTCGGACCCGCAACGGGTGAAAGGACAAAGTCCCGATCCGGACGTCTGGCCAGTGGTCCGCCGACGAAGGCGCACAACGGCAGGGCCTAGGCTGAGCGGCAGAGTGACCCACAACGCGGTGGGTCGAGGGGAGTGGCACCGATGGACCGGCGTCCGGCGATCAAACCGGAACCCGACCTCCGGCAGGATGACTCCGGCCGGGACGACGACAGCTTCGATTCGGCGACCGACGGGGACGGCTACGGCCGGCTCGACACGGGAGTCACGGGGCTGACCGGGTCGAGCATCGACACCATCTACGATCTGGGCCTGCCCACCGAGGCGTTGGCCGACGACGTGGAGGACGCCGAGCTCGACGAACCAGTTCCCAACGCGGAGCGGCTGGTGGCTCAGGCTGTCGCGCTCGCGGGGGACGACCACGACGCGGCGACACTCGTCGGCCGTTTCTGGCGGTTCGCACCGGACGAGGAGCTGGTCGGCTTCACGGCGGAAGAGATGCTCGACGCGGCCCGGGCGCACCGGGACCTCGCCCAACAGCGGGTGCCGGGCGAGTTGAAGCTGCGGATCCACGAGCCGCACGCCGACCAGCACCACACGGTCGTCGAGATCGTCACCGACGACATGCCGTTCCTGGTCGACTCGGTGACCGCGCTGCTCAACTCGTACCACCTGGACGTGCATCTGCTGGTGCACCCGCTGGTGGTGGTGCGGCGGGAGCCGTTGGGCCGCCTCACCGAGGTCTCGGCGGACGTGGAGCCGGACGACGCGATCGCCGGCGACATCATCGAGAGCTGGATGCGGATCGAGATCGACCCGGTCCGGGACGCGGCCGAGCGGGACCGGCTGCGCCGCGAGCTGCAGCGGGTGCTCACCGACGTGCGGGAGGCGGTGGAGGACTGGCCGAAGATGCGTCAGCGCTCGCTCGCGCTCGCCGACGAGTTGGCCTCCGCGCGTACCGCCGAGAACCGGCCGCCGGTGCCGGAGAAGGACATCACCGACTCGGTGGAGCTGCTGCGGTGGCTGGCCCACGACCACTTCACCTTCCTCGGCTACCGGGAGTACCGGCTGGTCGACGTCGCGAGCGGCGATGCCGGCGACGAGGTCGACGGCAAGGCGTTGGAGGCGGTGCTCGGCACGGGTCTGGGCATCCTGCGCTCCGACGCGCCGGAGGCTCGGCCGCTGGCGTCGATGACGCCGGAGGCGCACGACAAGGTGCTGGAGAAGCGCCTGCTCATCATCACCAAGGCCAACTCGCGGGCCACCGTGCACCGCTCGGCGTACCTGGACTACATCGGCTTCAAGATCTTCAACGAGGCCGGCGAGGTGATCGGCGAACGGCGCTTCCTCGGCCTGTTCTCCACCGCCGCGTACCGGACCAGCGTCCGGGAGTTGCCGGTGGTGCGCCGCAAGGTGGCCGAGGTGCTGGACCGCTCCGGCCTGAGCCGGCGCAGCCACTCGGGCAAGGATCTGATCCAGATCCTGGAGACCTACCCCCGCGACGAGCTGTTCCAGATCAAGACCGACGACCTCTACCACGCGGTGATCGGCGTACTGCGGATGGCCGGTCGTCGGCAGCTGCGGGTCTTCCTGCGCCGGGACGCGTACGGGCGGTTCATCTCCTGCCTGATCTACCTGCCCCGGGACCGGTTCACCACGCAGAACCGGCTGCGCATGCAGGACATCCTGCTGCGGGAGCTGAACGGTGTCGGGGTGGACTACACCACCCGTGTCACCGAGTCGATGCTGGCCCGGGTGCACTTCATCGTGCGTACCGACCCGACGCGACCGCCCGGCGACATCGACGCCGACCTGTTGGCCGAGGAGTTGGCCGACGCGACCCGACTCTGGGACGACGACTACCGGCTGGTGCTGGAGCGCAAGCTCGGCGACGAGCAGGCCAAGCACCTGTTCACCAGGTACGCCGACGCGTTCCCGGAGGGCTACAAGGACGGGCACACGCCGTACGAGGCGATGAAGGACCTGGCGAAGCTGGAGCTGCTGGAGGAGCCCGGCCAGCTGGAGATGCACCTCTTCCGTAAGCAGTTGGCGCCCCGGCCGGGCACCCGGGTCCCCGGCGCGGATTTGGCCGAGGCGATGGACGTCCGGTTCAAGGTCTACCGGTACGGCGAACCGATGATGCTCTCCGCCGTGCTGCCGGTGCTGCACTCCCTCGGTGTGCGGGTGGTCGACGAGCACCCGTACGAGGTGGACCGGATCGACGGGCGCGTCTACCTGTACGACTTCGGCCTGATGCTGCCCGAGGGGCACCACGAGCTGTCCGAGGTGCGCCCGCACGTGGAGAACGCCTTCGCGGCGGCCTGGCGCGGTGAGGCCGAGGTGGACCGGTTCAACGAGCTGGTGCTGCGCGGCGGGCTCACCTGGCGGCAGGTGGTGGTGCTGCGGGCGTACGCGAAGTACCTGCGGCAGGCCGGCACGGTCTTCTCCCAGGACTACATGGAGCAGACGTTCATCGCGTACCCGAAGCTCGCCGCGTTGCTGGTGGAGCTGTTCGAGACCCGGTTCGCGCCGGGCGAGCAGACCACCGAGCAGCGGCAGCAGCGCAGCGGTGAGCTGGTCGAGACGATCCGGGCCGGGCTGGACGACGTGGCCAGCCTCGACCAGGACCGGATCCTGCGGTCGTACCTGACGCTGATCGAGGCGACCCTGCGGACCAGCTTCTACCAGAAGCGCGCCGACGGGCGACCGAAGGCGTACGTGGCGTTCAAGCTCGACCCGCAGGCCATCCCGGACCTGCCCGCGCCCCGACCGAAGTTCGAGATCTTCGTCTACTCGCCCCGCTTCGAGGGCGTACACCTGCGGTTCGGGCCGGTGGCCCGGGGCGGGCTGCGCTGGTCCGACCGTCGGGAGGACTTCCGGACCGAGGTGCTCGGCCTGGTCAAGGCGCAGATGGTGAAGAACACCGTGATCGTGCCGGTGGGCGCCAAGGGCGGCTTCGTGCTGAAGCAGAAGCCGGGTGACCGGGACGAGGCGGTCGCCTGCTACCAGGAGTTCGTCGGCGCGATGCTCGACGTCACCGACAACATCGTCAGCGGGCAGATCGTGCCGCCCGAGGACGTGGTCCGGCACGATGCCGACGACCCGTACCTGGTGGTCGCGGCGGACAAGGGCACGGCGACGTTCTCCGACATCGCCAACGAGATCTCCACGGCACACAACTTCTGGCTGGGCGACGCCTTCGCCTCCGGCGGCTCCGCCGGCTACGACCACAAGAAGATGGGCATCACCGCCCGGGGCGCCTGGGAGTCGGTGAAGCGGCACTTCCGGGAGTTGGGCCTGGACACCCAGACCCAGGACTTCACGGTGGTCGGCGTCGGCGACATGTCCGGCGACGTGTTCGGCAACGGGATGCTGCTGTCCGAGCACATTCGGTTGGTGGCCGCCTTCGACCACCGGCACATCTTCCTGGACCCGGAGCCGGACGCGGCCACCTCGTACGCGGAGCGGCGGCGGCTGTTCGACCTGCCCCGGTCCTCGTGGGAGGACTACAACCCGGAGCTGATCTCGGCCGGCGGCGGCATCTTCCCGCGTACCGCGAAGTCCATCCCGATCACGCCGCAGGTCCGGGCGGCGATCGGCCTGGACGACGACGTCACGCACCTGTCGCCGCAGGAGCTGATGAAGGCGATCGTCACCGCTCCGGTGGACCTGTTCTGGAATGGCGGCATCGGCACCTACGTCAAGGCGTCCACCCAGACCAACGCCGAGGTGGGCGACAAGTCCAACGACGCGATCCGGGTGGACGGGCGCAACCTGCGGTGCCGGGTCGCGGGCGAGGGCGGCAACCTGGGCTGGACCCAGCTCGGCCGGATCGAGTACGCGTTGACCGGCGGCCGGATCTTCTCCGACTTCATCGACAACGCGGCCGGCGTGGACACCTCCGACCACGAGGTGAACATCAAGATCCTGCTGAACACGGCGGTGGCCGACGGCGAGTTGACCACGGCCGAGCGCGACGAGCTGCTGGCCGGGATGACCGACGAGGTCGCGGAGCTGGTGCTGCGGGACAACTACGACCAGGCGCGGGCGATCAACAACGCCCAGGCCCAGGCCGCCTCGCTGCTTCCGGTGCACCGCCGGATGATCAACGAGTTGGAGCGGTCGGGTGGGTTGGACCGGGCGCTGGAGGCGCTGCCGCCGGATGAGGAGTTGGCGGTCCGCAGCGAGTCCGGGCTGACCGCGCCGGAGTTCGCGGTGCTGCTCGCGTACGTGAAGATCGTCCTGGAGCGGGAGATCCTCACCGAGGGTCTGGCGGACGAGGAGTGGACGACCGAGGTCCTGGTCAACTACTTCCCGACGCCGATGCGTGAGCGCTTCGCCGACCGGATGGGCCAGCACCGACTGCGCCGCGACATCGTCACCACCGTGCTGGTCAACGAGGCGATCAACCGGGGTGGCATCTCGTTCATTTTCCGGGTGGTCGAGGAGACGGCGGCCAGCGCGGCGGACGTGATCCGGGCCTACGTGGTGGTCAGCGAGGTGTTCGGCCTCCGCGACCTGTGGGACGCGGTCGAGGCGCTGGACAACAAGGTCGCGCCGGAGTTGCAGACGAGTGTCTACCTGGACACCCGTCGGCTGCTCGACCGGGCCGTGCGGTGGCTGGTGTCCAACCGGCGTTCACCGATCGACGTGCCGGCCGAGATCGCCCGGCTGCGCGACGGCGTCACCCGGCTGCTGCCGGGGCTGGAGGAACTGTTCTACGGCAACGAGCGGCAGGGCATCGCCGCGCACATGGACTCGATGACCGAGCGTGGGCTGCCCCGCGAGCTGGCGGAACGCGCGACCCGGCTGATGTACAGCTTCGGTCTGATGGACGTGGTGGAGACGGCGAACGCCAGCGGGCGGGACGTCAGCGAGGTGGCCTCGGTCTACTTCGTGCTGTCCGACCTGTTCCGGGTGGACTCGCTGCTGTCGAAGATCTCCCTGCTGCCTCGCGAGGACCGCTGGCAGACGTTGGCTCGGATGGCGCTGCGCTACGACCTGTACGCCGCGCTGGCCGCGCTCACCGCGGAGGTGTTCGACTCCACCCCGGAGGACCTACCGCCGCACGAGCGGGTGCAGCAGTGGGAGCAGTCGAACGCGACCTCGATCCACCGCGCCCGGCGGGCGATGGGGGAGTTCGACGAGTCGCGGGCGGATCTCGCCGCCCTGTCGGTGCTGCTGCGCCAGATCCGCACCCTGGTGCGGACCTCCGCGGCCGCCTGAGTCGGTACGCCGGACGCGGTCCGGCCGGTCGGGGTGACCCGACCGGCCGGACCGCGCTTCGTTTCGTCCCCGATCAGGCCACCAGGGTGGCGAAGACGACGATGTTGTCCGGGTAGCTCTTGGCGGCCTCGTCGAACTGACCACCGCAGGTGACCACCCGCAGACCGGGCCGGTCGCTCGGTCCGTACACCAACTCGGTGGGGAAGGCCGTCTTCGGGTACGACTTCACCGAGTCGACCTGGAACGCGGCCGGCTGGCCGTCCGCCCGCCGCACCGTGATGGTGTCACCGGGCACGAGAGAGCCGAGGTCGAAGAAGACGGCCGGGCCGAGCTTCGCCGAGTCCACGTGCCCGACGATGACCGCGTTACCGGTCTCGCCGGGGCTCGCTCCCGGCTCGTACCAGCCAGCCTGGTCGGCCTGCTCCAACGGGGGAACCTGGACGGTCCCGTCCGGGTTGGTGCCGAGGGACAGGATCGTCGCGTTGACACCGATCCGGGGGATCTCGATGCTGGTCGGCGCGGAGCGCGACAACCCGGCCGGCACGTCCCCCTGGCCGACCGGCTGCCCGTCGACCGGGGGCACGGCGGTGGCGGTGTCGGCCGGCCCGCTCACCTCGGGACCGGCCTGGGCCAGCGGCTGCGGCGGTCGGGTCTGCGGGGTGGTCTTCAGAGCGAAGCCGATCATGCCAGCGCCGAGCATGGCCATAGTGACGACGACGGCCGCGCCGGCGGCACGCCACGGTCTCCCGTGACGGCCGCCGGCCCGTGTCGTCGTCACGTCAGACGAGCGAACCATTGGTCCGCCGACGACGCATCAGCACGATCCCGCCGAGCGCGGCAGCGCCGAGCAGGCCCGCCCCGCCGGTGGCCAGGCCACGGTCGGTACCGGTGCTGGCGCCACCGTCACCACCGTCGACACCGCCGTGCGGCAGCACGACGAGCTCGCCCTCGCCGCACGAGCCCTTGAGCTCGTAGCGACCCGGCTTGGCATCCTTGTCGACCTTGGCGTCGCCGTAGTAGACGAACTCGCGCTCCTTCTCCCAGCTGTCCTCGTCCGAGCCGTGCTCGTCCTTGCCGTAGCCGCCGCGCTCGTCCGAGCCGTGCTCGTCCTTGCCGTAGCCGCCGCGCTCGTCCGAGCCGTGCTCGTCCTTGCCGTAGCCGCCGCGCTCGTCCGAGCCGTGCTCGTCCTTGTTCTCCCAGCCCTTGTCGGAGCCGTACTCGGAGCCGTGCTCGTCCTTGGACTCCCAGCTCTTGTCGGAGCTGTACTCGTCCTCGTCCTTGGAGTCGTAGCCCTTGTCGGAGCCGTGCTCGTCCTTGGACTCCCAGCTCTTGTCGGAGCTGTACTCGTCCTCGTCCTTCGAGTCGTAGCCCTTGTCGGAGCCGTGCTCGTCCTTGGACTCCCAGCCCTTGTCCGAGCCGTGCTCGTCCTTGGACTCCCAGCCCTTGTCCGAGCCGTGCTCGTCCTTGGAGTCCCAGTCCTTCTTGTCTTCGTCCTTGGAGCTCCAGTCCTTCTCCTCGCGGCTGTCGTCCGCGTCCTGGCCGTGCTCTTCGCCCTTCCAGTCCTTGCTGTCCTCGTCCTCGTAGGCGTCGGCGGCAGCGCCGCCACCCTGGCCGCCGTTCTCGTCCTTGCCCTTGTCGTCCTTGCCCTTGTCGTCCTTGCCGTGCTCGTCCTTGCCGTTCTCGTCCTTGCCCTCGTGGTCCTTGCCCTTGTCGTCCTTGCCGTGCTCGTCCTTGCCGTTCTCGTCCTTGCCCTCGTGGTCCTTGCCCTTGTCGTCCTTGCCCTTGTCGTCCTTGCCGTTCTCGTCCTTGCCCTCGTCGTCCTTGCCGTTCTCGTGGTCGTAGGAGTCCTCCTCCTCGCCCCACTCGCGGTCCTCGCCCCGGTCTTCCTTGGCCGGCTCGAGCTTGACCTTGCCGGTGACCTTGGACCACACGAACGCGTGCTCCTGCCGATCCGGGCAGATCTCGAGGAGCTTGATCTCTTCGCCGGCCTTGACGACGTGCGGCTTGGCGTAGACCTTGCCGTCCTGGTCCCTGCCGTCGTCGTGGCCGTTGGCGTAGGCGATCCCCGGTGCGAACACCAGGAGCGACGCGCCGCCGAGCGCGGCGCCCGCAACGACCTTCCCGAGCATCTTCTTAGCCATGACCTGCGTCACTCCATCCCTGTTGTCCTGAGCCCGGCGACAACCGAGCTAAGACCGACGTTAGACCGTTTCATGACTTATGAAGTGAAAGATTCGCGTTTTGACCTTTGGCCCGGTAAGAGGTGAAGGGGTGCTACGCGGCTTTCAGTGCGCGCCGCGTCATCTCTGGCACCGCGCCGCCTTGCGGTTGGCCCACGGCGTTCGGTATTCGTCGTGTCGGACCCGCTCCGGCCATCCGGTAGTGCCGCCCGCGTCTCGGACGTGCCGCTCGGGCGAACTCGGGGGTATCGTCCGAAACGGCTCCGCAGGCGAGCCCCGCCGGCCCGCGACGCATCGAGCCATTGCCATGGAAGCGCTCCCATGCAAGAATCGGCGCACGCGGTTCGGGGGAGCCACACCGCGCAGGCAGGCAGTCGAGGGCACCCGGTGTCACCGGGGCGACATCCCGCCGTCGATCGACCGGCCACCGTGCCGGTCGTGCACCACCACCACCACCATCGCCCGTCCGGGTCGGGCGTCCCCGAAAGAATCCCGTTGGCGCCGGCGGCCGTCCGTGCAGGACGCCCACCGGGCCGTCTCGCCGGGCCGTACGTGGGCCCGGTCTCGCCCAAGGAGATCAGTGGCATGAATATGTGGAGAAGGCTGTCCGGCCAACGCCGGGCCCTCGCGCTCGCCGGCGCGGGTGCCCTGGTCGCCGGTGGGTTGGTAACGATTCCGGTTACGGCGGCGCAGGCCGCGACGCAGTGCGAGATCGGCTACACGACGAACGACTGGTCCGGCGGCTTCACCGCGAGCATCACCATCAAGAACCTCGGCGACCCGGTCAACGGCTGGACGCTGGGTTGGACCTTCCCCAACTCCAGCCAGCGGGTGCAGCAGGGTTGGTCGGCCGAGTTCAGTCAGTCCGGCAGCCAGGTGACCGCCCGGAGCATGTCCTACAACGGCACCCTGGCCGCCGGCGCGTCGGCGAACATCGGCTTCAACGGCGCCTGGAGCGGCAGCAACCCGAAGCCGACCTCGTTCACCCTCAACGGCGTGGTCTGCAACGGCGGTGTCACCCCGACCTCCGCGCCGCCGACCAGCGTGCCGCCGACGTCCGCGCCGCCCACCAGCGCGCCTCCGACCAGCGCACCGCCGACCAGCGCGCCCCCGACCAGCACGCCGCCGGGGCAGAAGGTGGACAACCCGTACGTCGGGGTGCCGGGTTACGTGAACCCGGAGTGGAAGGCCAAGGCGGACGCCGAGCCGGGCGGAAGCCGGGTCTCCAACAACCCCACCGCCGTCTGGCTGGACCGGATCGCCGCGATCAACGGCACCCCGGACAGCAGCTCGAACGGTGCCTTCGGGGTGCGTGACCACCTGGACGAGGCGCTGCGCCAGGGCGCTGGCTACATTCAGTTCGTCATCTACAACCTGCCCGGCCGGGACTGCTCCGCGCTCTCCTCCAACGGTGAGCTGGGTCCGGACGAGCTGCCCAAGTACAAGGCCGAGTACATCGACCCGATCGCCGCGATCCAGGGTGAGTCGAAGTACCGCAACCTGCGGATCATCAACATCATCGAGATCGACTCGCTGCCGAACATCGTGACCAACACCTCGGGTCAGCCCGGCGGCACGGTCATGTGCGACACGGTCAAGGCCAACGGCGCCTACGTCAACGGTGTCGGCTACGCGCTGGCCAAGCTGGGTTCGCTCGGCAACGTCTACAACTACATCGACGCCGGCCACCACGGCTGGCTCGGCTGGGACTCCAACTTCGTCCCGACCTCCAACATCCTGAAGACCGCCGCGGTCGCCTCCGGCAGCACTGTCAACAACGTGCACGGGTTCATCACCAACACCGCGAACTACTCGGCGCTGCAGGAGCCGCACTTCAAGGTCACCGACAACGTCAACGGTCAGACGGTGCGGCAGTCCAAGTGGGTTGACTGGAACTTCTACGTCGACGAGCTGTCGTTCGCCCAGGCGTTCCGCAACCAGCTGGTCTCGGTCGGCTTCAACTCGAACATCGGCATGCTGATCGACACGTCCCGCAACGGTTGGGGCGGCTCCGCGCGGCCCACCGGGCCGGGTCCGATGACCAGCGTGGACGCCTACGTCAACGGTGGTCGCATCGACCGCCGGGCCCACCTCGGCAACTGGTGCAACCAGGCCGGCGCCGGTCTCGGTGAGCGGCCCCGGGCGACCCCGGCGGCGGGCATCGACGCGTACGTCTGGGTGAAGCCGCCGGGTGAGTCGGACGGCTCCAGCAAGGAGATCCCGAACAACGAGGGCAAGGGCTTCGACCGGATGTGCGACCCGACGTACGGCGGTAACGCCCGCAACGGCAACAACCCGTCCGGGGCACTGGGCGACGCGCCGATCTCCGGTGCGTGGTTCTCCGCGCAGTTCCAGGAGCTCATGCGCAACGCGTACCCGGCGCTCTGACCGGATCGCGACCGTAACCACCCGCCGCCGGCAGTAGGTGAGGCACTGCCGGCGGCAGGTCCCCCGGGTCCCCGGCCCGACCGTCAAGGTCGGGTCGGGGACCCCCCTTCGTGTCCGATCAGGGCACGGTGCGCTCGATGGCCGCCCGACCCTGCTCAGCCAGATCGCGGCGGGCCTTGTCCAGGTTCTCCGGGGTGAGGTCCTGCCCGCGGGCCATCACCAGGTCCTCCGGCTCCCAGGGTTGTTCCGCGCCGGTGCGGATGTTGTCGCCGCCGGCCCCGGTGCCCGTCCCGGTCGCCCCGGTGCCGGCACCGTACGGGTCGCCGATCAGCTCGTCGGTGTCCGGCGCGAGGTCGTCCGGCCGGCTGCGAGGCTCGGCGAACCCGGGAGTGTCCCGGTCGGGGCCGCCGCCGGTCCGAAACTGCGGGACGGTGGCGTCGTCGTCCACCGCCGAGGCGACCTCCGGGCTGTCCTCCAACGGCGGTTGCCGATCGCGATCGGTCATGGTGGTGCCTCCTGTGTCCGACACGTTGCCTGCTGCCCCTGGCGTACCCCCTCGTGCCGGGCTCATGCCGAAGGGCCGGGCACCGGCCGAAGGGTCGGGCTCAGGCCAACGGGTCGGGCTCAGGCCGACGGGTCTCGCTCAGGCCGAAGGAGCAGCCGTCAGGTGCCGGGTTGCTTCTCGTTGGCGGCCGGCGGCTCCGCCGGGCGCCGCCACTGCCAGAACAGCATGAGCAGGCCGAAGACGAGCATCACCAACCCGGCCCACAGGTTGATCCGGACACCCTGGGCCTTGTCGATCTCGGCGGCGCTGTCGAAGACGCCGATCAACGTCACGATCACCCCGTACGCCACGAAGAGGCCACCGATCACCCGGCGGACGTCGAACAGTCGGGCGGCGGCGGATCGGCGCTGCTCCTCCTGCGACTCGTCGATCAGCGGGTCCTGTGCCGGCTGGCCGTCGTTGCTCATCTGCCGACTCCTTTCCTAGAAGACCGGGATGTAGAAGAGGGCGGCCAGCGCGACCGCGATCAGACCGAGCAGCATCGGGGAGCGGTACCAGACGGCGTCCCCGGCGAGCACGTCCCCCTTGAGGTCGACGCCGCCCATGCCGTAGACCAGCCCGCGCAACTCCTCGTCGCGCTTGGGCGCGGTGAGCGGGGTGATGATCGCGGCGACCACCACCGCCGTGACGAAGGCGAGACCGGCGCCCCAGAAGCTCTCCTCCAGGTCGGAGTTGAAGTCGATCACGCCGCCCTTGTAGAGCAGGTAGAGGCTCAGCGACACCAGGGTGCCCAGCAGCAGCGACCAGAAGCCGGCGAGGGCGGTCATCCGCTTCCAGAACATGCCGATGATGAAGGTGGCGAACAGTGGCGCGTTGAAGACGGAGAAGAGCGCCTGGATGTAGTTCATGATGTTGCTGAACCCGGCCGCGATGAACGCCGTGCCGATGCCGACCACCACGGCGGCGACCGTCGCCCACCGACCGACCCGCACGTAGTAGTCGTCCGGCCGGTCGCGACGGATGTACGCCTGCCAGATGTCGTAGGTGAAGACGGTGTTGAAACCGCTCACGTTGGCCGCCATGCCGGCCATGAACGACGCCAGCAGGCCGGTGACCGCGACGCCGAGGACGCCGTTGGGGAGCAGGTCGCGCATCAGCAGCGGGATCGCGTTGTTGTACTGCAGGTCGCCGGTCTCCGCCCCCAGGCCCTTGACCGTCACCAGGGCCACCAGGCCGGGGATCACCGTGACCAGGGGAATGAACAGCTTTGGGTACGCGGCGATGATCGGCGTACGCCGGGCGGCGCTCATGTTCTTCGCGGACAGCGCCCGCTGCACCTCGGCGAAGTTCGTCGTCCAGTAGCCGAAGGACAACACGAAACCGAGGCCGAAGACGATGCCGATCCACTGCGCGCCCAGCGGGTTGGCGGTGCTGCCCGTGTCCTGCCAGGCGTGCAGGCCCGCCTCGCCGAGCTTGGAGTCGCGTACCGCGTCCATCAGGCCGTTCACCCCGCCGACCTTGACCAGGCCGATCACGGTGACCGGGATGAGGCCCGCCAGGATGACGAAGAACTGAAGCACCTCGTTGTAGATCGCGCCGGTCAGACCACCGATGGTGATGTACGCCAGGACGATCGCCGCGCCGACCACGATCGCGGTCCAGAGCGGCCAGCCGAGCAGTGCCTGCATCACCAGGGCCAGCGCGTAGAGGTTCACGCCGGCGATGAGCACCTGGGCGACGGCGAAGCTGAGCGCGTTGAGCAGGTGGGTGGGGCGGTTGAACCGCAGCCGCAGGTACTCGGGCACGCTGCGGACCTTGGAGCCGTAGTAGAAGGGCATCATCACGATGCCGAGGAAGACCATCGCCGGCACCGCGCCGATCCAGTAGTAGTGGACCGTCATGACGCCGTACTGGGCGCCGTTCGCGGCCATACCGATGATCTCCAGCGCGCCCAGGTTCGCCGAGACGAAGGCGAGCCCGGTCACCCAGGCCGGCAGGGACCGGCCGGAGAGGAAGAAGTCGACGCTGGTCCGGATCGCCCGGCGCGCGGCGATGCCGACCCCGAGGACGGTGACGAAGTACAGCGCCAGGATCAGATAGTCCAGGCCGTTCATGTTGAGCCGAAGACCGTCGCCGTCCATCCCGTCACCCCTCGTCCCGACGTCTGCGCTGGTTGGTGCGCGCGCGCCCTATTACCCCGTCCGGACGTTTTCACGCCTCGACGCTGGTTGGGTGAGGTTCGGGCGGATTGGGGGATGTCACGCGCCTGCCGACCGGCTCGTCGACGGCGAGGCGTACCCGCCGCACAGGGCGAGGGGCGCCCCGGCCGACCGGCCGGAGCGCCCCTCGGTGATGCGTCGTTCAGCGACCCAGTACGCGGTCCAGGAAGTCCCGATAGTTGCGCACCGCCATCCGCAGTTGCTCGGTGTCGGCCGAGCCGGCGTCCTGCCACCCGCCCAACGTGTTCTTCTGGGCGGCCAGCGCCGACGAGAGAGCCTGAATGGCCTCTTCCACCAGCGACTGCGCCTCGCCGGCCGCCGCGTGCGGATCATCGACGAAACGCAACTGCACGTCGCGCCAGCGGTCCCGGAAGCCCTGCGCGGTGTCGGTGTCCAGGAGTGTCGCCGGCTCGGCCGCGACGGTCGACCCGGCGGGCCGGGACGTCCCGGCAGCCCCCAACGAGGTGCCGTCGCCCTCGGTGTCGACCGGCTCGCCGTCCGCGTCCGGATCGACCATCTCCGGCGCGGCGCTGCCGTAGCCGGCGGCCACCGCGTCAGGGTCGGTCCCCGGGGCGGCGTCGCGGCGGTGCAACTCGGCCGTGGGGTCGGCCCGCAGGCCCTCACGCTCGCCGTCCTCGGCGCCGTCGCCCGGCTGGGCCGTCCGCTCGGCCCGAGCGTCCGGCTGATCCTGCGGGTTGGGGCTCGCGAGTGCCGAGGCCGCCACCGCGTCGGCCACCGTGGTGGCGCCGAACGCCGTGGGCAGTGGCCCCGGCTCGTGGAAACCGCCCTCGTCGGCGGAGCGGTCGTCCCGCCGGTGGCGCGGGTCGGAGTCGTCGGCCTGTTCGTCGTCGACCGGGTCGTACGCGGCGTCCCGGTCGGTGTCGCCGGCTCGCTCGCCGGGGGCGGTCCACTCGTTCGAGGCGTTCCGCTCGTTCGGGCCGGTCTGGTCGTCGAAGGTGCCCCGGTCGTCCAGGGCGTCCTCGGGGACGTCCGAGCGGCCGGCCCGGTCGCCGGTGGGCGGTACCGGGACGGGCGCGGACCGGACGGCCTCCGGGTGGTCGTTGCTCACCTGCTGCTCTTCCTGGCGCATCGGTGGCCTCCTCAGCGGCTCGTGGAGTCGTGGTCCGGGTGGTGGCGCTGTTCGGGCGTACGGTGGCCGACCGGCTCCTCGCCGAGCAGGTCGGCGAAGAGTGCCCGGTAGTGCACGATCGCCTGCCGCAGCTCCTCGGTACTGGCCTCGCCCTCGGAGTTGCGCAGGTTGATGTTGTGCGCGTCCCGATAGTTGGTCAGCGTGCGCGCGTGGTCGACGGAGAGGTGGGCGATCTGGTCGGAGAAGTCCCCGGTGGGGTAGCCCCGCTCCTCGATGAGCCGGGTGACCAGTTCGTCAGCGTCGTCCACGGTATCGCCGGGCGAGTCGATGAAGCGCACCTGGAGTTCCTCCCAGGCGGCGCTGTAGCGGGCCCGGGACTCCGGGCTGAGCGGGGTGAGCGTGAGCTCGGCGTGCCGGCGTTCCCGGTCGCGCAGTTCGCGCTCGGCGGCGGATCGGCTGTCCTGCTCCTCCACCACCCGGTCGTACTCCGGCCCGAACCGGTCGCGCAGCGCGCGACGGCGGCCGAGCGACCGGACGGCCACGGCCAGCACCGCGACGACCACGAGCACGACGAGCACGATGACGATTACCTGCGTGGGCGACATGGGCTCCTCCTTCGTCACCTGGTATTCCCTCCGCGCACTGATCGCCAATCCCGATCCGGGGTACTTTCTGGCCGGCTTGCCTCCGGGACGGGAGAAGCGCTGTCCGGCGCTGCCGCCCCGCCGACCGGCCCAGACCTGACCAGGTCCAGAAAACGCGCCTGCTCAGGTCGACCGGGTGCGGATCCGCGGTCGCCCGCAAGGCATCTCGGAGCGTCGATGTCGGCGCGACGGGCAGTAGTGCAACGGCCCCCGATTACGTATCCTGCCCAAGGCGCCCGCGCCGGTGCCCGGCGTCACGCCGGGCGCGCAGCCGGCCGACGCTTTGCCCGGCGGTGCCGGCACCCCTCCTGCCACCCCTGCACGGGCGAGGTCTGATGAGAACCCGCGACTGGCCGATCCGCTCGAAGCTGACCGCGTTGGTCGTCGTGCCGGTGACCGCGCTCCTGGCGCTGTGGATCTTCGCCACCACGCTGACCTTCGGTCCCGCCCTGGATCTGCTCTCCGCTCGCACCCTGCTGTACGACCTGGGTCGCCCCGGCGAGGTCGTGGTCACCGAGCTGCAACGGGAACGCCGACTCTCGGTCGTGCAGCTCGCGGGCACCACCCGGCTGCCCGTCCTGGCCGAGCAACGGGAGCGCACCGACCGGGCCATCGCCGAGCTGCGCCGCCGCGTCGACGGTGAAGCCCTGCGCGACGCCGCGAACGACGCGCTGGAGGCCCGGATCGACCATCTGGTCACCGCACTGGCGGCGCTGCCGGCCGGTCGGACATTCATCGACGACCGCAGTCTGGACCGCAGCGGCGCGGTCGGCCTCTACAGCGGCATGGTCACCGCGGCCTTCCAGGCGTTCTCCGCGATGGCGACCCTCAACGACCCGGACCTCAACCGGCAGGCACTGGCACTCACCGCGTTGGGCCGCTCCCGGGAGCTGCTCGGCCAGGGCGACGCGCTGCTGGCCGGCGCGCTGAGCGCCGGACGGTTCGCCGAGGGGGAGCACACCCAACTCGTGCAGGCCATCGGCAACCAACGGTGGCTCACCGACAGCGCCGTGGCCGACCTGCCCGCGGCCGATCGGGCCGCGTACCAGCGGTTGGCCGAGGGCGAGGCGTTCACCCGGTTGCGCACGATGCAGGACGCGCTGGTCGTGGCCAACCGGTCGGGCCGGCCGCCGGTCGACGCGGCGGCCTGGCAGACCAGCCATGACGCGGTGCAGCAGCAGTTGCGCGACTTCGAGCTGGCCGAGGCCGACGGTCTCACCGACCGCTCGGTGCCGATGGCGGTACGCATCCTGGCACGGCTCGCCGCCGCCGGTGTGCTCGGGCTCGTCGCCGTGGTGGTCTCGGTGCTGGTGGCGCTGCGGCTCGGCCGCACGCTGGCCCAGCGCCTCACCGGCGTCCGCACCGCCGCGCTGGAATTGGCCGAGCACCGTCTCCCGGACGTGGTGGCCCGGTTGCGGCGCGGCGAGCAGGTCGACGTCGCCCGGGAGGCGCCGCCACTGGAGTACGGCCACGACGAGATCGGCGAGGTCGGCCGCGCCTTCACCGAGGTGCAGCGCACCGCCGTCCAGGCCGCCGTGGACGAGGTCGCCCTGCGCCGTGGGCTCAACGAGGTCTTCCTCAACATCGCCCGCCGGAGCCAGAGCCTGGTGCACCGTCAGTTGCACCTGCTGGACCGCATGGAGCGCCGTGCCGAGGACCCGGACGAGCTGGCCGAGCTCTTCCAGGTCGACCACCTGGCGACCCGGCTCCGCCGGCACGCCGAGGACCTGGTCATCCTCGCCGGCTCCGCGCCCGGCCGGGGCTGGCGAAACCCGGTCGCGATGGTCGACCTGATCCGCGGCGCGATCTCCGAGGTCGAGGCGTACGACCGGGTGGACATCGCCGCCGCGCAGCCCGCCGGCGTGCTCGGCCGGGCGGTCGGCGACGTCATCCACCTGCTCGCCGAGCTGGTCGAGAACGCCACCGCCTTCTCCCCGCCGGACACCCGGGTCACCGTCACCGGGGAACGGGTGGCCAACGGGTACGCCCTGGAGATCACCGACCAGGGGCTGGGCATGTCCGCCGCGGCCCTGGAGACCGCCAACACCCGGCTGGCCAGCTCGCCCGAGTTCGACCCGGCGCAGAGCGCCCGGCTCGGCCTGTTCGTCGTGGCCCGGCTGGCGGCCCGGCACGGCGTACGGGTGCGGTTGCGTTCCTCCGAGCAGGGCGGGGTGACCGCGGTGGTGCTGATCCCCGCCGGCCTGGTGACCGCCGAGCCGCCGGCCGGCCCCGACCCCGCGACGCTTCCCGCCGCGTCGGCCGACCCGGCCCGGCGGCTGGCCCGGACGGCTCGTCGGGGTGCCGTGCCCCGCACCCGCCCACCCACCGGGCCGCGCGCCGTCGCCGCACCGTCCGCCCCACCCACCGGCGTACCGACCTCGGGCGGCGGGCCGGTCGACGGGGGGTCGGCCGCGGACGACGAGCTGGACGGTCTGCCCCGCCGGGTGCGACGTCGTACTCCCGCGGCCGCCCAACCCCGGTCGACAGTCGCCGACACCCCGGCGCCCCGGTCTCCCGAGGAGGTGCGCCGGGTGATGGCGGCCCTGCAGGCCGGCACGGCGCGCGGACGCGCCACCGTCACCTCCCCGGCTGCTCCGGCAGTGCCACCCGGACCGGCGGCCCCGGCCAGCCCGGCGACGCCCCCCGAACCCCCGACCGCGACTGAGAGGGACGCCTAGTGCGGCATTCGACGAAGCAGAGCGCCGGCCTGGACTGGTTGCTCGACGAGCTGGTGCAACGGGTGCCGGCGGCCCGGGAGGCGGTGGTGCTGTCCGCCGACGGTCTCCTGCTCGGCTGCTCGGCCGAGTTGGAGCGCTCCGACGCGGAGCACCTGTGTGCGCTCGCCGCGGGCTTCTCCAGCCTGGCGCGGGGCGCCAGCCGGCACGTGGACGGCGGCCCGGTCCGGCAGACGGTGGTGGAGATGGAGTCGGCGTACCTCTTCGTCACGGCCGCCGGGCAGGGCGCGTGCCTGGCGGTGGTGAGCGACGCCGCCGCGGACATCGGGTTGGTCGCGTACGAGATGGCGATGCTTGTCATCCGGGTGGGGGAGAGCCTCGCCGCGCCGGCCCGATCGTCGGCGGGAGACGGTGATGCGGGCTGAGCCGCCCGGGCCGCAACACGAGTGGCTGGACGGCGAGGCCGGCCCGGTGGTGCGCCCGTACACCCTCACCAAAGGCCGGGTCCGTTCCGCCGGCGACGGCTTCGACCTGGTCGCGATCGTGCTTGCGGAATCGGACGTCGACGACGCCGGCCATCCACACCTGCTCCCGGAGCATCGACGGCTGATCGCGTTGGCCCTCCGGCCGGTGTCGGTGGCCGAGTTGGCAGCCGAACTGGACCTCGCGGTCGGTGTGGTCCGGGTACTACTCGGTGATCTCCTGGCCGAGGGGCTGGTTGCGGTGCACGAGCCGCCGGCCGCCGGAAAACTTCCCGACGACGACATCCTCAAGGCGGTGGTCAGTGGACTCCGTGCGCTATGACCATACGGGCACCAGCACCACCATCCCGCTGGCACTGAAGATCCTCATCGCGGGCGGCTTCGGAGCTGGCAAGACGACACTGGTCAGTGCCCTGAGCGAGGTGCGCCCGTTGCAGACCGAGGAGGTGTTGACCGGCGCCGGGATCGGCACCGACGACGTCTCCGGGGTGGAGGGCAAGTCGACCACCACGGTGGCGATGGACTTCGGCCGGATCACCATCAACGACGACCTCCAGGTCTACCTGTTCGGCACCCCGGGCCAGGATCGGTTCTGGTTCCTGTGGGACGAGTTGGCCTTCGGCGCGCTCGGCGCGGTGGTGCTCGCCGACACCCGTCGGCTGGCCGACTGTTTCCCGTCGATCGACTACTTCGAGCAGCGTGGCATCCCGTTCGTGGTCGGCGTGAACTGCTTCGACGACTCCCGCCGGTTCAACCTGGAGACCGTACGTCGGGCACTCGACCTGGACCCGGACGTGCCGATGGTGCTCTGCGACGCCCGCGACCGGCAGTCCGGAAAGATGGTGTTGATCTCTCTGGTCGAACATGTCGCCCGGCAGCGCGGGGAGCCGGTGCCGGCGGCCTGAGATCCGGCCGGCAAAGCCGGTTAACCGGCGGGCGATGCGGGCAGCCTCTGGTTGGATCAGCGGAGGATGCCGGCGGAGGAGTGGAACGTGAGTGCTCAGGGTGAGGTCGTCCACATCGGGGGCTACACCGCGCAGAGCGGTGGGCGGGGCAGTGGCATCGTCGCCGCGCGCCGCGACCCGACGACCGGGGCGCTGACCCCGCTCGGCACGGTGGCGGTCACCCCGTCCCCCTCCTTCCTGGCGCGGCACCCCACCCAGCCGGTGCTGTACGCGGTGAACGAGTTGACGGCCGGGGAGATCAGCGCCTGGCGGGTCGGGCCGGACGGCGCGCTGGATCCGCTGGGCAGCCGGTCGACAGGCGGGGCCGAGCCCTGCCACCTGGCGGTGGTGCCCGACGGCGGCCACCTGGTGGCGGCCAACTACGGCAGCGGCAGCGTGGCGGTCTTCGCCCTCGACCCGCAGGGGGTGCCCGGCGAGCGCACCGACCTGGTGGTGCACGAGGGGCACGGCCCCGACCCGGAGCGGCAGGACCACGCGCACGCCCACATGGTCTCGCCGGGGCCGGGCCAGGGGCCACTGCTCGCGGTGGATCTCGGCACCGACTCGGTCTACCGGTACGACCTGGACGCGGCGAGCGGGCGGCTGGTGCCCCGTGCGCCACGCACCCGCACGACGCCGGGCACCGGACCCCGGCACCTGGCCCGCCACCCGGACGGACGGCGTTGCTACGTCGTCGGTGAGCTGGACGCCTCCGTCACCGCGTACGAGCTGACCGACGACGGCGCGTTGCACAAGCGGGGTTGGGTCGAGGCGAGCGAGCGGCCCGGTCACGTGCAGCCCTCGGAGGTCGCGGTCAGCCCGGACGGACGGTTTCTCTACGTCGCCAACCGGGGGGTGGGGACCCTGTCGGCGTTCGCCCTGGCTGGGGAATTGCCCGAACTGGTGGCCGAAGTGGACACCGGTGGTGAGTGGCCCCGGCACTTCGCGCTGATCGGTGAGCACCTCTACGTCGCCGACGAACGGGCCGACATGGTGCGGGTCTTCCGGCGCGACGTCGAGACCGGCGTTCCGGAGGCGATCGGAGAGCCGGTGCCGGTGCCGAGCCCGACGTGTGTGCTGCCGTGAGGCCCGACGCAGGGACGTGAAGCCGGCGCTGATTCGGCAACACCTCGGGGCCGCTACGTCACGCTCTGTCGCTAAACGGTGATCAACTGTTTCTCCTCCGTAACTTTAGGCCGAACGGATGTGGCAGAGACGGCACCTTGTACGCAAGATGGTCACCGTGTCAGCAGGCCGCCATCGCATGCGTTCGAAACTCCACCTAGCAGCCGCCGCCGCGATGGCGGCGGTGCTCGTCGTCACGACCGGCGCGTGGTTCGGCTATCGGGAGTTGATCCAGTCCAACTGCTCGGGTGAGATCCGACTCGCGGTGGCGGTCGCCTCCGAGCTCGCACCCGCGGTGGACGCCGCCGCGTCCCAGTGGGTCAAGGACGGCGCCGCGGTGGGTCCCACCTGCATCCGGGTCGACGTCTCCGCGTCCGACCCGGTCGACGTGGCGGCCGTGGTGGCGGCCAAGCACGGTGCGGTCCTCGCCGGTGTGGGGCAGGCCAGCGGCACCGCCGTCAGCCCGGACGTCTGGGTGCCGGACTCCTCGACCTGGCTGTTGCGGTTGAAGAAGGACGCGACCGCGTTCGCTCCGACCAACGGCGCGTCCATCGCGCGCAGCCCCATCGTCGTCGCGATGCCCGAGCCGATCGCCCTCCGGCTGGGCTGGCCGGACAAGAAGTTCAACTGGACCGACCTGCTCAAGCAGATGAACAACACCAGCACACCGCTGCACACCGGGATCGTCGAGCCGACCCGCGACGCGGCCGGCCTGTCCGGCCTGCTCTCGCTGACCGCCGCCGCCAACGGCGCGGGCGAGGACGCCCAACGCAGCACCGTCGGCGCGCTTCGCGCACTGGCCACCGGTCGATCCTCGCTGCGCAACGACCTGCTGGCCCGGTTCCCGACCTCGAACGACGCGACGACCATCGCGAGCGGTCTGGGCGCGGCGGCGTTGTCCGAAGAGGACGTGATCGCCTTCAACAGCAAGAAGCCACCGGTGCCGCTCGCCGCGCTCTACATGGAGCCGGCGCCGATGCCGCTGGACTACCCGTACGCGGTGCTGCCCGGCATCGAGCCGAGCAAGGCCTCGGCGGCCCGGGTGCTGTTCGAGCTGCTCACCAGCCCCTCCTTCCGTAACCGGCTCGCGGCGCAGTCGCTGCGCTCGCCGGACGGCAACTGGGGTGACGGCTTCAAGGCCCCGCAGGGTGCCCCGAGCCCGTCCGGCGGCGCGCCGACCGCGCCGGCGAACGGCGGCACCGCCGCGGGTGGTCTGGACCCGGCCGCGATCCAGCGGGTCGTGTCCAGCTGGTCGATCGCCACCCAGCCCGGCCGGATGCTTGCCGTCATCGACGTCTCCGGCTCGATGAAGGACCCGGTGCCGTCCGCCAACAACCGGAGCCGGGAGGAGGTCACCGTCGACGCGGCCCGTCGCGGACTCGGCCTCTTCGACGACTCCTGGTCGATCGGCCTGTGGACCTTCTCCACCAAGCTGGTCGGCAACCGGGACTACCGGGAGTTGGTCGGCATCGGGCCGCTCTCCGGCCAACGTGCCCAGTTGGAGGGCGCGCTCGGCGGCATCAAACCCTCCGACGGCGACACCGGCCTCTACGACACCATGTTGGCCGCGTACCAGGCGGTGCAGGAAAACTGGCAACCCGGCCGGGTCAACTCGATCGTGCTGTTCACCGACGGCAAGAACGACGACGACAACGGCCTCAACCAGCAGCAGTTGCTCGCCAAGCTCAAGCAGGTCGCCGATCCGGACCGGCCGGTCCAGGTCATCATGATCGGCATCGGCGAGGGCGTCAGCAAGGCCGAGCTCGAGTCGATCACCAAGGTGACCGGTGGCGACGTCTTCGTCACCAAGGATCCGAGTGAGATCGGCAGCATCTTCCTCAGCGCCATCGCGCGTCGTCCGCCGGCACCGCGGTGAGCTGACGCACCGAGGTCGAAGGCCTGCCTACCGGATCCCCGGTAGGCAGGCCTTTTTTGGCTTCCAGGTTGAAGAAAAGTGACGGCAATACGTCCGAAGCAATCGGTAGTCATAGTTATCGAGGCAGGATGTCGACTGTTCCGGCATGGTCGGTCCGCCTCCGGTCCGACCCATTGGCCGGGGCCATCCTGAGCAGAGTGGGAGGGCCGGTGACCGCGGCGACACTGTTGACCCCCGCCACGTCGGCGGAGCCGAACGACAATCGCGCCGGGCTGGTGGCGCGCGCCGACGAGCGGTCCTACGTCCGGGTCATGGTGGTCCTGGACACCACCGTGCTCATCGTCGCGCTGTTCATCGGTTACGTCACCCGATTCGGTGACGGCCGGCCGACCGGCTCCGAGGTCCCGTACGTACTGGTGGCCCCCGGGTTGGTGCTGGCCTGGCTGATCTCGCTCAAGGCGCTCGGCTGCTACGACGACCGGGTGATCGGCTACGGGGCGGACGAGTACCGGCGGGTCAGCTCCGCGAGCCTGCGCCTGGCCGGCGCGATAGCCATCATCGGCTACATCACCGATCTCGGCGTGTCGCGGGGCTTCCTCGGCATCTCCTTCGGGGTGGGCACCGTCGGGCTGGAGGTGGCGCGGTTCGCCGCCCGTAAGCGCCTGCACCGCGCCCGCTCGATGGGTGCCGGCTGGTCTCGCCGGGTGCTGGTGGTCGGCGACACCGCCCACGTGTTGGAGTTGGTGCACACGCTGCGTCGCGAGCCGTACGCCGGCTACCAGGTGGTCGGCGCGTGCATTCCGGACGCGCTGCTCGCGCCGGTGGCACAGCGACTGGGCGACGTACCGGTGGTGGGGTCGTTCCGAGGCATCCCGGAGGCCGCCACGGCCATCGGCGCGGACACGGTCGCGGTCACCGCCTCCGGAGAGCTGACCGCGACCCGGCTGCGCCGCCTCGGCTGGCAGTTGGAGGGCACCGGCATCGACCTGGTCGTGGCGCCCGCGCTGACCGACGTCGCCGGCCCGCGGATCCACACCCGCCCGGTTGCCGGCCTGCCGCTGATCCACGTCGAGGCACCGGAGTTTCGCGGTGCGCGCAAGTTGGTGAAGGGCCTCGTCGACCGCTCGGCCTCGTCGCTGGCGTTGGCGCTGCTGATGCCGCTGATCGCGGTCATCGCCCTGGCCATCAAACTGGACAGCCGGGGCCCGGTGCTCTTCCGGCAGGTCCGCGTCGGTCGGGGCGGGCAGGAGTTCGGCGTGTTCAAGTTCCGCACCATGGTGGTGAACGCCGACACGCTGCTCGCCGAGCTGACCGCGCGCAACGAGACCGACGGCCTGATGTTCAAGATGCGCCAGGACCCCCGGGTCACCCGCGTGGGCCGGTTGCTGCGCAAGTGGTCGCTGGACGAGCTGCCGCAACTGGTGAACGTGTTGTTGGGTCAGATGAGCATGGTCGGCCCCCGGCCACCGCTGCCCTCGGAGGTGGCCCGCTACGACGGCGACGTGGCCCGGCGGCTGCTGGTCAAGCCCGGCATGACCGGGCTGTGGCAGGTCAGCGGTCGCTCCGACCTGAGCTGGGAGGACGGCATCCGGCTCGATCTCTACTACGTGGAGAACTGGTCCCTCGCCGCCGACCTCACCATCCTCTGGAAGACCTTCGGTGCGGTCCTGAACGGCCGCGGAGCGTACTGACGACCGCCGGTCACGGTTGCGGGCCGGTCCAGTCCAGGCAGACGACCACCGCGTCGTCGACCAGGTCACCGGCCACGAAGGCGCGCAGGTCACCGATCAGGGACCGGACGGCTTCCAGTGGCTCCATCGGCCCGGTCCGCCGCAGGAACCGGTCCAGTGCCGTCTCGCCGTAGCGCACGTGCTGCCCGGTGGCCTCCACCACCCCGTCGCTGACCACGAAGAGCCGGTCGCCGCGTTCCAGCGGGAACTTCTGCTCGTGGTAGTCGGTCTCCTCGAACATGCCGAGGGGGAACTGCGCCTCCAGGGGCTGCTCGGTGACCTCCCCGTCGCGCAGCAGGACCAGCCGGGGTGATCCGGCGTCGACCACCGTCATCATCCCGGACCGCAGGTCCAGCTCCATCAGCAACGCGGAGAGGTGCTGCTCGCCCCGGTACAGGTCGTAGAGGGCCCGGTCGGCGAGGGCGGCCTGGTCGGCCAGGCTCAGCCCGGCCCGACGCGCGTTGCGCAGCGCGTGGGTGGCCAGCGAGGTGAGCAGGGAGGCGGCGACACCCTCACCGGTGCCGTTGATCGTGGACAACCAGAGTCGTTCCCCGTCGTCGGACCAGTCGAAGCTGTCGCCGCGCACCGCGTACGCCGGCTCCAACTGCCCGGCCAGGCTGAACGAGGGACGGATCCGGCTGCGGCCGGGAAGCAAATCCCACTGCATCTCGGCGGCCAGGGTGAGGCGCTGGGTCCGCCGCGCCGCCTGGTAGACGTCGGTGCCGGCGGAGACCGCCGCCACCTCGTGGGCGAGTGCGGTGGCGATGTCGGCCAGCTCGACGAGGACCTTCCGGTCGTCCGGGACGGGCGCCAGGCACAGTACCCCGCGACGCTCGCCACGCATCGTCACCGGGAACCAGGCGGTGCCGTCGGTCAGTATCGGCGACTGGTGGTCGAAGGCACGCCAGGCGGGATGCCCGGGATTCGTGATCGGGTCACCCTCGGTGAGTGGCAGTAGCTCCGCGAGTCGGTAGTCGACCTGGTACAGCTCGACGTCGGTGATTCCGTACGACCGGGCGAGCACCTCCCCGACACCGCCGACGAGCCGGTCCGCCGGTGTCTCATTCAGGGCACGTCGTGCCTGACTGACCGGTTCGCTCATCGTCACTCCCTCGCTGAAAGCTCGACCACCAGTGGGTTCGGAGTACTCTCGGGCCACCATGGCTGAACTGCACCGTCCGACGGACCCCGAGACGAGTATGGCTGCCGCGCTGGACGTGGCGGCCGCAGCCCTGCTCGGCATCTGGGAATCCGCCCGGGAGGGGACCGCCGGCCGGGTGTCCGGCGCCCAGCTACGCGCGGTGATGGTGGTGGAGCAGCACGACGGGATCAACCTGCGCCGGTTGGCCACCCGGCTCGACATGCTGCTCAGCTCCGCCAGCCGCCTCTGCGACCGGCTGGTCGCCGCCGGCATGCTGGAGCGTGAGCCGGGCCGCTTCGACCGGCGGGAGATCTCGCTGCACCTCACTCCGGAGGGCCGTCGGCTCCTCGCCGAACTGCGGGCCGACCGTCAGGCGCAGCTCGCCGCCGTACTGGCCGGGATGAGCCCCGCGGGCCGCGACGCGCTGCTCGACGGCATGCGGGAGTTCGACAACGTCGCTCGCCAGCAGCAGCCGCAGATCACCGATTCGCCGGGTGACCCGACGGATCCGGGGGACTGGCCGCACGACCCGGACCGGCCCGCTGGGCGCTCGGGAGACGTGTCGATCGACCAGGACCGGCAGACCCGCACGGTCTGGGCGGACCCGTCGGGTGACCCGGAACGGTCGATCGGCGGCAACCGGGACCGGTCGGCCGGCGGACCGCCGGTGGCGCGGACCGCCTGATCACCTCGATTCCACCGGCCTCCGGGAGGGCCGTCGATCACTGCGGCGTCGGGGCACCCACGGCCAGCATCGCGATGTCGTCGTGGGACTCCCCGGCCAGCCAGTCGTCGACCGCCTGCCGCACCCGTTCGACGAGCGCCGCCGGCGTCCGCCCGGCCGCCGAGGCGAGCGCCGCGCGCAGCCGGGCCACACCGAACGTCGTCAGGTCACCCGGCCCGCGCGCCGAGGTCACCCCATCGGTGTACGCGAACAGCAGGTCACCCGGGTCGAGGTGCACCCGGGTCTCGGCGAATCGTGCGGCGGTCAGCGCGCCGACCGGCATCCCGCCGACCGGGACCGTGCTGACCCTGCCGGCGGCGGTGACCAGCAGTGGCGCCGGGTGGCCCCCGCCGGCGATCCGGATGTCCAGCCCGGCGGACCCGCGCTCGATCGAGCCGAGCAGCAGGGTGGTCAACTGGTTGCGCCGCGCCGCGTCCGGGGCGTCGGACAACGCCCGGTCGAGTAGCTGGATCAGCTCCAGTGGTCGCTGCTCGACAAGCCGCAGCGTCCGCAACGACTGGCGGACCCGGCCGGTCAACACGGCCGCGCCCACTCCCTTGCCGCACACGTCGCCGAGGGCGAAGAGGGCACCGCGTGAGTGGGGGAACACCTCGTAGAAGTCGCCACCGATGCGCAGGGTGTCCCCGGCGGCCCGGTATCCGCCGGCCATGGTCACACCGGTAACGGTGGGCAGCTCGGGCGGGAGCAGGCTTGTTTGCAGCACCTGGGCCAGGTGGATCTGCTCGCCATGAAGGTCGGCGCTGGTCAGTGCGGCGCCGGCCCGGGCGGCGAACTCGCGGGCCAGTTCGCGGTCACGCTCGTCGAAACCGGCCCGCCCAACTCGGCGGATCAGCAGCAGGGCGCCGGCCGATCCGTCGCCGCTGGTCAGCGGGCTGACCAGCACGGCGCCCGGGCGGCCGAATCCGGGCGGAAGCATGGTGGCCAGGTCGGCGAACTCGGCGTCCGGCTCGGCCCTCGGCTCGGCGAACTCGGCGTCCAGCCCTGGCCTCGGCTCGGCGAACTCGCCGCTCAGCGCCTCGGCGAGGCCGGGCACGCTGCCGGTCCGGGTCGCGGGGGTCAGCCCGGTGACCGGGGTCGGCTCCCCGTCGGCGTACCGGACCCAACGGGCGTGCGGCTCGGTCGGGGTGGCCGGTCGCGGCAGGGCCACGGCGACGTCGGCCAGGTACGGCACGGCGAGGGTGGTGGTGGCCAGGAGCACCTGGTCCCGGTGCAGGGCGAGCCCGAGCCGACCGCCGGCCTGGGCGAGGAAGGCGGTGCGGGCGCGCTCGGCCTCCAGCGCGGCGGCGTGGGCGTGCTCCTCGGTGACGTCGCGGACGTACCAGGCGTACCGGGAGTCGGCCAGCTGCCGCCGGGTGCCCTGTAGTCGCCGGCCGTGGTGCTCGGTGTCGAACTGGGCGGCGTCCTCGGCGAACGCTCGGGCCAGGGCGGCCACCGGGCAGCCGGCCAGGTCGCTGCCGACGGTGATCTCCGGGAGCAGGTGTGTGGCCCTGGCGTTGGCCAGGGTGACCCGACCGGTCCCGTCCGTGGTCAGCACGGCCTCGGCGAGCCCGTCGAGCAGCTCGCGGGCGCGTCTCGCGTCCGCTGGCAGGGTGCTGCCGCTGGGTTGCCGGGTCGAGGTCACCGTCCGACGCCACCGCGCGTCTGACGACCTGTGCGCATCCTGCTTCTCGCCTCCTCGCCGCGGATCGCTGGCTGGGGAAAGGCTACCGAGCCAGACGGGCACCCGACCACCGAGCGCGGGGCGTCGATCAGCCGGAGCGGCCCAGCCAGCCGGCGGGCTGGGCGACGATCCGGCGGGCCACCGAGCCGGCGGCGCCCACGGCGGCGGCCTCCGCGCCGAGCCGCGACGGCCGGACCGTGACCGGCGACCAGGCGGCCGTGAGCACCCGACTGGCGATCTCGGCGAGCACCGGCGGGCACAGCCAGGGTGCCAGCGCCGCGTACCCGCCACCGAGCACCACGGTGTCCAGGTCGAGCAGGTTGACGACACCGGCCACCGCGACACCGAGCGCCGTCCCGGCGTCGTGCAGCGCCCGCAGCGCGTCCGGGTCACCGGCCTCGGCCAGCTCGGCCAGCCGCGCTGTCGCGGTGTCGGCGGGGAGTTCCGTCCGGGCCAGCCCGGCGGCGGTCACAATCGCCTCCTGGCCGGCGTACTGCTCCAGGCAGCCCTGTCCGCCGCAGCGGCACGGACGGCCCTCGGGGTGCACCGGGAGATGCCCGATCTCACCGCTCCAGCCGCGGACGCCCCGGAACAGGGCGCCGTCGAGCACGATGCCGGCGCCGATGCCCACCTCTCCGGAGATGTGCAGGAAGCTGGCCGGGCCGGGTGGCCGGGAGTGCAGCTCGCCGAGCGCGGCGAGGTTGGCCTCGTTGTCGACGACCAGCGCCGGGACGCCGGGCACCTGCTCGACAAGCGGCGGGTGCGCGGCGAGCAGCGCGGGTACCGGCACGTCGCGCCAGCCCAGGTTCGGTGCGAGCCGGACCAGCCCGTCGTCGTCCACCAGGCCGGGCACCGCGAGTGCGGCCCCGACCAGGGTGAGGCCCTCGCTGGCGGCGACGTCGCGGGCCGTCCCGGCGATCTCGACAAGCTGGGCGAGGGCGTCCGCGGGGGCCACCGGGCGCAGGTCGGCCCGGTGCACGGTGCGGTGCCGGACCTGTCCGGCGAGGTCCACCACGCAGACCGCCAGGTAGTCGACGTTGACCTCCAGGCCGAGCCCCGCCGGCCCCTGGTCGGCCAGGACGAGACCGCGGGCCGGGCGGCCGGCGCCGGCGCGGGGGGCCGGCTCGGACTCGCTGACCAACTGCCCGGCGAGCAGGTCCTCGACCACCGCGGACACCGTGGCTCGGGTCAGGCCGGTCGCGGTCGCCAGGTCGGCGCGGGACGGCGGTCGGTCGGCCGCGGCGATCCGGCCCAGGACCAGGGCGAGGTTGAGCTCGCGCAGACTGCCCTGACGGACTGCGCCGGCCGGGGCGTGGGTGAGGCTCACCCCTTGACAGTGCCATAGGCTGAGCAAATAATTCAATCGCTGAACAAATAGCGGACAACACCACCCCGGAGGTCGCTCATGGCACCCCGTCCCACCCCCGCCGACAAGTTCTCCTTCGGGCTCTGGACCGTGGGCTGGCAGGCCCGCGACCCGTTCGGTGACGCGACCCGTCCCGAGCTCGACGCGGTCGAGGCGGTGCACCGGCTCGCCGAGCTGGGCGCGTACGGCATCACCTTCCACGACGACGACCTGATCCCGTTCGGCGTCGACGCCGCCACCCGGGACCAGCACATCGCCCGGTTCCGCAAGGCCCTCGACGAGACCGGCCTCGTGGTGCCCATGGTCACCACCAACCTCTTCACCCACCCGATCTTCAAGGACGGCGGCTTCACCAGCAACGACCGCGACGTCCGCCGGTACGCGCTGCGCAAGGTGCTGCGTCAGGTCGACCTGGCCGCCGAGCTGGGTGCCAGCACGTTCGTCATGTGGGGCGGCCGCGAGGGCTCCGAGTACGACCTCGCCAAGGACGTCCGCGCCGCCCTGGACCGCTACCGCGAGGCGGTGGACCTGCTCACCCAGTACTCCATCGACAAGGGCTACAACCTGCGGTTCGCCCTGGAGCCCAAGCCCAACGAGCCGCGCGGCGACATCCTGCTGCCGACCATCGGGCACGCGCTCGGCTTCATCTCCCAGCTGGCCCACCCGGAGCTGGTCGGCCTCAACCCCGAGGTCGGCCACGAGCAGATGGCCGGGCTCAACTACGCCCACGGCATCGCCCAGGCGCTCTGGCAGGGCAAGCTGTTCCACCTGGACCTCAACGGCCAGCGCGGCATCAAGTACGACCAGGACCTGGTCTTCGGCCACGGTGACCTGATGAACGCGTTCGCCCTGGTGGACCTCCTGGAGAACGGCGGCCCCAACGGCGGGCCGGCCTACGACGGGCCGCGCCACTTCGACTACAAGCCCTCCCGCACCGAGGACATGGACGGTGTCTGGGCCTCGGCGGCGGCCAACATGAGCACGTACCTGCTGCTCAAGGAGCGGGCCGCGGCGTTCCGCGCCGACCCCGAGGTGGTCGAGGCGCTCGCCGCCAGCAAGGTCGGCGACCTGAACACGCCGACGCTCAACGACGGCGAGGGCTACGAGGAGTTCCTGGCCGACCGGTCCGCGTTCGAGGACGTCGACGTCGACGCGGTCGCCGAGCGGGGCTTCGCCTTCGTCCGGCTGAACCAGCTCGCCGTCGAGCACCTGCTCGGCGCCCGCTGAGGCCCCGCCATGCCGTTGGTCGCAGGCGTCGACTCGTCCACCCAGTCCTGCAAGGTGGTCATCCGGGACGCGGAGACCGGGGCTCTGCTTCGGCAGGGCCGCGCACCGCACCCGGACGGCACCGAGGTCGACCCGGAAGCCTGGTGGCAGGCGCTGCGTAGCGCCGTCGACCAGGCCGGCGGGTTGGCCGACGTGGCGGCGATCTCCGTCGCCGGCCAGCAGCACGGCATGGTGTGTCTCGACGAGGACGGCCGGGTGGTCCGCCCGGCACTGTTGTGGAACGACACCCGATCCGCCGACGCCGCCGCCGACCTCGTCGAGGAGGCCGGCGGCGGCGCGGCCGGGCGTCGGTTCTGGGCCGAAGCCGCCGGCAGTGTCCCGGTGGCCAGCTTCACCATCACCAAACTGCGGTGGCTGGCCACCCACGAGCCGGAGGCGGCGGCCCGCGTGGCGGCCGTCTGCCTGCCGCACGACTGGCTGACGTGGCGGCTGGCCGGCGCCCCGGGGTTGGGCGCGCTGCGCACCGACCGCGGTGACGCCAGCGGCACCGGCTACTGGTCGCCGGCGACCGGCGACTACCGACCGGACCTGTTGGAACGGGGCTTCGGCCGGCAGTTGGTGCTGCCCGAGGTGCTCGGTCCGGCGGAGTCGGCCGGCAAGTTGGCCGACGAGCTGGGTGGGTCGGGCGGCGCGCTGCTCGGCGCGGGCACCGGGGACAACGCCGCCGCCGCGTTCGGCGTCGGTGCCGGCCCCGGTGACGTGGTCGTCTCGATCGGCACCTCCGGCACCGTGTTCAGCGTCGCCGACGTGCCGGCCGCCGACGAGAGCGGTGCCGTCGCCGGCTTCGCCGACGCGTCCGGTCGGTTCCTGCCGCTGGTCTGCACGCTCAACGCGGCCCGGGTGCTGGACGCCGCCGCCGCGATGCTCGGCGTCAGCCTGGACGAGCTGGCCGATCTGGCACTCTCCGCGCCGGCCGGCGCGGACGGGCTGGTCATGGTGCCCTACCTGGAGGGCGAGCGGACGCCGAACCGACCGCTCGCCACCGGCGCCGTGCACGGGCTGACCCTGCGCACGTCGACCCCCGCGCACCTGGCGCGGGCTGCCGTCGAGGGCATGCTCTGCGCGCTCGCCGACGGCCTGGACGCGTTGACCGCGCAGGGTGCCACCGTCCGCCGGGTCATCCTGGTCGGCGGCGGAGCCCGGTCAGCCGCGGTCCGTCGGATCGCCCCGCAGGTCTTCGGCTGCCCGGTCGTCGTCCCGCCGGCCGGGGAGTACGTCGCCGACGGCGCCGCCCGCCAGGCCGCCTGGGTCGCCCTGGGCGGCCCGACGCCACCGCAGTGGGCGGTCGAGGGCACCGAGGAGTACGCGGCCGAGCCGGTCCCCGCCGTGCGGGACCAGTACGCGGCGGCTCGCGGACTGGTCCTCGACCGGCGCTGACCGTCCGGATCGACGAGGTGGGTGCCGGGTCACGTCGACCGGCACCCACCCGCGTGACGGCCCTCTCCGCGGAGTCTGGTTGGCTGCCGGCATGACGGTGACCAGTGGCGGACCCGAGCGGGGACGGGCGCAGCCCGGCTCACGCCCGCCCGGTCGGGGCGGCGGCCCGGCCCACCGGTTGTACAGCGTCGTGGTGTTCGTGCTGCTCGCCTCCCTGGACAACGTCGCGATCGGGCTGGTACCGCCGCTCTACGGCCCGATCTCCGACGCGTTCGGCGTGTCGGGGCGGCTACTGGGTCTGGTCACCGCGGTCAGCTTCCTGGTCAGCGCGGTGGCCGCGGTCGGCTGGGCGTACGTCGGTGACCGGGCCAACCGCAAGCGGCTGCTGATGGTGGGCACGCTGCTCTGGGCGGCCGGCACCGGCGGCAGCGCGCTCGCCGGCGGGTACCTGACCTTCCTGGCCGCGCAGCTGGTCGCGGCCGTCGGCCTCGGCGCGGTCGGCTCGGTCGGCTTCTCCGTGGTCACCGACCTGATCTCACCGTCCCGGCGAGGGCTGGTGATGAGCTTCTGGGGCCTCTCCCAGGGGATCGGCACCCTCGCGGGCACGCTCGTCGGCGGCCTGCTCGGGGCAACCGACTGGCGACGACCCTTCCTGATCCTGACCGGCGTCGGCCTGGTCGCCACTTTGGCCTACCTCTTCACGTACGACGTCCGGCGCGGCCAGAGCGAGCCGGAGCTGGCCGACCGGCTGGACGCCGGCGCCGAGTACGACTACCGGATCAGTCGCGCCGACCTGCCGCGCATCCTGGCCCGACGGACCAACCGGTGGCTGATCCTCCAGGGGCTGACGGCGCAGGCCGCGTTCGGCTCGCTGGTCTGGCTGCCGGTGCTCTTCGCCGAACGGGCCGAGGCCCAGGGCTACTCGACGTCGACAGCCGTGGTGGTGGGCAGCGTCTTCGCCACGCTGTTCCAGCTCGGCGGGGTGTTCTCCATCGTGGGTGGCCTGATCGGCGACGCGGTGCAGCGGCGTACCCCTCGGGGTCGGGCGTTGGTCGCCGCGGTCGGCATCCTCGCCGCGCTGCCGTTCTACCTGGTGCTGTTCTTCGTCCCGGTGACCATCGACGTGCCGGACGGCGCCAGCGGCGGCGCGGTCGTGGGCGCGGTACTGACCAGTGTGTTCACCGAGCCGTCGGTCGGGCTGAGCCTGCTCACCGCGATCGTGGCGCTCGCGTTGACCTCGGCCAACTCACCGAACTGGTTCGCGTTGATCGCCGACGTCAACCCGCCGGAGCACCGGGGCACGGTCTACAGCCTGGGCAACCTGGTCAACGGGGTCGGTCGCGCGGCCGGTAACGGGTTGGTCGGGGTGGCCTTCCAGGGGCTGCGGGTGGCCTTCCCGCCGCCGTTGAACTTCGCCGTCGGGCTGGCCGCGTTCCAGCTCTTCTTCATCCCCACCGGCGTCATGTACTGGCTCGCCTCGCGGACGTCGCCAGCGGACATCGACAACGTCCACGACCTGCTACACACCCGCGCCAACCGCCTCTAACCCACCCCACCCCACCCCGCCCCGCCCCCACCCCGCCCCGCCCCCGCCCCGTCGATCATGGAGTTGTGGTGGGTGACAAATGACCTGTGAGGCACCGAAGCAGGCACCACAACTCCATGATCGACGGGCCGACCGCCCCGGCCGCGCGATCTTGCGCTTACTGTCTCGGCAAAGGCGGGCATTGAACCCATATCGGCGATCGAAACTGCAGATCGGCGCGGCGGCGGCGTGGGGGCACGTTCGGTGTGCGGTTCCGAGGGCCCAGGCGTCCCCGCACGTCCCGCGGTACTCAAGATCGCGCTACTTCTTAGTTCTAGTTGCCTTCCGGCGGGCCGAGGCCACTGCATCCTGGACGTAGTGCGATCTTGAGGGTGCTGGGCGCGGGCGGGCGGGCGCGGCGTGGGCGGGCGCGGCGTGGGCGGGCGGCGCGGCCGTGAATCGTTTACGACATCAGCTCCACCGCGCGGCGATCCACCCTGACCGGCCCGCCCGCGAGCACCGCTCGGCGGGACGGGCCGGTCGTCGCGAGATCAGCCGCGCAGCCAGACCGTCACGTCGGTCGGGACCGCGTTGTCGTCGTCCAGGGGTGCGCTGGCGGCGAGCACCTCGGCACCGGCCGGCACCGGCACCGACGCCGCACCGAAGTTGGTCAGCACGGTCAGCTCACCGTTGCGGAAGGTCAGCGCCTCGTCGCCGGAGGACACCCAATCCAGGGTGCCGCGACCCAGCCCGTGCTCGCGGCGCAGCCGCAGCGCCGTGCGGTACAGCTCGTACGTCGAGCCGGGCACGTCGCGCTGGCGGTCCAGCGCGTACTCCGCCCAGAGCGGCGGCTGCGGCAGCCAGCTCGCGTCGGTGGGGCCGAAGCCGTACGACGGGGCGTCGGCCTCCCACGGGATCGGCACCCGGCAACCGTCCCGGCCGCGCTGGGTGTGCCCACTGCGCGCCCAGGTCGGGTCCTGCCGGGCCTCGTCGGGCAGCGTGGTGTGCTCGGGCAGCCCCAGTTCCTCGCCCTGGTACAGGTACGCCGAGCCGGGCAGGGCGAGCATCAGCAGGGTGGCCGCCCGGGCCCGGCGCAGGCCGAGCGCGGCGTCCGGCTGCGGGTCGCCGATGCCGATGCCGTTGGGCCGTACGGTGCCGATCGGCAGGCCGAGCCGGGAGGCGTGCCGCACCACGTCGTGGTTGGACAGCACCCAGGTGGTCGGCGCGCCGACCGAGTCGGTCGCCTCCAGTGAGCGGGTGATCACCGCGTACTGGGCGGGTGCGGTCCACGCGGCGAGCAGGTACTCGAAGTTGAACGCCTGGTGCATCTCGTCCGGGCGGACGTAGCGGGCCAGCCGCTCGGCCGGCTCCACCCACGCCTCGGCGACCAGCACCCGCTCACCGGGGTAGCTGTCCAGAACCTGGCGCCACTGCCGGTAGATCTCGTGTACGCCCTCCTGGTCCCACATCGGCGGGCGCGGCTTGTCGATCTCGTTGCCGGAGAGGATCTCCTGGGGCTCCTGCCAGTCGGCCAGGTCGGCCCGCTTGATCAGGCCGTGCGCCACGTCCACCCGGAAGCCGTCCACGCCGCGGTCCAGCCAGAACCGCAGCACGTCCAGGAACTCCGCGTGCACCTCCGGGTTGTCCCAGTTGAGGTCCGGCTGGCCCGTGTCGAACAGGTGCAGGTACCACTGGCCGGGCTGTCCGTCGGCGTCCACCGTCCGGGTCCAGGCCGGGCCACCGAAGACGCTCTGCCAGTCGTTCGGCGGCTGGTCACCGGCCGGTCCGCGGCCGTCCCGGAAGATGTACCGGGATCGTTCCGGGCTGCCGGGCGCGGCGGGCAGCGCCTCCTGGAACCAGCGGTGCGCGGACGAGGTGTGGTTGGGAACCAGGTCGACGATCACCCGCAGGCTGCGGGACCGGGCCTCGGCGATCAGCTTGTCGGCGTCGGCGAGGGTGCCGAACAGCGGGTCGATGTCGCGGTAGTCGGCCACGTCGTAGCCGGCGTCGGCCTGCGGCGACGGGTAGAAGGGGGAGAGCCACACCGCGTCCACGCCCAGCTCGACGAGGTGATCGAGGCGGGCGGTGATGCCGGGCAGGTCGCCGATCCCGTCGCCGTCCGAGTCGGCGAACGAGCGGGGGTAGATCTGGTAGATGGTCGCCTCGGTCCACCAGCCGGTGACCGGGTGACCGGAGGAGTTCTGCTGCGTCGGATCGGTGTTCAGGGTCTTCTCCCGTGTCGCGGTGTGTGGATTTCAGTGTGCCCGGGGTGGTGCGGTCGAGTCCCGGACGACCAACCGAGTGGGCAGGATCACCGGTGTGTCGCGGCCGGCGTTCCGTTGACTCACGATGGCGCCCGGAGGGCGCGCCCCGAGCGGGTCGAGCAGCATTCGGGCGGCGAGCCGTCCCTGTTCGGCGGCGGGCTGGGCGATGGTGCTGAGTCCCAGCACACCGGCCAGGTCGTGATCGTCGATGCCGATCACGCTGACGTCCTGCGGCACCCGCAGTCCGGCGTCGCGTACCGCGGTCATCGCTCCCATCGCCATCTCGTCGCAGGCGGCGACGATCGCGGTCGGCGGTTCGCCACTGGCCAGCAACTCGGCGGTGGCCCGGTTGCCGCCGTCGATGGTGAAGGTGGACTCGACGTCCAGGCTCGGGTCGGGCCGCAGGCCGGCGGAGCGCAGCTCCGCCCGGTAGCCACGGCGTCGGTCGAGGTGGGTGGTGAAGGCCAACTCGTCGTCCGGGTCGCCGGAGATGTGCGCGATCCGGTGATGGCCGAGGTCGATCAGGTGCCGGGTCGCGGCCCGCGCGGCCGCGACGTCGTCGATCCGTACGCAGGGCCAGTTGGGCACCCGGCTGCCCGAACTGATGGTGACCCCGGGCAGTTCCAGAGTGGCCAGCGCGGTCAGGTCGGCCGGCCGCAGTGGCGTGGCGACGAGCATCATGGCGTCCACCCGCTTGTGCAGGTTGGCCGTGCGCAGGACCCGCTGGCGGACCTGCTCCCGTCCACCCAGGTTGTAGAGCAGCAGGTCGTAACCGGACTGGTGGAGGTACTCCTCGACCGCCTCGACGACGGTGCTGAAGAACCAGCGGGTGATCCGGGGGACCACCACCGCGACCGTGCCGGTCCGGCCACCGGCGAGCCGGGACGCGCTCGGTGAGACCGCGTAGTCGAGTTGCTCGGCGGCGGCGAGCACCCGGTGCCGGGTGGCGGCGGAGACCGTCGGTAGCCCCCGCAGGGCCCGCGAGACGGTGGCCGTGGACACACCGGCCAGCCGGGCCACATCATCGATCCTCGTCACGGTTCCCCCGCTCGGTGCCCGATGCGCCCGCCGCCGCCCGAGGGGTCCGGCGGCGGCGGGCGCATCGGGTCAGCCCTTGACGCTGCCGGCGAGCAGACCTCGCACGAAGAAGCGCTGCAGGGACAGGAAGACAATGAGCGGTACGACGATGGAGACGAACGCGCCGGCGGTGAGCCGCTGCCACTCGTTGCCCCGGGTCCCGGCCATCTCGGCGAGGCGGACGGTGAGCGGGGCGGTCTCGTTGCCGCCACCAGCGAAGATCAGCGCGACCAGCAGGTCGTTCCAGACCCAGAGGAACTGGAAGATGCCGAACGCCGCCAGCGCCGGGGTGATCAACGGCAGCACGATGCTGCGGAAGATCTTCGGGTGGGTGGCCCCGTCGACCCGGGCCGCCTCCATCAGGTCTCCGGGCAGCTGCGAGATGAAGTTGTGCAGCAGGAAGACGGCGAACGGGAGCGCGAAGCAGGTGTGGGCGAACCACACCTGGGCGAACTTCTGTTCGTCGACCAGGTCCCAGGCCGGCATCAGGGTGACGCCACCGAGGGTGACGCCGGTGGAGAAGAACTTCAGCAGTGGCACCAGGGCCATCTGCAACGGCACGATCTGCAACGCGAAGATCGCGATGTAGACCCAGTCCCGGCCGCGGAAGTTGATCCAGGCCAGCGCGTACGCGGCCAGGCACGCGAAGGCGAGGGGGAAGAGCACCGACGGGATGGTGATCGCCAGCGAGTTGATGAAGGAACCGGCGAGCTGTCCGGAGGACGACGACCGCCCGAACAGGACCTGCTGGTAGTTCTCGAACGTGAACTGCGGGTTGGTGAAGGCCGTCCACCAGCCGGTGGTCTTGATCTCGTCCTCCGGTCGGAGGGAGGAGACGAGCAGGCCGAAGGTCGGGATGGTCCAGACCACCGCGATGATGACCGAGACGAGGGTCGCGGTGCGGCTGTTCAACCGCTTGCGGACCCGTCCGGCCGTGGTGGTCGGGGTGCCGTCGGTCTGCTGGGCGCCGGCGGCGACGGTGGGCGTTGCGGTGGTCATCTCAGCCCTCCCGCTGCTGACGGAGGTTGCGGATCTGGTAGATCACGACCGGGATGACCAGGATGAAGAGGAAGACGGCGAGCGCCGAGCCCTGCCCGTTCTGGCCGTACCGGAACGCCTGGTTGTACATCTCGCTGGCGATCACGCTGGTGTCGTAGTTGCCGTTCGTCGAGGTCCGGACGATGTCGAAGACCTTGAGCGTGGCGATCGTGAGCGTGACGACCACGACGATCAGCGCCGGCCGGATGCTCGGCATGGTGATCTGCCAGAACATCTGCCAGGGGCTGACGCCGTCGAGCCGGGCGGCTTCCACGATGTCGCCGGGGATGGCCTTGATCGCGGCGGAGAGCACCACCATGGCGAAACCGGCCTGGATCCAGACCATGATGACGATCAGCAGCAGCGTGTTCAGTGGTGATTCCAGCAGCCACTGCTTCGGCCCACCGCCGAGGCTGACCACGATCTGGTTGAGCAGACCGATCTGGTCGCCGTCACCCCGGTAGGCGTAGACGAACTTCCAGATGATGCTGGCGCCGACGAAGGAGATGGCCATCGGCAGGAAGATCAGTGACTTGGCCACCGCCTCGAACCGGGCCTTGTCTACGAGTACGGCGTAGAGCAGGCCGAACCCGGTCGCCACCAACGGGACCAGGAGCACCCAGACCAGGGTGTTGATCAGGACTCGGACGATCGAGTCGTCGGAGAACATCCAGCCGTAGTTGCGCAGACCCACCCAGTTGGTGCTGCTTCCGTCCATCAGGGAGAGCAGCGTGGTGCGAATGGCCGGCACGACCAGGCCGATGACGAGCAGCAGCAGCGTCGGCAGCAGGAAGAAGAACGCGAAGAGCCCCTCCCGCTGCTTGCGTCGGCGAGGCAGCGGACCCCCGCCCACGGAGGCGGCGACGAGCTGGGCCTCCCGCCGACGGGCGAACCAGGCCGGCACCACGTCGAGCAGCAGGAGCAGACCACCAACGACCACCACGAAGGCGACCAGCCCGTACATCAGCATGAGGAACTTCGGCTGCTGATCGGCGAAGTCGAACTTCATCAACCCTCCCTTCCGGGTCCACCTCGGCCGGTGGCCCGGCCCGCGAGCGCGGACCGGGCCACCGCCGGGATCACTTAGGCCAGCTGCTCTCGATGCCCTGGAGCACCGGGGCGGTCGGCTTGCCGTTCAGCCACTCGACCATGCCCTTCCAGAACGTTCCCGCGCCGACGGCGGCCGGCATCAGGTCGGATCCGTCGAAGCGGAAGGTGCCCGTCTTGTCCTGGAGGATCTGGACGGAGAGCTTGTCGATCGGGCTGGCCACGTTGGCGATGTCCAGCTTGTTGTTCGCCGTGACCCAGTTGCCGAGCTTCGCGCGGCTGTTCACGTACTCGGCGGAGACCAGGTAGGTCTGCACCGCCTGGACCTCGGGACGGTCGGCGTAGCCGACGACGAACTCGCCCGCGCCCAGCACCGGCTTGCCCTTGGCCGGGTCGATGGCCGGGAGGTAGAAGGCGAACGCGTCGCCGTCCTCGGCCACCTTGGTGCCCTCGGGGAACTGGTTGGCGTAGAACGACGCCTGTCGGTGCATCGCGCACTTGCCGGTGGTCACCGGCAGGCCCGCCTCCTGGAAGGCGGTGGTGGTGATGCTCTTGACGCCGCCGAAGCCGCCGTTCATGTACTTGTCGTTCTTGAGGATGCTGCCGGCGCGGTCGACCGCGTCGACGACCTTCGGGTCGTTGAACGGGATGGCGTGGGTGGTCCACTGGTCGTAGACCTCGGGGCCGCCCGTCCGCAGCAGCACGTCCTCGATCCAGTCGGTGGCCGGCCAGCCGGTGGCGTCACCGGACTCGACGCCCGCGCACCACGGCTTCATGCCGCTGGCGGCGATCTTGTCGCTCAGGGTGATGAGCTGGTCCCAGGTGGTCGGGACCTCCCAGCCCTTCTCCTTGAACGTCTTCGGCGAGTACCAGACGAAGGACTTCACGTTGGCGCCGAGCGGCACGCCGTAGAGCGTCCCGTTGACGGTGCCGTACTTCAGCCAGTCGGCCGGCATGTTCTGCTCGGCGAGGGCCTTGGTGTCGGCGCTCAGGTTCTTCAGCTTGCCGGCGTCCGCGAAGCGCTTCACCAGGCCCGGCTGGGGCACGAAGGCGATGTCGGGGGCGTTGCCGCCGTCGACCCGGACGGGAAGCTGCGCCTCGAACTCGCCGCTGCCCTCGTAGTCGATCTCGATGCCGGTGCACTTGGTGAAGTCCGACCACGAGCGCTCCAGCAGGTCGGCCTCGGCGTCACGGATGGACGCGTAGATCGAGACCTTCTTGCCGTCGTGGCCCTCGTACTTGTCGTATGCGGCGCACTCCGCGGAGCCCGCGTTGTTGCTCTTCTTGTCGTCGCCGGTACCGCAGGCGGTGGCGCTGAGCGCCAGCCCGAGTACGCCGGCGATCACGAAGGCCTGGCGTGGTCTGGTAAAGACCGCCATGCCGTCCTCCTTCCTAGCCGGCGCGGTCGTGCTGGTGACCCGTCGCCGGTCCGATTGGGCGTGCACACATGTAAGCGCTTGCATTCGCTCCGGTCCACCCCCTGTCAGACACGAGCGAGTAACAATCCGGAAACCTGCGGGCTGCCTGGTGGGCGCGCTGCCATCCCGAATCCTGGACTCTTTCGAAGATTGACGATATCTGTCAGGCTGGGCGCACCGGATCGAAGGTTTTCGACATAGGAGGAGCTGCATGCGCAAGCGGTGGATGAGCCTGCTGGTGACGGGTCTGCTCGTCGGGGGAGCACTGGTGCCGGCGAGCCCGGCGCTGGCCGCGCCGACCTTCAAGGTGCCTTTCCCGTGCGGCCAGTCCTGGTCCGGCCAGACCAGGTCGGATCACAGTCCGGCGTACGCCGTCGACTTCAACCGCACCGACGACGTCGGCGACCCGGTGGTGGCCAGCGCCCCGGGCACCGTCGACCGGGTGACCGACCTCGGCGGCACCAGCTACGGCAAATATGTCCGGATCAACCACGGTGGCGGTTACAGCACCTACTACGCCCACCTCACCGGCTTCAACGTCTCCGTCGGGCAGACCGTCGCCTACGGCAAGGTGCTCGGTTGGGTCGGCAGCACCGGCGGCTCGACCGGCCCCCACCTGCACTACGAGCAGCGCCTCAACGGCAGCGACATCCAGGTCCGCTTCAACGGCGGCCTCGGCCTCTACTGGGGCACCAAGACCTACACCAGCGACAACGGGTGCTCCTCGGGCAGTGGCAACGGCACGGTCGACACCAGCGGCACCCCGCTGACCGTCCGCTCCGGCCCCGGCACCGGGTACGCCTCGGTGGGCACCGTCGCCGACGGCGCCCGGGTGACCATCGCCTGCCAGACCAGCGGCACCACGGTCACCGGCACGTACGGCACCAGCTCGATCTGGGACCGCATCGGCTCCGGTAGGTACATCGCCGACGCGTACGTCTACACCGGCTCGGACGGTTACATCCCCGGCGTGCCCCGCTGCTGACCCGGGAACGGCCACGGTCCCGGCGGTCGGCACCGCCGGGACCTGTCGGTCAGGAGTTCAGCTGCCAGATCGACAGGTTCAACGCGGCGGCGAAGGTGACCCAGGCCCAGTAGGGCAGCAGCAGCGCGGCCGCCACCCGGGACACCCGGGCGAACAGCACCACGGTGAGCCCGATCGCCAGCCACATCACCACGATCTCGGCGAACGCCAGCCCGTACTGTCCCGCGCCGAAGAACAGCGGGGTCCAGATGGCGTTGAGCACCAGTTGCGCGGTCCACGCCCAGAGGGCGGTGGAGAAGCCAACCCGGCGCCACACCAGCCAGCCGGCCACGGCGATCAGCGCGTAGAGCAGCGACCAGACCGGGCCGAACAGCCAGGAGGGCGGCGCCCAGTCGGGCTGCCGCAGACTCGCGTACTCGTCGGTGGTGCCCTGCACCCCCAGCCCGCCGATCGCGGCCGCGACGAAGACGGCCGCGGCGAAGCCGACGAGGGCCCACCACCGTCGCCGTCCGGAGGTCCTCGAGGCGCTCTGAGTTATCTCCATGGTCGAGATAATTTCCCAGCAGCGTCCGCCCAAACCGCCGACGGCGGCACGATCGCCCACAAAAAAGCGCCGGGATCGCCCCGGCCGGTGCTCCTGTCGGGAGGACGGAGCTCCGGTCGCGGCGACCCCGACGGGTCCCGGTTATGACGGCGTGCGAACGCTAATTGAAGATGCTGACACCACCCGGGCCGACCAACAGCCCGACAACGATGAGGACGATGCCCCACAGGATCTGCCGGCGGAACAGCGCGAGGATGCCGGCGACCACGAGTACGACTGCGAGAATCCAAAGAATCAGCTCCATGACCTCTGAATACCCGACTGACTGATCGTGGAAACCTGGTCGGTGTCAAGTTGATCGCCCACGTGGAACACGCTGTACGCCTGCTTGATCACCGGGTGCGCGACGTTGCGTACGCGTACCCCACCGGGGGTCGTGCCGCGCTCGGTGCCGGCGTGTGCGTGCCCGTGCAGGGCCAGCGCCGTGGGTGCCGAGTCGATCGCCTGACCCAGCTGGTACGACCCGAGGAACGGGTAGATCTCCAGCGGTTCGCCGACGAGCGTGTCCGGCACCGGTGCGTAGTGGGTGAGCGCGACAAGCATGTCGCAGTCCAGCGAGCGCAGCGCGGCGCCGAGGCGGTCCGCGCTGTCGGTGGTGGTCCGCACGAAGGACTTCATCTCCGGCTCGCCGAAGTCACTCGCGCACCGCCCGGCGAACCCGCCGCCGAAGCCCTTGACCCCGGCGATGCCGAGCCGGCCGCCGGCGCAGTCCAACACCACGCCGTTGCCCTCCAGCACGGTGATGCCCGCGTCCTCGAGCACCTTGACCACCTGGGGCACCTGGTCACACTGGTGGTCGTGGTTGCCCAGCACGGTCACCACCGGCACGGCCAACCCACCGAACTCCTCCGCCACGCAGCGCGCCTCGGCCTCGGTGCCGTGCCGGGTCAGGTCCCCGGCCAGCAGCAGCACGTCGGCGCACTCCGGCAGCTCTTCCAACGCCGGCCGGAACCGTCCGACCACGTCCTCGTCCAGATGCACGTCACCCACCGCGGCGATCCGGATCACCATGGAACCCTCCCTCAGGGCAGTTGCTCGATCTCCGTGGGCGCCTGGGCGCGGATCACCCCGATGTCGCTGGCGATCGGTACGTCAGGAAAGCGTTCGGACACCCGGCGCAGGATCTCCGCCCGCCGGTGCGGACTCTCCACCTCGCCGTAGAGGACGAGGGCGCGTTCCCGTCGGACCACGGTGATCCCCTGTTCGGCGACGGCGGGGTCCTCGGCGAGCAGCCGCTGGATCTCCGCTTCGACGTACTCGTCGGGTGGTGGCCCGGCGCCGATGTCGCGATGATGGGTCACGATGTCCCCTCTCCTGGCTGGGTGCCGACCGCCGGCACCACCTCCAGCCGGTCCAGCAGCACCAGGAACGCCTCGGCGTACGGCGAGTGCTGCGTCTCCTTGCGTACCCGATCCCAGTCGATCTGCTCCCGCAGCGACCGGGCCAGTGGCAGGCCGCGGGCGAAGTCGCAGTAGTGCTGGGAGAAGCTGAGCAGTTTGTGCACCATCAGCTGGGTGGCGGACAGCACCGGCATCTGGATCGCGTCCACCGGCCGGATGACCGTGTCGGCGAACGTCTCCTCGGTCACCGGCGTCTCGATCGGCCGGTGGATGAGGTCCACCATCCGGCCGTCGTCGAAGACCTTGACCAGCCAGTCCTCCGGTGGTCGCTGAGCGACGAAGCCGGCGGCCACCAGGACCTCCAGGGCCTGTTCCACGTCGGCCTCCCGGATCAGGAAGTCGACGTCGTGCTCGCTGGAGTGGCCCCCGTGGGCGTAGACGGCGAAGCTGCCGCCCAGGGCGAACGGGATCTCGGACTGCTTGAGCACGGCGGCGACCTTCTTGAGGGTGTGCACCAGACTCTCGTCCCCGCGCTCAGCCATCTGGATCTCCCGTCGTGTTGGTGGACCGGCGGTTTGGGTTTCAGACTCCCGTACCCGGCATTCCGGTCGGCCACACCTCCATGAGACGCGGTCGGGTGGCAACAGGGATGAAACATCACAAACCTCGCGGAGCCGATGCGCGGGTCGGATAATCTGTGGAGGGTGGCCAGATCATCGAGGATGCGACGCGGCGGGGACCGGTTGCGCACCGTCGCCCTGATCGGCATCGACGGCTCGGGCAAGACCACCCAGGCGCACCGGTTGGCCGACGCACTGACGGCCGCCGGGCGCCCCGCCACCTACCGACGCAACGCCAGCGGACGCCGTTGGCTCGGCCGGCTGGCCCATCGGCTCGGACGGCCGGACGCCCAGCGGCTCGTCGGGCGCGACGGCGTGCTGGCGGTGGAGTCCGTGCTGCGCTGGCTCGCCATCGCCGTAGCACTGATCACCTGCCTGCTCACCGGCCGGACGGCGGTGATGGACCGCTACTCGGCCTGCCAGTACGCGAGCATCCGCGCGCATGGTGGGCACCGGTGGGAGCGGCTGGCCCGCGCCGGTTACCGACTGTTCCCGACCCCGCAGGTGACCTTCCTGCTCGCGGTCGACCCGGCGGAGGCGTACCGGCGCATCGAGGAGCGCGGCACCGACCACGAGACGATGGGCTGGCTGACCGCTGCGGACACCGCCTACCGGGCGCTCCCGGAGTACCCGAGCTTCGTCCTGGTGGACGCGGGCCGCCCGACCGAGGAGGTGACCGAGCAGATCCAGGCGCACCTGGAGACCTGGCTGCCGACGGCCCCCGGGCCGGCGGAGGGAGATGGCGACCCGTTGGTGGCTCAGGCCCGCCCGTAGACCGGCACGGTGGCGCCGCTGGTCGGCGCGGAGTCGGCCGACGCGAGGAACCGGATCACCGACGCGATCTCGGCCGGGGCCACCCAGCGGGAGTGGTCGGCGTCGGGCTGGGCGGCCCGGTTGGCCGGGGTGTCGATGACGCTTGGCAGCACGGTGTTGCAGCGCACGTTGTGGGACCGGTACTCCACGGCGACCGCGTTGGCGAGGGCGAGCACCGCCGCCTTGGCCGTCACGTAGCCGGCTGCGCCGGGGAACGGCGTGATCGCCGCGCGGGCCGCGACGCAGACCACCGCGCCACCGCCGGCCGCCACCAGGTGGGGCAACGCGGCCTGGGTGACCAGGTAGGTGGGCCGCAGGTTGACGGTGAGCATCCGCTCGAAATCCGTCACCGGCGTCTCGTGCACCAGGCCGCCACTCGCGTACCCGCCGGCCAGGTTGACCACCGCCCGCAGCGGCGCGGCCGGCGCGTCGGCGGCGGCCTCGACCGCCCGCGCGGCCCCCTCCGGTTCGGCCAGGTCCGCGACCAGCCGGACCACCTGGTCCGCCGCCGGGCCCGAGCCGGGCCGGGCGGTCCGCTCCGGTACGACCACCCGCCAACCCGCCTCGACGAACGAGGCCACCACGGCCCCGCCAAGCCCCCCGAACCCCCCAGTAACCAAAACGCTCCGCCCCGCCATAGAACCCACGCTAGTACCCCCACACCCCCCGCCGCGCCCCCACACCCCCCGGCCCCTGCCCCCGTCGATCATGAGGTTATTGCTGCGACACGCCGAGGTGAATGGCTACAACCTCATGATCGCTGTCTGCGGTGGGCAGATTGGTGGGGTTGTTTGGAGCGTGGGGGTGCAGGATCGGCGGATGCGGATCCTCATTCTCGGTGGCACTCGATTCCTCGGCCGGGCAACGGCCCAGCTCGCCGTCGAGCAGGGGCACGAGGTGACCTGTGCGGCCCGGGGCGTGTCTGGCGCCGTACCGGCCGGGGTCCGTTTCGTGCCCGTGGACCGGGACGACCCCGAGGCGCTGGCACCGCTCGCCGACGCGGGTTTCGACGCCGTGGTCGACGTGACCCGCCAGATCAGTCACGCCCGGTACGCGCTGGCCGCGCTTGCCGAGCGGGTCGACCACTGGTCCTTCGTGTCGACGATCTCGGTGTACGCGGACAACACCACCCCGGGTCAGACCGCGTCGGACGCGCCAGTGCTGGCACCGGCCCCACCCGAGGTTGACGGCCCGGTCGGTCCGGACCACCGCTGGTACGGCGAGTGCAAGGTGAGCATCGAGCGGCTGGTCCGGGAGCGGATGGGTGTGGACCGTTCGTTCATCTGCCGGGCGGGGTTGATCGTCGGCGCGGAGGACCCGAGCGACCGCTTCCCGTACTGGGTGCGGCGGCTGGCGGCAGGTGGAGAGGTGCTCGCGCCCGGTCGGCCGACCGACCGGGTGCAGTTCGTGGACGTCGCCGATCTGGCGGCCTGGCTGCTGCATGCCGCCGACACCGGCCTCACCGGCACGTACGACGGCACCGGGCCGGCCATGTCCCGCGCCGACCTGCTGCACGGGGTCGCCGCCGGGCTGGGTGTCGCCGAACCGGTCCTCACCTGGGTGGAGCAGGAGTTCCTGCTGGCCCACGAAGTCCGTGAGTGGTCGGGGGAGCGGGCCCTGCCGCTGTGGGTGCGGCTGCCGGAGAACGCCGGCCTGATGGACCGGGACGCGCGTCCGGCTCTGGGCGCCGGGCTGGCGGTCCGTCCACTGTCCGACACTGTTCGGGCGACCGCCAACTGGATGAGAGCGGACCCCGCGGCCGTCCGGCAGGGGGGACTGGACCCGGCGGATGAGGCGGCGGTGCTGCGGGAGTGGCAGGCTGTGCGGGACCGGTGATTCAGCCGTCGGCCGTTTCCGTCGTAACGGCCAGTCATGGTTGACGCTCACGCCAGGTGAAAGTAAGTTTCATCCGTGGCGAAGAGTCCGAAGATTTCTGCGAGTCAGGAGCCCGGTGGGCTGATCGTCCACATCAGTGGGCTGCTGCCGTCGCTGTCGCCCGCCGAGCAGCGGGTTGCCCGGCTGGTCGTCTCCGACCCGGCCGCTGCGGCCAGGCGGACCATCACCGACCTCGCCACCGCGGCGGAGACCTCGGAGGCGACAGTCATCCGGTTCTGCCGTTCGGTCGGCATGGACGGTTACCCCCAACTGCGGATCCGGCTCGCCGCCGAGGCCGCCCGCCGGATCGAGCCACCGGACGCCCGGGTGGTCGGCGGCGACATCCCGCCCGGTGCCGACCTCGCCCAGATCATCGCCACCATCGCGTTCAACGACGCCCGTGCGGTCGAGGAGACTGCCGAGCAGCTCGACCCCGCCGTCTGTGAGCAGGTGGTCGAGGCGATCAACAGCGCCGGTCGGATCGACATCTACGGCGCTGGCGCCAGCGGGTTCGTCGCATCGGACTTCCAGCAGAAGCTGCACCGCATCGGCCGGATCGCCTTCTACTTCCCGGACGTGCACACCGCGCTGACCTCGGCCGCGCTCCTCGGTCGGGGTGACGTGGCGATCGGCATCTCGCACAGCGGCACGACCTCCGACGTGATCGAGGTGCTGGAGCAGGCCCGTACGCGAGGTGCCGTCACCGTGGCGCTCACCAACTTCCCGCGCTCGCCGATCACCGACGTGGCGGACTTCGTGTTGACCACTGCCGCCAGGGAGACCACCTACCGCTCCGGCGCGACGGCCAGCCGGCTTGCCCAGCTCACCGTCGTCGACTGCCTCTTCGTCGGGGTGGCCGCCCGCAACCGGGCTCGGGCCCGCAAGGCCCTGGAGTCGACCGCCGAGGCGGTCCAGTCGCACCGGGTGGGTGCCAACCGGAGGCGGCCGTGACGGCCGGTGCGGTGGAACCGGACGCAGACCTGCCCGCACCACCCGCCCGCCCGACAGTCCGGGTGGGCGCACCCACCGAACGGCGTAACCCGCTGAGCGTCGACCTCGACCTGATGTCGACCCGGGACGTGCTCACCGTGATCAACGAGGCGGACCGGCGGGTGCCGGCGGCGGTCGCCGGGGTGCTCGACGAGATCGCCATCACCGTCGACCTGGCGGTCGAGGCGCTACGCGGCGGCCACCGGGTGCACTACTTCGGCGCCGGCACCTCCGGTCGGCTCGGCGTCCTCGACGCGGCCGAGCTGGCCCCCACCTTCAACTCGCCCCGGCACTGGTTCTGCGCCCACCTCGCCGGCGGTCCGGACGCCATGTGGCGGGCCGTGGAGGACGCCGAGGACGACGACCGGGGCGGCGCGGTCGAGGCGGCCAGTTGTGTACGCACCGGCGACCTGGTGGTGGGTCTGGCGGCGAGCGGACGCACCCCGTACGTGCTCGGGGCGCTCGCCGCGGCCCGTGCCAAGGGCGCCTCGACGGTGTTGCTCTGCGCCAATCCGGAGGCGGAGGCCGGCCGGTCGGTGGACGTGTTCATCGGGGTGGACACCGGACCCGAGGTGGTCACCGGGTCGACCCGGATGAAGGCGGGCACGGCGCAGAAGTTGGTGCTCAACACGTTCTCGACCGCCGTCATGGTGCGCCTGGGGCGGGTCTACTCGAACCTCATGATCGATATGGTGGCCACCAACGCGAAGCTCCGCGGCCGAATGATCTCGATTCTGGTCGAGGCCACCGGCTGCTCGGAGGAGGTTTGCCGGCAGGCGCTCGCCGAGGCCGACGGTGACCTGAAGACGGCGCTGGTCTCCCTGGTCTCCGGTGCCGAGGTGGACGCCGCCCGGGCCGCGCTGGCCCGCTCCGCCGACCAGGTACGCGGAGCCCTCGCACTGCTCGCCCCGTAGCCGTACGCCCCCGGGAAGCGAACGGGGCTTCGGATTGTTCACTTGGCCGGGGGGTAATAACACCCCCGAGGATGAACCGACCGGTCCTTCGACGCGTATCTGGCAGTGACCAGGATCGCAGCGTGGTGGTGACCCGGGTCGCTGTGCCCCCACGGCGGGCGGTGTTGCCATGGTGCGTAACCCGTGCGTGGTGCCCAGCGGCGAGCCATCCGACGGGATGCTGACAGCAAACGTGGACCGTGCTCTCAGCTACTACTCAGGCATTCGTGACACTTTCGACTCACCACACGGAATCCCCGGCACTTCTCATCTGTTGTGTAGGTGTCAGCACCGATGGGCACAGCAGAAGTTACCAGGGGTTGACGGACGTGGGGAATGGCTAGGAACCGGGCAACCGGCGCGAGCGAGGGGACCGTGGGCAACGTGGACAAGAACATCGGCATGCGCACCGATCAGGTAGCCGAGGAGCGCGACCTGGTCGGCGTCTACCTGCACGAGATCTCCCGGACGCCACTGCTGGACGCCGCCCGGGAGGTCGACCTATCCAAGGCGATCGAGGCTGGCCTCTACGCCGAGCACCTGCTCGGTGAGGAAGCCGTCCCCGCCGGTGTGGACCGGGCCGACCTGGAGTGGCTGGTCGTCGAGGGGGAGCGGGCGAAGGATCTCTTCATCCGCGCCAACCTCCGACTGGTCGTGTCGATCGCCCGCCGTTACGTGCGGTCGGGCATGCCCATGCTGGACCTGATCCAGGAGGGCAACACCGGCCTGGTCCGGGCGGTCGAGAAGTTCGACTACGAGCGCGGCTACAAGTTCTCCACCTACGCCACCTGGTGGATCCGTCAGGCGATCAGCCGGGCGATCGCTCAGCAGGAGCGCACCGTCCGTCTGCCGGTGCACCTCGTGGAGGACGTCAACCGGATGCGCAACGTGGCCCGGCAGTTGACCCGTGAGCTGGGCTCCGACCCGGAGCCGGAGCAGATCGCTGCCTCCCTCGGCGTCACCGTCGAGCGGGTCAACGAGCTGCGCCGCTGGTCGCAGGACACCGTCTCGCTGGACACCCCGGTCGGCGACGACGGCGACACGAGCCTCGGCGACCTGGTCGCCGACAGCGACGCGCCGTCGCCGGAGGACATCGTCCTCAGCGGCCTGGAGCGGCAGCGCATCGAGGGGCTGCTCAACCACCTCGACGACCGGTCCGCCGGCATCATGCGCGCCCGCTACGGGCTGGAGGACGGCCGGGAGCACTCGCTCACCGAGGTCGCGTCCCGGTTCTCGCTGTCCCGCGAGCGGATCCGGCAGTTGGAGATCCAGGCCCTCGGCCGGCTGCGTGAGCTGGCCCGGGCGGAGGGGCTGCAGGCAGCCTGACCTGGTAGTAACAACGGCGAACGGCCGGCGTCCGATAGGGGGACGCCGGCCGTTCGCCGTTGTCGGGTCAGCTAGCGGACCCGGCCGTAGCCCTGGATGGACATCATGTTCATGCCCCGTTTGAGCACGTTGCGGCCGGCGCTTGGCGCGTCGATCACCTGGCCGTCGCCCACGTAGAGGGCGACGTGCCCGAGCCCGCTGTAGAAGACCAGGTCACCCGGGCGTAGGTCGCCCCGCCCGATGTGCGCGACGGCACTCCACTGCATCCGGGTGTTGTGCGGCAGGGACTTTCCGGCCGCCCGCCAGGCCGCCGAGGTCAGCCCGGAACAGTCGTAGCCGTTCGGTCCGTCGGCTGCCCAGACGTAGGGCTTGCCGACCGCGCCGAACGCGTATCGCACGGCGGCCCCGGCGTCACCGGCCACCGCGGGCACGTTCTTGGCCTCGGCCGCCGCCGCCTTCGGCGCGGGACGCTCGGTGGCCGCCCCGTACGCCTGCCGACGCAGCTCGTACAGCTTGGCCAGGTCCTGCTCGATCTGCTTCCTGCCCGTCGCGAGCTGACGGGCCTGCGCTGCCTGCCGGGTCAGGGTGGCGTCCAGGCTGGCCTTCTCGTCCAGCAGCCGTCGCTGGTCGGCGGTGAAGCCGGAGATGCGCTCCTGCCGTTGGCGGGTCAGCTGGTCGAGCGTGCCCAGCCGGTCCAGCAGCGCGGCGGAGCCGCCGGGACGCAGCAGGGCGTCCGCGGTCCGCAGGCCGCCGCTCTTGTACGCCGTGGAGGCAAGCTCGGCCACGTCGGCCCTGCTCTGCTCGACCTGCTGCTCCAGCGGGCCGATTCGGGTCTGTAATCGGCCCACCGTGGCCTCGTTGGTCTTGATCTCCTCACGCAGCTTGTTGTACGACTCCACGACCCGTTCCAACTCGGCCGAGGACGTCTCGATCCGGCGGGTCAGTTCGGCGGGGGACGGCTCGGCGTGCGCCACCGCCGTCGGGGCGATCAGCGCGGCCGACATGCCGGCGAGCGCCACGGTACGCAGCAGGTTTCTCAGGGATGACAAGAGCGGAAGGCCCCTCTCCCACGGCCGCCGGGGCTGCTGACGCCCTCGGCGACACCGGCCGGGGCCATCCGGGCGGACGGCACTGGGCCGGACCGGCGCAACCAACCTAACCCGGGACGGATGTCGCTCGCAGTTGAAGCAGGGGCGAAAGTTGGGCGAGTGGCGGCTCATGTTCCTGCGTGGGGTGGAGCTGCTGAGACCTGTGGGGGCGTGAAAAGGCCTTTTCGTCACCGGCTGACAGATATGCGACTTTCGTCGTTCCGGGCGTATCCCGTCGGATCACTGGTCGCCATAACCGACAAAAGCTGAAATGGATGCTGTTTCTTGGTGATGTCCCTCGCGGGGTGGCTGTCGACAACCGGCAAATGCGCAGGTCGGCTGGCGACGCACCAACACAATGGGGCTGACGCCGGGAATCCCGTCGGCAGACAGCCGCAGCCGTCACCGCCGGTCATCTCGGTCAACCGTCCCCACGGGAGGAACCGTGAATCGTGAAGGCGCACGTGTGCGACCGCCGCGATCGGTGCCAGGCGGCCGGTCGACCCTGCTCTACGCGCGGCCCGGCATCATCGTGACCGCCGACCGGTTCACGGTCGGCCGGACCAGTTACCGGGTCGCCGACCTGACGCATCTGCGTACCACCCGGGGTCCGCACGACCGGATCGCCGTCCGGGCCGTCGTCATCACCGCCAGCATGCTCGGCGGCGTCGGGCTACTGCTCGGCTTCACCGGCGGGCTGCACCGCCTGACCGCCGGTGCGTACCTCATCCTCGGTGCGGTGTTCCTGCTGCCGGCCGCGCTGGCCGTGGTCGGCGACCGCTGGCGCCCACCACCGCACGAGCTGTGGGGGTGGTACGGGGGAGCGGAGATGCTGCTCTTCAGCGCCGACGACGAGCGGCAGTTCGGCCAGGTCACCCGGGCGCTGCTGCGCGCACGGGAAATGAACCGACTCGGCGGCTGGGTCGACCCGCTCGCCTCGGCCGAGCCGTGGCGGCCCAGCCGTTGAGCCGACGGACGCCGAGCGCGCGTCGGCCCCACCGGCCGCTCAGCGGGCGACCGGCTCCGGGGTACGGGTCTCCTGCGGTGCGGCCACCCAGGCGCTGACCCGGCGCTCGGCGTAGAAGGAGACGAACGGCACGGTGCCGGCCAACATCACCAGCAGCATCCGCTTCAGCGGCCAGTCGGCCCGACGGCTCAGGTCGAACGCCGCCACCAGGTAGATCATGTAGAGGAACCCGTGCGCGGGCCCCACCGTCTCCACCACGACCGCGTTGTCGAACACGTACTTCAGCGGCATGCCGATCACGACCAGCAGGATCAGCACGACACCCACGATCCAGGCGATCGCGCGGTAACGGGTAAGGGCAGCGCCCACCTTCGTCCGTCCTTCCGAGCCCGGCTCAGCCGGGATAGTCACCGGGTCGGGCGCCCGGATTGGCGCTCAACCATGACAGGTAGTGGTTGTAGGCGGCCAGGTCCGTGTCCTCGACGGCGTCGTCGCCGGACGGCCCCCGGGACACCCGCACCGGTCGGCGTACCACCGGTCGGGACCCGGTGGCGACCGTCGGCGCGGGCTCGGTGGCCGGCTCCGCCGAAGGCGCGTCGCTGTCGGTCGCCCGGCGACGGGCCAACTTCACCTCACGCCACCAGACGTAGACCACGAAGCCGGCGAAGATCGGCCATTCGACCGCGTACCCCCAGCTCAGGCTGTTGCCGGCGGCGGCCCGGCTGATCTGCCACCAGCCCAGCCCGAGGAAGCCCACGACCAGCACGACCATGGCCACGTGACGTGCGATCCACGCCGGGGTCCAGAGCCGCCTCATGGCATCGAGAGTACCGGGGGCGCCGCCGGTCTCCGACACGGTGTCGTAGTTGTCGCGTGGCCGGGATGGTTTGGCGACACCGCGCCTGGGCAATCGTCTAGACGCCAGCCCAAACGAGATCAAGGGGGGCGATGATGACCGGATCGGTACGTGAGGACGGCTTTGCGTCCAGCGGCAGCACGGACATGAGCCCGGAGCAGCGGGTGCCCGAGTGGAGTGGCGATGACCTCGCCGACCCGGCGGGCGCTCTCGACGGCGACCTGCCCGGCGTCGACCCGACGGAGCTGAGCGACGAGGATCTGATCCGCGAGATGCACAGCCTGCACCGCACCCGCCTGGACACCCTGCGGCACGCGGCGGACTCCGCGCTCGCCAACCATCTGCGTCGCACCGCGGAGCTGGAGACCGAATACCTGGCGCGTCACCCGGGCCGGGAGGTCGACCCCAACCGTCTGCGGGACTCCTGATGGCGGCGCGCGCCGTGCGCGGGATGTCCGCGCCACCCGAGGTGGTCTTCAACACCGCCACCGACCCCAACCGCGCCTCCGCGTGGCTGCCGGAACCGCTGCGCGGCGGCGGTAACCCCACCGCGGAGATCAGCGGCGCGGAGTTGCGCGCCCGGTGGGGTGGCGACGCCGACTGGTCCGCCGAGATCCGGGTGGAGTCGGCCGACTCCGGTGGCGCCCGGATCCAGCTCGATCTGGCCGACGGTACGGACGGCTCGGGTCCAGACCAGTTGGCCGACGAGGCGCTCACCAACCTGGCACGCGAGGTCGCCGACAACCTCCAGGCCGGCTGAGGCGGCCCCGCGGGACGCCGCTCCCGCACCACCACGAGATAGTGAGGAGACCGGGTGAGCGACACTGGCCTGCGACAGAAGGCGGCGCGGCTGCGCCGGGCGTACGCGCCGCACGAACACCGGCCGCTCGGCGGCTACCTGGTGGCCATGGGTGCCTACGCCGGGGTGACCGGAGCGCTCGCCGGCCTGGTCAAGGCCACCGGCCGGCCGGTACCGGAGCGCCCCGCCGCGTCCGACGTGGTGTTGCTCTCCATCGCCACGCACAAGCTGAGCCGGCTGCTGTCCAAGGACGCGGTGACCAGCCCTCTGCGGGCGCCGTTCACCCAATACGACCGTCCGATCGGCAGCGGCGAGGTGATGGAGCAGGTCCGCGACTCGGGCAGCCCGACCCGGCATGCCATCGGCGAGCTGCTGAGCTGCCCGTTCTGTCTGGCGGTCTGGGTGGCCACCGGGCTGACCGGGGGTCTGGTGCTCGCACCCCGGCTGACCCGGCTGGTGGCCACCGCGCTGACGGCGGTCGCCGCGTCGGACTTCCTCCAGATGGCGTACGCGACGGCGCAGCAGGCCGCCGAGGGTGGGCACCACGACGACGACTGACCGAACGCACGCGCAAAAAAGGGGGGCCGGCGGACGCCGGCCCCCGTTTTGTTCGTACCTGTCTCAGCGCTCCATGCCGGACCAGCCGTGCGGCGACTCCGGCTCGCGTTCGTCCTCGTCCGCCCCGGTGACGATGTCCCGGTCCACGGCGGTGCGGTCGTGTTCGTTGGCGAAGTCCGGCTCGGGCGTGGTGTCCCTGCCCTTCGGCGGTTGACCCAGCGCCGGCACCTTCTCGTCGTGGTCCTCGTGGTGCGTCATGTCGGTGTCCCTTCTGCGGTGGCCCCAGCGGTGGAACCGCCCAGGTCGCTCAGCCGATGAAATCGCCAGGTCGCTCAGCCGATGGAACCGCCCAGCAGGTCGCTGGCCTCGTCCACCGAGTACTCGCCCTCGGGCAGCGCGTCGATGCGCGCGAGCAGATCCGGCGGAAGCTCGGCGGCCACCGCCTGGCGGTAGATCTCCGCCTGGGTGACCCGCTCCTGCGCCCGGTAGACGTCGTTCAGCAGGTCGTCGAGGGCCCGGGTGTCCGGCTCGTCGGGCACGAATGCGTCGTCGGTCACGTCGATCAGCTACCCGGGGCGGAATCGGTCAAACGTCACGCCGGTGGCCCGACCCCACGTCCCCTGGCGGGCCCCGCCCCAGGCACACATACAGCGCCGCCCCCGGCCGTTTGGCCGGGGGCGGCGCTGGTGTCGGTGTGCAGGTCGCCTCTCGGCGAGTGGCACTACGCGGCTCCAGCCGGACGGTATTCCGCGAAGGCTATTTAGGTGAGGCCCGGGGACACATGACACACCGACACCCCAGTCAACGAGCCGGCCCCCACCAGTGTTCCGCGCGCCGCAGTGTCGGCGGTCACACCGTCGCCGGCAGGGTGGCCCGGCGGGCCTGCACCGCGGAGGCCAGGTGGTCGAGCACCTCGACGGTGTCGTCCCAGCCGAGGCAGGCGTCGGTGACCGACCGGCCGTACTCAAGCGTCCGGGTCGGGTCGAGGTCCTGCCGGCCGGGCAGCAGGAACGACTCCAGCATCACGCCGGTGATCCCGCGCTGGCCGGCGGCCAGCTGGGCGGCCACGTCGAAGGCGACCCGCGGCTGGTTGCGGTGGTCCTTGCCGCTGTTGGCGTGACTGGCGTCGATCACCAGCCGCTCCGGCAGTTCCGCGGCGCGGAGCAGGTCGAGCGCCCCGGCGACCGAGTCCGCGTCGTAGTTGGGTCGCCCGCCCCCACCGCGCAGCACCAGATGACCGTCGGAGTTGCCCCGGGTGTGCATGATCGCCGGAGTGCCGGAGAAGTCGATACCGGGGAAGACGTGCGGCACGCCGGCGGCGCGGATCGCGTCCACAGCGGTGCCGATGCTGCCGTCCGGGCGGTTCTTCATGCCGATCGGCATGGACAGACCCGAGGCGAGTTGGCGGTGCACCTGACTCTCCACGGTGCGGGCGCCGATCGCGCCCCAGCCCACCGTGTCCGCGATGTACTGCGGCGTGATCGGGTCGAGGAACTCGCAGCCCACCGGCAGACCGACCCGCAGTACGTCGAGCAGCAGCGCTCGGGCCAGCCGTAGGCCGGTGTTGACGTCGCCGCTGCCGTCCAGGCCCGGGTCGTTGATCAGGCCCTTCCAACCGACGGTCGAGCGCGGCTTCTCGAAGTAGACCCGCATGACGATCAGCAGGTCGTCGGCGAGCCGGTCGGCTACCGCACGCAGACGCCCCGCGTACTCGAGGGCGGCGGCCGGGTCATGCACCGAGCAGGGGCCGACCACCACCAGCAGGCGGTCGTCCTCGCGATCCAGCACGCGACCCACCGCGCGGCGACCGGTCAGCACGGCCGACGCGAGCGAGGCGTCCAGGGGCAACTCGTGGTGCAGCAGGGCGGGCGTGGTCAGCGGCACGACACGGTCGATCCGCTGATCGCTGACCCGATCGGTCTCCGGGGTCGTCACGGTGGGCATCCTTCCGCCGACCGTGCCCGGGGCCGGTGCCCGAGCCGAGCCGGCTGCTCGTACGCAAAAGGGCAGGAACGACAGCTCCTGCCCAGCCGGCTCGGTCCGTGGTGACGTCAGTTCATGGTGAAGTCACCGGCGTGCCAGCCGGCTGCCTAAACCATCGATAGGAACGCGTCACGGGGGCAAGCGTACCCGACCGCACGGGAACCTCCGGCCCGTCGTCCCAAGATGCGGGGCGGAGACCGCGTGCCAGGAGCGGGGTCGGGGTAACAGGGGAGCCATGACTGACGAGCAGAGTGATCAGGAGCGGGTGGAGTCCCGTGCCCACCACCTCCTGCCCGAGGAGATCGCCGCGGGCAGCGACGATCCGGAGGCGCAGGCCGAGGCCATCCTCGCCGAGTCGGACCTCCGGGAGGCGGACCAGAACGCGGCGCCCGACACGGTGCTGGAACGTCGTACCTCGGATCAGACAGTGGTCGCGGTCGAGCCGCCCGACTGAGCGGTGGCCCCACGCGCCCGGCGGGATCCCCGGTAGGTGTGCTCCCGCAGCCAGGCCAGCGGACCTGCCGCCCGCAGTTCGGGTGGCAGGTTCCGCACCGGGTCGAACGCGAGCGCGGCGTCCTCCTCGGCGCTGAGCGGGGCACCGATCCCGACCTGCCCCACCGGCCGCCACGACCCGACGGCGGACGCGACCGCGAGCACCAGGCGCGGTGTGTCCGTCCGGGTCGCGGCGGCCACCGTGCGCAGGCTGCTCCCGAGGTCCACGGAGTCGGGGTCGGCCAGCGTGGCCAGCCAGATCCGGCGCGGTCCCACGCGGTAACCCACGATCGTGCTGTACGTCCCGGTGAAGCGCCGTCGGGGCAGCGGCAGGTTCCGCAGTAGCGGGGCCGCGCCGCTGGAGCTGACCAGCAGGTCGAACGGTCGACCGCGGTCGTGGTGCAGGCGCAGCGCGACGCCCAGCACGTCCGGCCAGCCGCCGGGCGTGGGGGTTCCCTTGGAGAGCCGGACGGTGGCCCGATACCGGTTGGGCTCGTCCAGCAGGGCGACCCCGGTGGGTGGTCCGGGCGTACCCCAGATCACCACCTCGCCGGCGAACGAGCGACCGGCCGGATGCAGCAGCCGGCCGTGGCGCAGCCGGCCGAGCGCGGCGCTGGCACGTTCGACGACGGCGGCGGACCGGGACGGGGGCGGGGTGACGGTCATGGCCCTCCGGTACCCCGGAGGGCCGTCTCGATGCCCGGGGCCGGCTCGCCGACCCACCGCACGTCACCTTTCCGCCCGCGAGATCGGATAGCGTCGGGGTATGCCCGACAGCGGTTACCCCTGGCCCATCGAGACGTCCCGACTGGACAACGGCCTACGCGTGGTGGTGAGCGAGGACCGCACCGCGCCCGCCGTGGCCGTCAACCTCTGGTACGACGTCGGTTCCCGACACGAGCCGAGCGGGCAGACCGGCTTCGCCCACCTCTTCGAACACCTGATGTTCGAGGGCTCGGTGAACGTGGCGAAGACCGAGCACATGAAGCTGATCCAGGGCTCCGGTGGCTCGCTCAACGCCACCACCAACCCGGACCGGACCAACTACTTCGAGACCGTCCCGGCCGAGCACCTGGAGTTGGCGCTCTGGCTGGAGGCCGACCGGATGGGCGGCCTGGTCCCCGCGCTCACCCAGGAGACGCTGGACAACCAGCGGGACGTGGTCAAGAACGAGCGCCGGCAGCGGTACGAGAACGTGCCGTACGGCGACGCCTGGCTGCGGTTGCTGCCGCTGCTCTACCCGGCGGGGCACCCGTACCACCACGCGACGATCGGCTCGATGGCCGACCTGAACGCCGCCGACCTGGCCACCTTCCAGGCGTTCCACCAGACCTACTACGCCCCCAACAACGCGGTGCTCACCGTGGTCGGCGACGCCACCGCGTCCGACGTGTTCGCGCTCGCCGACAAGTACTTCGGGGCGCTGCCGGCACGCGACGACATCCCGGCCGCCCCGGACGGCCGCAACGTCCCGGCGACCGGACAGGCGGCAATCGAGTCGGTCCGCGCCGACGTACCGGCGCCGCGGGTCTACCTCGCCCACCGCACCTACCCGTTCGGCAGCCCGGAGTACCACGTGGTCACCGTGCTCGCCACCGTCCTCGGCAGCGGGCGGGGCAGCCGGCTCTACCAGCGACTCGCCGACGGTGAGCGGATCGCTCAGCCGGACCTGGTCGGGGCGTACGGGGTGGATCTCGCGCACGCCCCGGCACCCCTGATCGCCACCGCCACCGCCCGCCCCGGGGTGAGCGCCGAGCGACTGGCCGAGGGGTTGGCTGAGGTCGTCGACGAGTTGGCCACCGTGCCGGTCACCGCCTCCGAGCTGGATCGGGCCAAGGCGATGCTCAGCACCGGGTGGTGGCGTCAACTGTCCACGGTGGACGGCCGCGCGGACCTGCTCGGCCGGTACGCCACGCAGTTCGGTGACCCGGCCCGCGTCGCCGACCAGCTGCCGGGTCTGCTCGCGGTCACCGCCGAGCAGATCGCCGAGGCCGCCGCCGAGGTGCTCGCCACCGACCGGGTGCTGCTGACCTACCTGCCCGAGGAGACCTCATGACGCTGATCGCCGACCGTCCCGGCCCGGGTGCCGCCCGTCCGTACCGGTTTCCGCAGGTGGTTCGCCGTACCGTGGCCGGTGGTCAGGTCGTCGCCGCGCACCTGCCGGGGCAGAACCTCGCCGTGGCCCTGCTGTTGCTCGACGTGGGCGCGGGCCAGGAGCCGGTTGGCAAGGAGGGCCTGTCCGGTGTGCTGGCCAAGGCGTTGGAGGAGGGGACGGCGCAGCGGGACGCCGCCGCGTACGCGCTCGCCGTCGAAGGGCTGGGCACCTCGTTGTCGACCGGGCTGGACTGGGACTCGTTCCAGGCCAGCGTGGTGATCCCGGTGGACCGGCTCAGCGCCGCCGTGGAGTTGCTCGCCGAAGCGGTCCGGACGCCGAGGCTGGACCCCGCCGACGTGCGCCGGGTCCGGGACGACGAGGCGACCGCGCTGCGGATGGACTGGGCCAACCCCGGCCCCCGCGCCGACGCCGCGCTGCGCGGTGACCTGTTCGGCGCCCAGAACCGGTGGGGCCGGCCGATGTACGGCGACCCGGAGTCGGTCGCCGGCCTGGACGTGGAGGACGTCACCGTCTTCCACTCCGAGTGGTTCCTGCGTCCCGGCACCCTGATCGTCGCCGGCGACCTGGACCGGATCGACCTGGACGCGCTGGCCGCCGCGGCGTTCGCCGGCACCGGTGGCGGCCCGGCCGAGCGGGGTGGCCCGATCGAGGTGCCGCTGCACGCCGGGCGGCGGATCATCCTGGTGGACCGGCCCGGCTCGGTGCAGTCCACGCTGCGGCTGGGCCACCCGTCGCCGCAGCGGGCGCACCCCGACCACGTGCCGATGACCCTCGCCGGCACGGTCCTCGGTGGGGCGTTCACCTCCCGCCTCAACCACCTGCTGCGCGAGGTGCACGGCTACACCTACGGCGTTCGGGGTGACTTCGCCTCGTCCCGCCGCTTCGGTCGGTTCGGGGTCAGCTCCGGTGTGCAGACCGCGGTCACCGTGCCGGCCCTGATCGAGGCGGTGGGTGAGATCAGCCGTACCCAGGCCGGTGGGGTGACCGAGGACGAGCTGGAGGTGGCCCGGTCCTGGCGGGCCGGGCAGCTCTCGGTCGAGTTGCAGAGCCCGCGGGCGATCGCGTCGGCGCTGACCACGCTCGTGGTGCACGACCTGCCGGACGACTACCACGCCCGGCTGCGTGAGGCGCTGCTCGCCGCGGACGTGGACCAGGTCTCCGCGGCGGCGGCCACCCACCTGCACCCGGACGCGCTGACCCTGGTCATCGAGGGCGACGCGGCGGTCATCCGCGACGACCTGACCGCAGCATCCCTGGGCGACCTGCTCCCCTAACCAACCCACCCCCCGGTCCTTGGGGTTGATCAAGAGGTTTGCGTCAACCCGAGAGCGATTTCTGACGCAAATCTCTTGATCACGCGGGGTGGGGGTGGGGCGGGGGTGGGTGGGTGGGTGGTGGGTGGGTGGGTTCGTGTGATGCGGGACCCGGGGGGTGGGAAAGGGCTCCCGGTTGCGGGGGTGGCCTGGGTAGCCTCGCGGGCATGAGGATCGGCATTGTGGGGTCCACCGGCCAGGTCGGTGGCGTGATGCGGCAGGTGCTGGCGGAACGGAAGTTCCCGGCGGAGCAGGTGCGGTTGTTCGCCTCGGCGCGGTCGGCCGGGCGGACGCTGCCGTGGCGGGACGGCGAGGTGACCGTCGAGGACGCCGCGACCGCGGACTACTCCGGACTGGACATCGTGCTCTTCTCCGCCGGTAAGGGCACGGCACGGGAGCTGGCACCCCGGGTCGCCGAGGCCGGCGCCGTGGTGATCGACAACTCGTCGGCGTTCCGGATGGACCCGCAGGTGCCGCTGGTGGTCGCCGAGGTCAACCCGCACGCGGCCCTCGACCGCCCGAAGGGCATCATCGCCAACCCCAACTGCACCACGATGGCCGCGATGCCGGTCCTGCGGCCGCTGCACGCCGAGGCTGGTCTGATCGGGCTGGTCGTCTCCACGTACCAGGCGGTCTCCGGCGCCGGACTGGCCGGCGTCGCCGAGCTGGACGAGCAGGTCCGCAAGGTGGCCGAGCACGCCGCCGGGTTGGCCTTCGACGGGTCGGCCGTGGAGTTCCCCGCGCCGCGCTCGTTCAGCCAGCCGATCGCCTTCAACGTCCTCCCGCTGGCCGGTTCGATCGTCGACGACGGCTCGTTCGAGACCGACGAGGAGCAGAAGCTCCGCAACGAGAGCCGCAAGATCCTGGAGATCCCCGACCTGAAGGTGTCCGGCACCTGCGTCCGGGTGCCGGTCTTCACCGGGCACTCGCTCCAGATCAACGCCCGGTTCGCCCGGCCGCTCACCCCGCAGCGCGCCCACGAGCTGCTGGCCGACGCGCCCGGGGTGGCGCTGACCGACGTCCCGACGCCGTTGCAGGCCGCCGGCCAGGATCCGACGTACGTGGGCCGGATCCGCGCCGACGAGACCGTCGAGTACGGGCTGGCCCTGTTCTGCTCCAACGACAACCTGCGCAAGGGCGCGGCGCTCAACGCGGTGCAGCTCGCCGAGCTGGTCGCCGCCGAGCGTCGCTGACCGCCGCGCTCACCCCGAGCCCTCGCCGACGACCGGCGGGGGCTCGGTCGCGTCCGGGCGACGCGGCACCGGGCCAGGCGTGCTTGGATGGGACGAAGCCGATCCCTGGAGGAAACCGTGCCGGATGACCGCAGCCAGCAGGCCTTGACCGACCTGATCTCCAGCCGTTCGATGGGCGTGCTGGCGACCATCAAGCGGGACGGGCGGCCGCAGATGTCCACAGTGGTCTACTCCTTCGACCGGGACGCCGGCCTGATCCGGGTCTCGGTCACCGACGGCCGGGCCAAGACCGCGAACCTGCGTCGGGATCCGCGCGCCAGCTTCCACGTCGGCAGCGAGGACGGCTGGGCGTACGCGGTGGTCGAGGGTCGCGCCGAGCTGACCGCGCCGGCCGCGGCGCCCGGAGACGAGACGGTCGAGGAGTTGGTGGCGCTCTACCGGGCGCTGAGCGGCGAACACCCGGACTGGGACGAGTACCGCCAGGCCATGGTCGACGACGGGCGGCTGGTGTTGCGGCTGCACGTGGAGCGCGTCTACGGGATGCCGCCCCGGGGCTGACGCACGCCCGTCGTTCTGGGCTGTTGCGCCCGTAGCTGCTGGTCAGCCTGGTTCGATCACGGTCACCCCGGGCCAGCGCTGCGCCGGGCGGTGCCGGGCCAACCGCTGCCGAGACGCGGCCACGTCCACCCGCGCCGGGTTGTGCCGCCAGATCCCGCCCAGCAGATCCGCCAGACCGTACGGAGCGCAGACCTCCAGCCGATCGGTCGAGTCCAGGCGGACGGCCACCGCGGTCGCGTACTCCGGCCAGGTGGCGATCGCCTCGGCCACGCTGCCGTACGGGGTGATCGGGTCACCGCCGAACTTCGCCGCGTACCAGGTGTGCACCGCCGCCTGGTTCCGTGCCTCCCATGGCGGCTGCGGCCACGCCCGCGTGAGAAGGGCGGTGGCCCCGTGGTCGTCGTCGCGGGTCAGCCTCGTCGGGTCGAAGAAGACCACGTCCACGTCCCGGACCGTCGTCGGGTCGAACCCGTCGCCGTAGCGGTCGCCCCAGACCAGGTCGCGCAGAGCGCCCGCCCCGATCCAGGCGTTTGGCAGCCCGGAGTCACGCACCACGCACAGCGCCCGGGTCAGCCAACGGCTGCCGACGACCAGGTCCCGCAGCTCCCCCTCGCCCGGCATCATCTGCCCACGATAGGCAGCGGACCCGAGGACTGCTGTCGCCCACGGGTGGGTGTGCCGCCCGCCGGCGGGTATAACGCGCTGCCGTGCCGACAACGCGGAACGGCAGGCAACGCGGGGGGAGTGGGATGGGCGCCGACACGACAGGCGACGAGGCTCGCCCCGGCGGCCCGTCCCTGCGCCGGGAAACCTCCCGTCTGCTGTCGTTCAGCGACGGTGTCTTCGCCATCATCATCACGCTGCTGGTGCTCGACCTCCAGCCACCCCGGGTCGGACGCGGTCAGCTGCTGGACGCGCTCTTCGAGCAGTGGCCGGCGTACCTCGCGTACGTCACGTCGTACGTGATCGTCGCGGTCAGTTGGATAAACCACCGGGCCACCTTCAACCGGGTGACCAGCAGCGGCAAGGGCCTCCAGTGGTACAACCTCGGGGTGCTGTTCAGCACCGCGCTGCTGCCGTTCGCCACCTCGGTGCTCTCGCAGGCCCTGCGGGAGGGGGACCGGGCGGACCAGCGGGCCGCCGTGGTCCTCTACGGCCTGGCCGGCGCGTTTCTCTCGCTGACCTGGCTGGGGCTGTACCACTACCTGGCCCGACATCGTGATCTGTTGGACGAGGCCGTGGCGGATTTCTTCTTCCCGAGCGAACGGGCGCGGGCCGCGGCCGGCGTGCTGGGGTACTCGCTGGCGATTCTCGTCGGATACCTGGTCAACCCGCTGTTCGCACTGGGGATCTTCCTGCTGCTACCGATCTTCTTCTCGCTGACCAGCAGCGGCCTGTACGAGTTGCGGCGCCTCCGGCGACTGCGGCACTCGCACCCGCGGCACCCGCACTCGCGCAGATAGCCACCGGCGGTGGGCGTTACCCCCTCCCGGGCGGCGGGTAGACGGGCCGTGCCGACACCGAGAGGGGAGCACCATGACAACGGTCGGAGAGTTCATGACGACCCGGTTGGTGACGATGGACGGCAACGAGACACTCATCGCTGCCGCGCAGGAGATGCGTGACAGTGCGATTGGTGACGTGGTGGTGACCGACGGCGGCAACGTGGTCGGCATCGTCACGGACCGGGACATCACGGTACGTGGTGTCGCGGAGAACATGGATCCGGGCTCGACCCAACTGAGCCAGATCACCACCCGCGATGTGATCACCGTGAGTCAGTACGACGACGTGGTGGCCGCCGCGGACCTGATGCGCACGTACGCCGTACGCCGGCTTCCGGTGATCGAGGACGGGCGCCTGGTCGGCCTGATCTCGATGGGTGACCTCGCGGTGGAGCGCGAACCGCAGTCGGTGCTCGCGGACATCAGCGCCGACGACCCGAACAACTGACCGTCCGCCGCGGACGTGCGCCGGCTCTCCCCCCGTGGGAGGGCCGGCGCTGCGCTGTCGGGACGCCGCCGCTCACCCGATTCGGGCGAGATTGACCGGAGGGTCTTCGGGGACCCGTGCCGGGACGTGCGACGCCGGCCGGCCGCGCGACGCAAGCGCGGCGCGGGAGCCCGGGCAACTGGGAGGAGTGGACTCGATGGTGGACGCGACCACGAGGTTCTTCGAGGACCTGGACCGGCGGGGGTACGAACCCCTGCTGGCGAAGACCTCCGGGACACTGCGTATCGACCTGCACGAGGGGGCGCAGAGCCGGCACTGGCTGCTGAGAATCGACCACGGCCGGGTCAACGTGAGCCAGGAGGACCGGGAAGCCGACACCGTCATCGGTGCGAGCCCCATCCTCTTCGACGACATCGCCGCGGGCCGCGAGCACGGCCTCGCCGCGCTGTTGCGCGGGGACATGACGGTGACCGGTGACGCCCGGCTGGTGGTGCAGGTGGAGCGGATCTTCCCGAGTTCGCCGGACGCCCGGGGACCCCGTCGACGCTTCGCGGGGGAGGGGTACTGATGGGGCAGTCCAACACGGTCCGGATCCTGGACGGCAACACGTTCGTCGTCTGCCAGGACACCGGCGACATCGAGGCGACTCCGAGCGAGCCGACCGGGCTCTTCTCCATCGACACCCGGTTTCTGTCCACCTGGGTGCTGACCGTCAACGGTGAGCGGCTCAACTCGCTCTCCTACGACGATCTCCAGTACTTCGAGTCCCGGTTCTTCCTCGTCCCGGGGATGGCCACGCACTACATCGACGCGAAGCTGTCGATCATCCGTGAGCGCACGGTGGGCGGCAGTTTCTGCGAGCAACTCACCATCCTCAACCACGACGAGAAGCCTGTCGATCTCGAAGTCCGGATGGACGCGGCGTCGGACTTCGCCGACCTGTTCCAGGTCAAGGACGAGATCCTCAACAAGAAGGGCGAGATCTACACCGAGGTCGAGTCCGACCGGCTCCGGCTGGGCTATCGCCGGGGCAACTTCCGGCGGGAGACGGTGGTCTCCTCGTCCATGTCGGCCCGGTACGACAGCGAGGGTTTCGTGTACACGGTTCACCTGGAACCCAACGAGCAGTGGGAAACCTCGATCGACGTCCAGACGCACGCGGTCGGTCCTGGTGGTCGAGACCTGCGGTTCGGGCTGCGCGTGCACGGCAACGAGCGGCTCGCCCTCCAGCACGACCTGGAGCAGTGGATCGCCGACGCTCCGAAGGTCAACAGTCAGCACGGTCGGGTGGCCAGCACCTACCGGCGCAGTCTGATCGACCTGGCCGCGCTGCGCTTCTCGCCCCTGTCGTTGGGCGGCGCCGTCCTGCCGGCCGCCGGCCTGCCCTGGTTCATGACCATGTTCGGTCGGGACAGCATCTTCACCTGCCTGCAGACGCTGCCGTTCACCCCGCAGTTGTCGAAGACGACGCTGCGCATCCTCGCCTCGTTGCAGGGCAGCCGGTTCGACGACTTCCGCGACGAGGACCCGGGGCGCATCCTGCACGAGATGCGGTACGGCGAGACAGCGGCCTTCGAGGAGCAGCCGCACTCGCCGTACTACGGCTCGGTGGACGCGACGCCGCTGTTCGTCGTGCTGCTCGACGAGTACGAGCGGTGGACCGGGGACGTCGCGCTGGTCAAGGAGTTGGAGCAGGAGGCCCGGGCGGCGCTGCGGTGGATCGACAACTACGCCGACCTGGTGGGCAACGGTTACATCTGGTACGAACGGCGCAACACCGACACCGGCCTGGAGAACCAGTGCTGGAAGGACTCCTGGGACTCCATCTCCTACTCCGACGGCACGCTGCCGCCGTTCCCGCGGGCCACCTGCGAGGTGCAGGGGTACGCGTACGACGCGAAGATCCGCGCGGCCCGGATGGCTCGCCAGTTCTGGGATGACCCGGAGTTCGCCGACCAGTTGGAGCGGGAGGCGGCAGCGCTGAAGGAGCGGTTCAACCGGGACTGGTGGGTGGCCGACGGCGAGTTCTACGCCCTGGCCCTGGACCCGGACGGCCGCCAGTGCGACGTCCTCAGCTCCAACATCGGCCACCTGCTGTGGAGCGGGATCGTCGAACCCGAGCGGGCGGAGAAGATCGCCCACCATTTGGTGGGGCCGCGGCTCTTCTCCGGTTGGGGTGTCCGGACGCTCGCCGAGGGGGAGGCCCGGTACAACCCCATCGGCTACCACAACGGCACGATCTGGCCGTTCGACAACTCGTTCATCGCCTGGGGCCTGCGCCGGTACGGCTTCGCCGAGGAGGCCGCCACCATCGCCAACGGGATCCTGGACGCGGCCACGTACTTCGACGGCCGGTTGCCGGAGGCGTTCGGCGGCTACCCCCGGGACCTCACCAAGTTCCCGGTGGAGTACCCGACAGCGTGCAGCCCGCAGGCCTGGTCGACCGGCACCCCGTTGCTGCTGCTGCGGACCATGCTCGGCCTGGAGCCGCACGACGGTCACCTGTCCGTCGAGCCACGACTGCCCGTGGGCATGGGCCGGATCGAGGTGCTGGACATCCCGGGTCGCTGGGGACGGGTGGACGCGTTCGCCCGGGGCCGACTGGACCTGGACAAGCTCGCCGACTGATCGACCAACCCGTCGAGCCGGCGGCGGCGCGCGACCCGCGCCGCCGCCGGTCCGTCACCCAGGCTGGCAGGGTAGATTCTGCGGATGCCGGAGCTCGTGTACCCGCCCGTTATCGCCGCTGCCAAGACGATGTTCCGTCTTCTCGATCTGAAGATCACCATCGAGGGCGCCCACCACGTGCCCCGTACCGGCGGGGCGGTGCTGGCCGGCAACCACATCAGCTACCTCGACTTCATCTTCGCCGGTCTGGGCGCGAACGCGTCGGGCCGGCTGGTGCGGTTCATGGCCAAGAAGTCGGTCTTCTCGCACCGGATCTCCGGCCCGTTGATGCGCGGGATGCGGCACATCTCGGTGGACCGGGAGGCCGGCGCGGCCTCGTTCCGCACCGCCGTCGCCGCCCTCAAGCGCGGCGAGATCGTCGGCGTCTTCCCGGAGGCGACGATCAGCCAGTCGTTCACCGTCAAGGAGTTGAAGAGCGGCACGGTCCGGATGGCCCGCTCGGCGAAGGTCCCGGTGTTGCCGGTCGCCCTGTGGGGGACCCAGCGGCTCTGGACCAAGGGCCGCCCGCGCACCCTCACCCGTCGGCACACGCCGATCACCATCCTGATCGGCGAGCCGATCAACCCGGCCGACTTCCCGGACCCGAACCTGCTGGCCACCGAGCTGAACACCAGGCTCAGCGCGCTCGTCGAGCGGGCCCAGCGCGAATACCCGGACGCGCCGGCCGGCCCGGACGACACCTGGTGGCTGCCCGCGCACCTGGGCGGCAGCGCCCCCACGCCGGAGGAGGCCGCCGCCCTGGACGCGGCCGAGGAGCAGCAACGGGCGTCGAGCGTCTGACGTCACGGTGGCCGGGGCGTTCCGCACCCGGGCGTGCCGAGGTCTGCCGGTGCGGACGCCGTCCGGTCATCGTGGGCAGCCGCCGCGTGGGCCGTCGGCGTCACCGAAGCCCGGATGCCGCCCCGCCCGCGAGCCCGCCCCACGGCGCCGGCTCCGGCCCCGAGCGGTAGTAGTCGTCTCGGGAGTGGAACTCCACCGGCAGCGAACCGGGAAGCGTGATCCGGGTGTCCCCGGCGAGCAGGCTGGGGCCGGCGCGCAGCAGCAGCACGTCGCGTTCCTGGGCCGAGAGGTCGACCAGTTGGGGGCGGGTGAGCCGGAACTCGGCCACCGCCCGGCGGACCTGCTGGGCCAGCGCCGCCACCGCGGCGGACGGCCCGCCCAGGGCCAGGGCCGGTTGCTGAATGGTGCGCAGCGCGTCGCAGACGACCAGCAACTGCGTCGGCGCGTCCCGATCGGCGGCCAGCACCTCCAACCGGGACGGCCACTGCCAGCGGATCTGCCCGCTCATCAGGCCGTTGAGCCGGGCGGGTGGCCGTGCCCGGGGCGTGTCGTCGACGACAAGCGCCAGCTGCGCGCCGCTGCCCACCCAGCAGATCCGCTGGTCGGTGACGGTCACCGAGACCGCCGCGGGTAGTTGCCAGCGACGCCGTGCCTCGCTCGGCCCGAGCAGGTAGCCCGCAACCAGCAGTTGGTGCCGCCCGAGCACCCGTTCACCGGGCGCGGGACGCAGGTTGTAGCGGCGATCCAGGGCCGGCCCCACGTCGTCGTCCAGAGCGTCGAACCGGTGGGGACCGATGAAGAAGGGGGACGTGTCGGCGTGCATCGTCACGACCTTCCGGTCAGCTGGCTTGTGAATGAAGCCTGTCGGATCGGAGGGCCGCTGTCATGACGCCTGTTAGGGGGTCGTCCGGTCGTGCGTCGCGTGTGACCGGTAGATGCCGATCTCCTCCGGGCGAACGAGGCCGTCCTCGATCGCGCGGGCGAGTAATGCCGCCTTTGTGGCGGCTGGCCGCCCCGCCCGGGTGTACTTGATGCGCGCTCGGTCGACGTACTGCTTCACGGTGTGCTCGCTGATCTGCATCCGGCGGGCCACCGACGCCTTCGACATCGACTGGAACCAGAGCAGCAGCGCCTCACGCTCCTTGTCGGACAGCATCGGCCGGTCCGGTCGTGGGTCGCCGACCATCGCCCCGGCCAGCGCGGGCGGCACGTACGGGCGGTCACTCGCGGCGGCCAGCACGGTCGCCACACAGTGTTCCCGGCCCTCGTGCTTGGCCAGGAACGCCACCGCCCCGGCGTCCAGCGCGGCGAGCATGGTCGACGGGTCGGTGTGCTCCGAGTAGACCACCACCCGCCTCCCGGCGGCGCTTAGCTCGGCTAGCTTGTCCAGCGCCATCCGCCCGTGTAGCCGCAGGTCGAGCAGGACGACGTCGGCGTCCGGTGCCGTCCGCAGCACCTCGTCCGGGTCGTCCCCGGTGGCCAGTACGGTCAGCCGCGGCTCGGTGGCGAGCCAGGCACGGACCCCCTCGACCACGACCGGGTGGTCGTCGACGATCGCCACCCCGATCGGCCGGTCACCGGTCACCGTCGCCACTGGGTCTGCGCCCATCTGATGCTTCCGTCCCGTTCGTAGAGGTGCTCCACCTGCCCGTCGTCGTGCTCCCCCGGGGGTGGGCCGGTGGCGTCGGGACCTTCCCGGTCCGGTGTGACCAGGCTGACCACCACCTCGTCCGGGCCGGAGACCACTGTCAGCCGGGCCCAGCCCCGGGCGTCGGCGAGGACGCCGGTGAGTGGGTCCGCCAGCCGACGGCGGATCTCCACCGGCAGCGGCGGTGGGGTGCCGATGGTGACCAGGTCGATCGGCAGGCCGTTGCGTTCGGCGAGGTCGGCGGCCGCTCGCAACTCGTGCAGCAGCGGGTCGGGCACGTCGTCGGACTCGGCGATCAGTCGGCGCAGCCGGGCGGCGGCCAGTACGCAGCGCCGCTGCACCTCCGGGTCGTCCGGGTCGGCCTGGCCGGCGGCCAACTCCCCGAGCACGCGCCCGGCTGCCGAGCTGACCAGGGCGAGCCGGTCCCGGCGTTCCCGAAGGCCCCGCTCGGCGGCATCGCGTTCCGCCGCCATCGCGTGGGCGGCAGCGGAGACGGCCGCCCGCTCGCGAGCCAGGCTCACGATTGTCGCGCTGCCCACGAACACCGCCACCGGGAGGGAGAACGTGCCGTAGACGTACATCACGTAGCGGGCCACGTCGGTCGGGTCGGGGCCGTGCCCGAGCACCGCGAGCAGCGCGATGATCGCGTGTGTGCTCAGCAGCGCGACCAGCCCCACCACCCGCCGACCCCACACCGCCAGCACGAAGAACCAGCCGAGGGTGCCCCACACCCAGTTGGCGGCGGTGAACAACTGCTCCTCGCCGACCGCGGCGAAGACGGCCACGTCGACGGCCAGCAGCAGTCCGGCCAGCAGCCCCGGCGGCAGCGGCGAGCCGCGCAGCAGTTGGACCCCGGCCACCGCGCCGGCCACCGCGACCAGCGCCCAGCCGCCGAGCACCACCGTCGGCGCGGTGAACTCCGTGCGGGCGGCCAACACCGCCGGCAGCCCGATCGCGACGTGCCAGGCCAGTGCGATGGCCACGGCGACGATCCGGGCGCCCCGGTCGGACGCGTGCGCCACCGCGGCCGGCGCGGCGAGCCCTGCCGTGGTCGCCGGCTCCGGGGGGAGGGGCACGCCGATCCGATCCGGTGTCTCCGTCGCGGCGGTGTGGGGCGCCGCGGCGCCGAGATCAGCCGACACCGGGCCACTCCAGTCGGATTCGGGTGCCGGCCCCGGGTGCCGATCGCACGTCGGCCCGCCCCCCGACCGTTGCCATCCGACCGTGGATCGACTCGCGCAGCCCGTACCGGTGGGGTGGGACGGTGGCCGGGTCGAAGCCGGGGCCGTCGTCGGCGACCTCGACCACGACGCCGACCGCGTGCCGGCTCAGCCGCAGCGTGACCCGCGCGCCCGGCGCGTGACGGACCACGTTGGACAGCGCCGCGTAGGCGCTCTCGCCGATCGCGTCGGCCACCCCGGCGGGCACCGCGCACGGCGTCAGGTCCAGCTGCGTCGACAGCTCGGGCAGTCGGCCCGCCACCGCCCGCATCCGACCGTCGAGCGGCACCGGGCCGTCGCCGGCCACCGGGCCGACGTCGGTGAGCGCGACGAGGGTACGCAGGTCGGCGTCGCACCGGTCGCGGAACGTGGCCGAGGACCCGGTCACCGCACCGAGTCCCACCATGGTGAGGGTGCCGAGCACCGTGTCGTGCAGGTCGCGGTTCTGCTGGCGTTCGGCGTCGCGGGCGGCCCGCGCGACAAGTGCCTGCCGGGTCAGCCGTTGATGCTCGACGAACGCGCGGTCGGCGCGACCGATGCGTCGGCGCATCACCGCCGCCATCATCGCCGTGCAGGCGGTCTGCACCAGCAGGGTGGTCGCGTGTGCCCGTGCCTCGGTGGCGTTGCCGGCGGCCTGCGCGCCCGTCGCGTAGGTGACGGTGACGAGCAGCCCGGCCGGAATCGACCAGCGCGCCGGGGCGGTGGCCTGTGCGTTGATCACCGTGGTGCTGGCCAGCACGGCGATCCAACTGCCCTCGCCGGGCAACACCCCGGGTGCGACCAGCACGGGGATGAGGAGACAGACCAGCGCGGTGATCGTGACATCAGCGGCGACCAGGCTCGGGGTGATTCCCTGGCGCATCGCGCGGTACGCGTACCAGATCGACCAGCCGGTGAGCGCTGCCACGCCGGGCAGCAGCACGGCGGGCTCAACCGACGGGGCCGGCACCGACAGGGCCACCGCCCCACCGATCACACCGCAGGTCAGACGCAGTATCGCCGGGATCGTGGTGAAGATGAGGACGAGCGCACCACCGGCGGGATTGTCCAGCGTGGGGGGCACGGTGGGAGCGGCAACGGCCGGCATCGGGAGGTGTCCTTCCGACAACGACCCGGTAGGGGTCCGCGCGGCAGAGATCGACATCGGAGAATAGCATGGGCGGTGCCGAGCGTAACCTAATGTGCGCGCGGTGTCGCTAATGTGTCACGGCGTGCTGCGCGGCTGCAGCAGGTCCCACCGATTGCCGTAGAGATCGACGAAGACCGCCACCGAACCGTACGCCTCGTGCCGTGGCTCCTCCAGGAAACGCACCCCGGCTGCCACCATCCGGGCGTGGTCACGCGCGAAGTCCTCGGTGTAGAGAAACAGCCCGACCCGGCCGCCGGTCTGGTCACCGACCCGCGCCCGCTGCTCGGCGGTGCTCGGCCGGGCCAGCAGCAACGCCGTCTCGCGGGCGCCCGCCGGGCGGACCACCACCCAGCGGGAACCGTCCGGTCGGGCGGTGTCCTCCACCAGCTCGAAACCGAGGTCGCCGACGTAGAAGTCGATCGCCTCGTCGTAGTCCCTGACCAGCAGCGCGACAAGTCCCAGATGTGCCATTCGGTCATCATGCCGGCGGGCGCACCGGGGTCAGCCGGCGGCGTCCCCGCCGGTCACCCGCGTCACGCCGTCGCTCGATCAGGCGAACGCGATCGGGGTGGACCGGATGAACCAGTTGACCCGCCGACCAGCATCGTCCACGGCGTTCTCGTAGTCGATGGCCGCGTACTGGCGTCCGGCCTCGGGCATCGTGAAGGTCTCCTGGATCTCGACCCCCGTGCCCGAGACGACGCGCAGCACATGGCGGCCCGGTGGGACCTGCACCGGAAACAGGACAAAGTTGTGTTGATTCTCGACGGCGAAGTGCCGATCGACGATCTCGATGCCGTCGATGCTGACCGTGAGAGCGACCGGGTCGTCCCGGAACGACTGGTTGGTCACCCAGAGGTGCAGGTCGGCACGGTCCTCCTCGACGACACGCACGGTGGGCGCCGCTGGACTCAGCGGCGCGGTCCGGCTTGGTGGCGCGGTCCGGCTTGCGATCGGGGAGCTCGGCGCCGGGCCGGAGCACCCCACCAGGGCGAGCAACGTGGTCGTGCTGAGGATCGCGGCACGCAGTCTGTCCATCCCACTGTGACGCCCGACGGATGATGCCGGTTCCAGTCCTGCCGGAACCGAGTGTGGTCGTCGTCCGTCCCATCCTCGGGTGGAGAGGTGGTGAGCCGGATGCGCTCTGGTCGAACGGCACTGGCGGTGGCACTGCTCGGCGTGGCCCTGGGTGGCTGCGGTGGCACGACCATCGGTCCGGGCGGGGCCGACGAGCCCGGCCCGGCGCAGATCCTCGAAGCGTGGACCTCCTGCGCCGAAACGGCACCACAGGCTGGCGCGATCATGGGCGTGCCGGACACGGGGGCGCCCACACCGGCCGGGGTCGAACCGAGGATCGGGCGGATCGACCCCGCGTTCACCCCGGTCGCGGCCGTGCTCTGCGGCCGGGAGTTGCGTCCGGGACGGGACGGGGGGCGGGACCAGGTCGCCACCGAGCGGCGCGCCACGCAGATCACGCCGCTGCTCACCGCACTGCGTCTGCCCGACCAGGAATCCGACCGGGACACCAACTGCACCCTGGAAATGATCGTCCCACCGTGGTTGGCCCTGCTCGACGACCGGGGCCGCTGGCTGCGGCCGCACCTACCGACGGACACCTGTGGCAAGCCACGCGCGGAGGTGCGGACGGCACTCGCCGAACTGTCGACGACCACCGTGGACAGCCGTGTCGTCCAGCAGGTCGAAGGCCGGGCGGCCGAGGCCGCCGGATGCGAGCAGCGGTGGACGGACCTGGTGTGGGTGGAGACCAGCAACGGTCGGCCCGGGCCACCCGCGGTGGCCACCTCGCCGGCCGCCGGGCCGCTGCGCCTCTGCGTCTACCAGGTCCCCCCGGCAGAGCGGGGCAGCGGCAAACCGGCAGGCGATTTCGTGTACGGCGGACCGCTGCCGGCCGAGCGCCAGGCGGCTGTGCTGCGGGCGCTGGCCAACCGCCGGGCGGTGGCCGACTGCGCCACCCCGGCGTCCCGCTTCGCGGTGCTGCGTCCACTGAACGGCACCGCCGGCCCCGACCGGTACGTGGAACTCGACGGCTGTCGGCGTTTCCTGGTCGTGGGGTCGACCGGTGGCGGGCAGCTCGGCCAGGGCGACGAGGCGCTGGCCGCCCTGCTGCGGCCCGTCTGAGTAGGCCCGCCGGCCGCCCTCGGTCGTTGTCGCGGGCCACCTCGCGGCCGGGGGAGTAGGGTGAAAATTCTGTAGCCCTTGCTCCCGGATGGGGCGAGGCGAGCCGGCGTCAAGAAATTGGCGTTGGTCCCAGGTCTGTCCGAGGATCTGTGCAGCAGCCCGCTCGACGTGCTGCCATCCGCACGCCCCTCGGCTCCGCTGCCCAGAGGCGCGCCGGCCCCGAGGATCTGGTGCACATGCCCCGCCTGCCGTCCGACCCTGCCAGCGCGTTCGCCGAACTCGGGAGCATCAAGCTCGCCGAGGTGGATCTCGACGAGGTCCTCCAGCGGGTCGCCGAGCTCGCGAAACGCGTCCTGCCCATGCCGGTGGAGGCGTCGGTCACCCTGATCCGCGGCGGGGTCGGTCACACGGCGGCGTTCACCAACGAGGTGGCCCGCGAGATGGACGAGCGGCAGTACGCCCAAGGGCGGGGTCCCTGCCTGGACGCGGCGGCCAGCGGCGACGTCCTGTCCGTCCCCGATCTCGCCCACGAGGAGCGGTGGCCCGAGTGGGCCGACCGTGCGCGACAGCGGGGCCTGGGCAGCTCCCTGTCGATCGGCCTGCCGATCCAGGAAGCTGTCGTCGGAGCGCTCAACGTCTACGCGCACACACCCGAGGCCTTCGACGAGGAGACCGTGGAGGTGCTGGAGACGTTCGCCGCGTACGCCGCGGTTGCCCTGTCCAACGCCCAGCTCTACGACAGCACCGCGAACCTCGCCCGCCAGATGCGCGAGGCGATGGCCAACCGGGCGGTCATCGAGCAGGCCAAGGGCATCATCATGGGCGAGCGGCGCTGTGGCCCGGCCGAGGCGTTCGCGATCCTGTCGAAGGTCTCCCAGGACTCCAACCGCAAGGTCCGCGACGTCGCCCAGGCCCTGGTCGACCGGGCGGCCGGCACGTCCGGGGTCTGACGTACCTCGACCGCGGTGGGGTGCCGGCACCCGAGGTACGCCGGCAGCGCCCACCCGGAAGGTTCACTACTTCGACAGGGCGCGCTCCAGCTCCGCCTTCGACATCGAGGAGCGCCCCTTGACGCCACGCTGCTTCGCCTCGTTGTACAGCTGCTCCTTGGTGCGACCCTGCGCGCCGCTGTGGGAGCGCTTACCGCCACGATGCCCGGACGACACGTCGTTGCGGGACGACCGGCTCGACGTACGCGCCTCACCGGAGCGGGCCCGTTCCTTGTTCACCGTGCGGGCGGCGATCTCCTTGGCCCGACCGGCCGACGAGCCCCGCTCCTGCGCGCTGTCCTTGATGTGCTCGTACTGCCGCTCCCTCTTGGGGCTTGATCCTGCTGGCATCGGTGCCTCCCGCAGCCGCTGTCGGGTGAGGACGAGACCCGGCTCGCACGCCCTGGTGCGATCGAGACATCCCAGACCGGGGCGTCGCGCTCACGCTTTTCGTGCCACCATGCCCAGTCGCCACAGAGGTCAAACGACTGCCGTTCGCCTGTCGGCCGATCGGCACGCCGCACGCCGTCCACGCGACTCGGCGTCCCGGCACCCGCGCTGGGCACGACCGGGCCGCACCTTGGGAGCCGCTCCGGTCGGCGTCGTATAGTTGTTGCCGCAGCCGACGCTCCAGCGTCGGCCAGCCAGCGTCCAGCAGCGGGCGCCGGGCTCGGTTGGCGAGCCCGTGCGGCGCTCCGTGCTCGCGGTGCGCCATCACCACGCGCGCTGCCGTCGCCTTCCTGCAACCGGTACGCGCCCCGGGCACGAGGACTTTGAAGTCATGGCACAGCAGCGCATTGATCCCAATGCGGCGATCATCGAACTCGGCCAGATCAAATTCGGCGAGACCGACCTGTCCGGAGTGTTGACCCAGGTCTCCGAACTCGCACGGCGAACGATCCCCGGCGCGGAGGAGGTGTCGGTGACGTTGTTGAAGCAGGAGGGGGCGCACACCGCCGCGTTCAGCGGCGAGATGGCGCTCCGGCTCGACGAGCTGCAGTACGAGTTCGACCATGGCCCGTGTCTGGAGGCGGCCCGAAAGGCCACCGTCGTGTCCGTTCCGGAGATGGCCCAGGAGGTTCGCTGGCCGGAGTGGGCGGCCCGAGCCGTGCAGGACGGAGCGCTCAGCTCACTGTCGATCGGGTTCCCCATCCAGGAGACAGTGCTCGGCGCGCTGAACATCTACGGCATCGCACCGGGCGCCTTCGACGACGACGCGGTCACCCTCGCGCAGACGTTCGCCGGGTACGCCGCCGTCGCCCTCGCCAACGCCCACCTGTACGACACCACCGTCACCCTGGCGGCGCAGATGCAGTCGGCCATGCAGAGCCGCGCGGTCATCGAGCAGGCGAAGGGCATCATCATGGGCGAACGCCGCTGCACCCCGGACGAGGCGTTCGCCGTACTCGCGAAGGTGTCCCAGGACTCCAACCGCAAACTGCGCGACGTGGCCGCCGCGCTCGTCGAGAGGGCCGCCCGACCGGCGAGCCCCAAGCGTGATCGCGGTGACGCGGGCTCCCTGCCGTGAGCGGCTGCTGGTGTCGCCTGGGGTGGCGGCCCGGCAGTCGTCGCTCCGGCTGAATTTGGCTCCGGCGTACGAGTCGACTGGCGGTCGGCGGTCCTTCCGATTACCGTTGAGTTCGGGTCAAGCCACGCGCCCGTCCTGTTACGGATCATGACAGGAGGCGCGAGCCTATGATTGAACGTCACTCACTTTTGCAGACCCATTTCGCTCGTCCCCCTGCGGCAATCAGCCCCGGGCAGGCCACACCAGCGACACTCGGCATCCGTCCGGCAGTTGGCTCCGCGGAAGCGGATTCCAGTGAGCTGTCGTTCCAGGGGACCCGCTTCGTCGAGCCCCTCGACCTGTCCGCGGCCATCTCCGCCGACCGGATGGTCGTCGCCCCGGTCGGGTATGTCGACATGGACACCGCGCCGCGCCTGGCGACGGCATTGTTCAACGCGGTCGACAGCCATCCGGAAGTCTGTTGCGACCTGACCGGCGTCAGTTTCTTCAGCGCCGCGGGTGTGCACGTACTCCTGCTGGCGCATGAGCGGGCGGATCGGGTCGGTTCCCGTTTCTCGATCCGACATGCCAGCGGAGTCACTCTGCGGGTGCTCCGGATCACCGGGGTGGCACCCCTGCTCCTCGGCCCCGAATGAGGGTGCGGTGTAGGTAGTTCTCGGAAAGCCCCGGACCCTGTGCAGAGGTCCGGGGCTTCTCGTTGTCACCGCCCGGGTCTCGGCGCCGTGCCGCTGTCCGGCGGCGACCACAATCACCCGGCGGCGTTCTGACCTGCCAGCGCCTCGTCCCTGACGAGCGGATGTCGGACCCGGTCCACGCCATGATCACCAGTTCGCCACCCGGCGGCCAACTGGCTCCCACTTAATGATCAACGACTGCGGGACAAGTCGTGCCCCCTTCGAGAGGAGTCCTGCGAGTGATCCCAGTGGAAGACCCCAGACCGGCCGCCCGTCTGGCGCGCCGGCGGTTCCTGACCGTCACCGGCGCCGCGACGGCGCTCGCCTTCGCGACGAACCTGCCGGGCCAGTCGAGTGCCGCCGCCACCAGCACCCTGGGCGACGACCCGTTCACCCTCGGCGTCGCCTCCGGTGACCCGCTACCCGAAGCGGTGGTGATCTGGACCCGGTTGGCACCGCGACCGTACGAGCCGCTGGGCGGTATGCCGTACCACGCGGTCGAGGTGGAGTGGCAGGTGGCGACCGACGAGCGGTTCCGGCGAATCGTCCGGTCCGGACGCGCGACCGCGCGACCCGAGTACAGCTACAGCGTGCATGTGGACGTGCGCGGCCTACAGCCGAGCCGTCGCTACTGGTACCGCTTCAAGGTCGGCCGGCACCTCAGCCCGGTCGGTCGTACCCGGACCACCCCGGCACCCGGGCAGCGGGTCGACCACCTCACCTTCGCGGTCGCCTCGTGTCAGTCCTTCCCGGACGGCTACTACACGGCTCACCGGCACATCGCCGCCGAGGACGTCGACGCCGTGGTGTTCCTCGGCGACTACATCTACGAGTACGGCGTCTCCGCCTCCGGGGGACTGCGTAACCTCGCCGAGCCGGTGCCGAGCCAGTTCCGCACCGAGGCCGACACGCTCGACCGCTACCGCCTCCAGTACGCGCTCTACAAATCCGACCCCGACCTGCGCGCCGCGCACCAGGCCGCGCCCTGGATCCCCACCTGGGACGACCACGAGGTGCAGGACAACTACGCGGGCCTCACCTCCAAGACCAACGCCCCGGTCGAGGACTTCCTGGTCCGGCGGGCCAGCGCCTACCGGGCGTACTGGGAGCACATGCCGCTGCGCTCACCGGCCCCGCAGGGACCGAACTACATGCTCTACCGCCGGTTCACCTTCGGGCGACTGGCCGAGCTGAACGTGCTCGACACCCGCCAGTACCGCGCCGACCAGGCATCGGGGGACGGCTGGAAGGTCGACTCGGAGCAGCGCCGCGATCCGGCGCGCGCCCTGGCCGGCGCACAGCAGCAGCGCTGGCTGTTAGACGGTGTGCGCACCTCGCACGCGACCTGGAACCTGCTCGCCAACCAGGTGATCATGAGCCGGATGGACCAGGACCCGACGGCCGGCGACCTGTACAACATGGATGCCTGGGACGGCTATGCCGCCGAGCAGAAGCTCACCCTCGACGGCCTCGCCATGCTGCGGGGACGCAACCCGGTCGTCCTCACCGGCGACGTACACGCCGCCTACGCGTTCGACATGAAGCGTGACTTCACCAACCCCGACTCGCAGACGTACGGGGTGGAGCTGGTGGGAACGTCGATCAGCAGCGGCGGCAACGGCAGCGAGATCTCCGCCGCCGGGCAGAAGTTCCTGGACAGCAACCCGCACCTGAAGCTCGTCAACGAGCGGCGTGGCTATCTCCGGGTCCGGCTCACCGAGCGGGAGCTGCGGGCCGACTACCGGGCGGTGCCGTACGTCGACCGGAACGACGCGCCCGTCGAGACCATCAGTTCCTTCGCCGTCGAGGCCGGCAACCCCGGCCTGCACCCGGCATGAGAGGTAAAGCCATGACACGTACCCTCTGGCGCCGGCTCGCCGGCCTGTCCCGTGGCCGGAAGGCAGCCGTCGCCGGTGCCGTCATCGCCCTGGTGGCGATCGGCGGCACGGCCCCCGCGGTCGCCGGCCGACCCGACCCGACCCGGCTGAGCCTCGCCTCCGACGTCAGCCTGGTGCAGGTCAACCCGATACCCTGCGCGAACCAGGGTTTCCAGCTCCAGTTCGGCAACACCGGCCGCGCGGCCGTGTACGCCGACGCGTTCCTTGAGGTGACCGCGCCGCTTCAGCTGTCCAGGACCCTCGTCTCCAGCTACCTGCCCGCCGGCTACACGCTCAAGGTGCCGATCACGGTCACCGCACCCCGGGACACCGTGCCCGGCAGCCGGTACACGATCAACGTCCGGTCCGGTGAGCGTCGGCTCTCGGTGCCGGTGGAGGTGACCCCGGGGCCGGTCGACACCACCGGCAACCTCGCCAGGTACGTGCCGGTGACCGCCTCCTCGGAGAACCTGCCCAACTACCCGGCCTGCGGCGCGGTGGACGGCGACCGCGACTCGAACCACTGGGCAACCACCACCGGCTGGAACGACGCGAACAAGGGCGCCTTTCCCGACTGGCTCCAGGTGACGTTCGACCGTCCGCAGACCGTCGGCCGGGTCGACCTCTACACGCTCGACTCCACCAAGTACCCGGCCGCGAAGTACGGGCTGCGCGACTGGGACGTCCAGGTGCGGGTCGGCGAGACCTGGCAGACCGTCGCCCAGGTGCGCGGCAACGTCGCCGGTCAGGTCAGCTCGACCTTCACACCGCTGATCGCGAGCGCGTTCCGGGTCGTCACGCTGACCAGCAACGAGACCGCCGGCTACTCGCGGGTGGTGGAACTCGAGGCGTACGCCTCCTGACGCACGTCGCGCCCGGGCCGACGTCACGAGGCCCGGGCGCGCCCTGTTGGATCCGGTCCGCACGACCGGTAGCCCACGATTTTCGTGACCGCAGGCGCGTCACCAGGTCTCTGGGCGGTCGAGGTCGCGGGCCGGCCGGTATCCGCCGAGGATCGCCAAGCCTTCCGATTCGGTGTAGCCATTGCCCCAACCCTTGCGGAACGCCTCGACGGCACAGGGCTGCACGGTCATCTCCAGGACGTCGCTGCCCTGCCGACGCGCCCGGTACGGTCCCGCGACGAGATCCCCGGAACGGGCCTTGTCGCCAGCGGGGGCGAGTTGCGCCCGGACGGTCAGCCAGCGACCGGCTTCGTCGCCGACCACGAGTGAGCCGTCGACGAAGTCGCCGTGCTCCGATTGGCCGAGCGTGACCGAGCATTCGAGCAGCCGTCCGCCGGGGGGCAGCGACTCCAGGCGGAACGGCACGACGCAGCGGTGGGCCGCGTCGAACCGGACCCGGCTCGCCGTGGCCGTCGCCTCGTCGCGGCCGGTGGCGTACGAGTCCAGTTGGGCCCAGAGCCCGTCGGCGGGTTGCCAGCGTACGAACCAGAGCTTCTGATCACCGGACGGATCGAACCAGGCCACGCCCGGGCGGTCGCCGACCCGCACGTCGGTGCGGGCCTGCGGCCGTCCAGCGGAGGACAACGTCTGCGGTAGCTCGTCCAACGACGTCACGGTGCGCGCCAGCGCGAACCGGGCCTGACCTGTCGGCCCCCGAAACTCGACGCTCTCGATGCCGCGCCCGGCGCGCCAGGTCGCGTACTCGGCGCCGTCGACCAGGGAGTCGACCGAGAAGTGCACCACGTCCGGATCCGCGCCGACGTCCTCCGGGCGTGCGGTGGCGCCGGCCTGCCCCGGCATTTCCGGCGGCAGGAGCGTTGCGGCCGGCATGATCGGGTCATCGGTGCCCCCGCCGATCGGCAGCGCCACCACCGCGGTGAGAGCGAGACACGCCGCTGCCACACCCCCGGCGACGAACCCGCGGTGACGGCGTCGGAGCCGTCGACCCCGCTGACGGGCCTGTTCCACGATCGGTGTCGGGTCGATGTCGCCACCCGCACGCTGCTTGAGCGTCGCGGCGAGCTGCTGATCGAGGTCGCTGAACATCAGAACCCTCCTGTCCGGGCGGGGATCGTGGATTCCTGCCGCTTCCGCAGCGTGGCCAGGGCACGCTTCGCGTGGGTGCGGACGGTGCCTGCCGAACAGGCCATGATCTCGGCGATCATCGCGTCGTCCAGATCCTCGTAGTAGCGCAGAACGATCACGGTGCGCTGACGGGTCGGCAGTTCGCGGACGAGCCGCCACAACGCGTCGCGTTCGGCGAGCGCGGCGGCCTCGTCGGCGGTGCCCGCCCGGTCCGTCACGGCGGCGACCGCTACCTCCCGGCTGCTGCGCCGACGCCACCACGAGTGGTGGGCGTTGACGAGCATCCGACGGACGTAGGCGTCCGGTCGGTCCGTCCGGGAGATGCGCCCCCACCGGGCGTACGCCATGGCGAGGACCTCCTGAACGAGGTCCTCGGCTCGGTGCTCGTCATCGGTCAGCAGCCGGGCGAGCCGGATCAGCGCCGAAGTGCGAGCGAACGCGTACTCCTCGAACGTCACGCCCTATTAACGTCGTGGGCCGGCCGGCCCGTAGACACCCGCCGGGTGTTTCTGGTCGCCCGCGCGGCGTCGGCCCGGCCCGCCGGCGTCGCCCTCCGCCGCACGGCCGACGGGGTTGCGCACGTCGGCAGAGAAAATCTCTGTGCGAAGCGCTAGATATTCTTGCTGCCATGCGCTAACGTTCCTGAAGTCGAAGACGGAGCAAGTAAAGACGCTGACGTGCCGCCCCACCCGAGGGCGAAGGAGCTGGGCCAGGAACTTGAGGTCCGCTCGGTTCTGTCGCAGTTGGTATGACGCACGAGAAGTTGCGGGTGAGGCTGACGCTCGTTCAGGGCTTCACCCGAGGTGAGCAAGGTTCGTCGTACGTGTCAGGGCCAAGAAGTCGCGTGGGGCTCGGACACCGACGGACAGCACGAGGAATGGCAGAGGAAATCAGAGGCAAGGGAGGGCACTACACCGTTGGATCGCCCGCAGCCAGCCGCAGTCGTGGGCTGGGCGCGGACACCGCAGTTTCCATCGAACGAGAGGTGGTCTCCGGTCACGCATATGCGATCCTCGCACCCGATGCCGTCGTTGACGGCCGGTGCGGACAAGACAAGCCGACGCTCTGTCGGCAGATGGTGTTCCTGACCCACAACCCTTGGGCCCCGGTGCTTTCGAGCACCGGGGCCCTCGTGATGGAGGTTTCATTGACCCAATCGGACGACATGCTCGACGACGAGGACTACCCCGCTTACACCATGGGCCGAGCCGCCGAGATCATCGGCTGCTCGCAGGACTTCCTCCGTCGGCTCGGTGACGCCAAACTGATCGCCCCGCAGCGCTCCGGCGGCGGGCACCGCCGCTACTCCCGCTATCAGCTGCGCCTTGCCGCGCGAGCCCGGGAGATGTGCGACCAGGGCACCGACATCGCCTCGGCCTGCCGGATCATCATTCTCGAGGACCAACTCGAAGAGGCCCTTCGACGCAACGAGCGCTACCAGCAGGGCTGAACACACCCCACGCCGCGGTCTCCCGCACAGGCGACGCCGAGCGCCACACGGTCCCTCCCGCCAGGGCAGGGGCCGTTCGTCGTCCACGGGACTGGACCTCGTTGGCATCAAGAGGATCCGCCCGCACCGCTAAGCACTGCGGGGAAGGACGCCACTCGTGGTGTACCGCTCGCCGTCGTCGCCCTGAAGGTGTGCCTGAAAGTCCTCGGCGAGGCTCCCGAATTCCCGGCAGGCGTTCGGCGTAGGAGAACCATTCGTCCAGAGCGATCGGGTGCGTACGAGGCTGTCAGAGCCGTTGGACGATCTGGATCGGATTGCCGTCCGGGTCGGCCGTCCAGGCGATCAGCAGGTTATCGAGCCAGCGGTGCGGCGCGGCCAGCGCGGGGGCGCCGTTCGCCGTCAGTTCGGCGTACGCCCCGGCGGTGTCGTCGGTCCACAGGATCACCGCCGCACGCTGACCGTGGGACACGGGGTCGAGCCCGTGATCGTCCCGGGTGGAGGCCACCGAGGCGATGCCGATCCGGTAGCCGTCGAGCACGAGATCGATGTGGATCGGCTCACCTTCGGTCGGCACCCGGAAGGTCTCGGTGAAGCCAAGTCCGGCGTAGAACCCGGCGGCGCGAGCAACGTCCGCACTGAAGAGAACCACCTGAGGGGTGCGGAACATCGACACGCGACGACGCTAGCAGCGTGCTGGGCCGCCCGGTGGAAGCCGATCCTCGATGCCGTCAAGCCGTCCTCTCGTCGTGACCACCTGGTGACCGTCGGTGCTCACGCTGAAGGGATGCGACGGACGGGGATGCTGGGACTGATCTGCGCGTTGGTGCTGGCAGGGCTGAGCGGCTGCAGCCCGGTCATCGAGGGCGCGGTCGGGGTACGGCTGGACGCCGACGGACGGCTGGTTGGGGTGTTCGACTGGTGCCGAGGCAAGGGGACTGACCGGATCACCCTCTATCTCGGCAAAGAAGACGGCGGGGTCACCGACAAGGTGATTCAGCTCGATCGGGATCCCGGCCGCGGCGCCCGTACCGCAGAGGAAGTTGTGCTGCTCGACCCGATGGCCGGCTGGCAGACGAAGCTGGCACCACCCACGTTGGACGACGACCAGATCTACGACCTGCGCTCGTGGAACGAGGGCGGTGGGCCAGTGGAAGACTTCCCGTTCCGGATCAGCGAGATGCGCGGCCGGACCGGCTCCGCCGTGATCCTCACCAAGCGGTGGGAGGGCGAGGAGCACGGCGGCTACGTCGCCACGTTCCATACGCTCGAGGGCTTTGCCCGCTACGCCAAGACGGTGTGCGACGGCTGAAGAGGCCGCACCTGCCCCGGTCGGCATCGTCGGGCGCGTGTAGGCCGTCCGCTTCCCGGCATCCTGCCGGGCTCCACGCGCGACGCTGAACCTGCTGATCCCTCATGCCCGTACGAACGGCCCCCTGCGGTAACAAGGGGCCGTTCCTGTCCGAGGCTGTGACCAACGCGTCCTGCGGCTCCTCCAGGCCCGTCCAACGACGTGGAAGTTGCAGAGGCGACAGGTCCATCTACAGGTCAACCAAGTCTTGCCTTTGCTGAACGGTGATCAAAGCCTCCGGAACGCTCCCGAGATGTGCTCATTCTCTACGTAGACGTCGGCCCTGACTGAGTCCTCACTTCGCAGTAACCGTGGGGGCTGCGGGCAGTCTTGGCTGTAACGCTGGGGGCATGCTGCACATCGCCGGCAACATGAGCTACAAGATCGCGGGCGGAACAGTGGTCGGCTTCGCGTTCTACGCTGCGGAGCGCGGCCCCCTGGCCCACTTCAGCTCGCTGCGGTCCTACGAGGAGTTCCTCAACGAGTTCGGGACACCCGACCGCGTCGAAAACCATGAGGCTTACGGCGATCTGTTGGGATACCACAACTACTACTGGGGCTCGAAGAAGCAGGCGTACTGGGACAGCTGGGACGAACGGTTGTCGTCGGTGAATCTGGGTGACTACGACGGGAACCACGGACCAAGGCCAGCGCCTTGAGTGTCAGCGTGACCTGAGGAATATGTCCTTGGTAAGGCAGGTGGTTCCGTCCGGGCTGGCGAGTGGCACCGACTGGTATCCCTCGCTGTGGTAGAGGTCGATGTTCCGCAGGCTCTTGGTGCCGGTGACCAGCAGGATGCGACGGCAGGCGGGTTCGGCGGCGGCCTCGGCGGTGTGCAGCAGCCATCGGCCCAGCCCCTGGCCTCGCAGGTCGGGCACGACAGCGAGGCGACCCACGTGCCAGTCGGTGTCGATGCGACGGGTCCGCACCATGCCCAGTAGTCGGCCGTCCAGCCAGATGCCCGTGGTGTGCCAGGTCGCCAGCCACTCGCGCACCTCCTCCAGCGACTCGTGCAGGGCCGGTATGGCCATGGTGTCGTTGACGACGGCCTCGTCCACCCAGCAGCACCGCTGCAGCACGGTGACCTGGGGCGCGTCGTCAGGGGTCAGCCGTCTCGCATAGGACCCTGGCAGCGGGCCGGGCAGCGCCCCGGCCTGTGCGCGTTCGCGCAGTGGACGTAGGGCGTGGGCGACCCGGACCAGTTCGTCCAGCAGGCCGATACCCGCCGTGTCGCGGGCTGCGTCGGGCCGCAGTCGCCCATTGTCCGTCGCGTCTCCGATACGGATCGCGACCGTGGCGCCCAGCGGAACAAGGCGCAGCGTGGTCACCACCTGCTTGGCGTGCTGAACCGCCCGGGTGCCCGCCGACGTGTTGCCGTAGCTGACGAAACCGATCGGCTTCCAGGCCCATTCACGACTGAGGTAGTCCAGCGCGTTCTTCAGGGTCGCTGGCATTCCGTAGTTGTACTCCGGCGTGACCACGATGAACCCGTCCGCCGCGTCGACGATCGCGCTCCACCGACGTGTGTGCTCATGCTGGTAGACACCCGACGACGGATGTTCCTCTTCGTCGAGGAACGGCAGGTTCAGATCGCCGAGGGTCACCGGCACAAGCTCGACGCCGAGTTCCGCGGCACGAGAGGTGATCGTTTCGATCAGCCACCGTCCTACCAGGGGGCCGAGGGCGCCTGGGCGGGTGCTGCACACCAGCGCAAGGACACGTACCGTTTTCGTTGACATGGAAACGAAGTGTAGATGCTAGGTTGATTACATGTCAACGAAGCCGCCGACCAAGACCGTGCGTTGGTTGAATCCTGACGAGGAGCGGGCGTGGCGGGCGTTCCTGCGCGTAGTGGTCGCCGTCCAGACCGGCACGGCGCGCGATCTGGCCGCGATCGGGCTCTCCGAACCCGACTACGAGGTACTGAGCACCCTGTCGGAGCGGCCCGGCCACACCAGCACCCTGGGGGAACAGGCCGACAAGATGGGCTGGTCACGCAGCCGGCTGTCCCGGCACGCCACCCGGATGGAGGCGCGCGGTCTCCTGAGGCGCACACCTGACCCGACCGACGGCAGAGGCTGCTTCCTCGTCCTCACCGCGCAAGGTCTGGACGCACTCGAAAACGCCGCACCGGCCCACGTCGAGTCGGTACGACGCCACTTCATCGACCGGCTCGTCCCAGCAGACCTCATCGCCATCGAACAGATCGCCCGGAGGCTGGATGAACCCGAAGCCGGCGACGATCGACAGAGACCGAAAAGCCCATGACCTTCGGCGGAAAAGGGTGCGCCCGGCAGGATTCGAACCTGCGGCCTTGGGACTAGAAGAAGATCAGGGATGGCTGGTCGGGTGGCCGTGTCCCTGGTCAGACCGTCCGTGGTTGTCGGGTGGCGTCCGCTTTAGCGGGCGCGCTTGGCTGTATGGATGGCTGTACAGCCAGCGCCGCTGCTGCTCCAGTCACCTTGGAGCTGGGGGATCCGGCGGGGCGAATATCGACGTAAAGATCCCGACGAGCATGGATACCGACGCGATGATTCCCCCGAGTGCAGGGTTCAGGGCCAAGCCCAGTGCGATCCCTGCCAACCCCACGCACAGTGCGACGACGCAGATCCCTCGCTGCGTCCGAGTCATACGGAACCACGCCGATCTACTCGCTCTCGCCATGCCGGTAGGGTGCCACGAATCGATCAGTTTGGCTTCCTGGCTAAGAGCGGATCTCTGAGGAGGGCCGAGGTGCGGGGCGGAGCCCCGGGAACTGCTGTTCTTGCCGCGTTCCTTGCCGCTCGCTACTCGCGTCGGGCCGTGATCCGCCTCAACCCGAACCAGTAGAACAGGGGTGTCCAGATCACGAGCCAGAGCAGCAGGGTCAGCCACGGGTGCTCTGGCTTCGACCATGATATTGAGACCCACGCGCATGCCAGGCCCGATACGACGGCAAGCAGGACGTTGGCAATCCACGGCGGCTGGTAGTCAGTTCCGCGTCGTAGTGCGTGCATCCGTCGCCTGCTCGTGAAAGAGCCGTAGACGCCGCTGGCCACGGCCAGGATCACGATGGCGGACAGCGCGGTCAGCAAGGTGGACACCGCGGGAGTGTCACATGCGTCAATGGCGCGGACAACCCGACGGTGCGGCCGGCCGGCGTGCGCGGCGGGCCGGAGGTCCAGAGCGCGGCGCCGTGCCGGCGCGGTCGCGCCGCGCTTCGCGCGGTGCCTTGATCTAATAGAGCGGAATTCGGCAGTCTCGAACGTCGCGGACCTGTCCTCCGTCGACTGATGCGCGACGGTCGTCCGCCAACTGATCTGCGACATCCGAGCGGATCGCGGCAGATTAACGGTCCTGCTCGGTTCTCAGCACGCGCATCATTCGCAGGATGCCCTGATGAATCAACACGCCGACGCCGGTGTTGGCTATGGCGAGCCCAGACGCGCCGAGCAACCCCGGCCCGACACTCATCGCGTCGTCGGCGGCGAGCAGGACTGGCCACCCCAGAGCGGCGGCGATGAGCGACAACCGCCACCAGCGTCCGAATACAAGGCCGAACAAGATCAGTGTCGGGATCACGGCGATCCGCCCTTCGCTGCTCCCAACATACGCTCATCGGCCGGGCGTCCGCCCCACCCCCCGACGTCACGGAACGGGGCGCCCGCTCGGCGGCAGAAGCGGACGTTCACTCACTAGGTGAGTCACCGCTACCGCCGCTCCGCGCCCTGGCGACGCCGACTACGGTCGGCACTAGCCCGATGAGGCCAAGACCCCCGTAGCCCAACCAGACCAGCCCTGAAGTCCTACTGCGGTGCTCGACGTGGGCTGGGGTGAGGGCAAGCAGTCGCGGAAGTGGGTCTACGGCAAGACGGAACGGGAAGTGCTCGGCAAGCTGGCCGACCTGCGCCGCCGCCAGGAGCAGGGGCAGAACCTCGCCGCCGCTCCTCGGACGGTCGGGGAGTGGCTGGACGAGTGGTTGTGGATGAAGGAGCGTGACGGGAAACGGCCGTCGACGTTGCAGGGCTACCGGAAGCTCATTGAGAACCACGTCCGCCCGGCGCTTGGCCGGCTGGCACTCGACAAGCTGACGCCGACCGTCATCCGCCGGCTGCTGGCCGAGAAGACAGACGTAGGTCTGTCGGCAACGACGGTTCGGCACATCCACGGGCTGATCCGGAACTCACTCGGTGACGCGGAGCGGGAGGAGTTGGTGCACCGCAACGCCGCCAAGTCGGTCCGTCCGCCGGCCATGAGGCAGATCGAGCGTCGCGCCCTGGGCGTGGATGAGGCCAAGCGGCTGCACGACCTGCGGCACGCGTGCGCCACATTCCTGCTCGTCTCCGGTGCCTCGCCCCGGACCGTGATGAAGGTGCTCGGTCACAGCCAGATCGGGCTGACCATGAACACCTACGCGCACGTCCTGCCGGAGATCGAACGGACCGCCGTGGACGAGGCCGCGAAGCACCTCTCGGCTGACTTGGCTGTACGAATGGCTGTACGGGGGGCGAGGTGATCGACGGGATCGGGCACGGCGGCCCGTTGACCTGCGGCGGAAAAGGGTGCGCCCGGCAGGATTCGAACCTGCGGCCTTGGGATTAGAAGTCCCCTGCTCTATCCGCTGAGCTACGGGCGCGTGTGGCGTGGATGTCGCGCCCAGAGGGTACCGCCGCCCTCCTGCCCAGTGGCGAAAAGGGTGCCCGCGTCCACGTTGCCGAGCAGGGTCTCACGTCGATCGCGTGTCGGGCATCCGGGTTCCCGCGGACCGACGTGGCCCCGGACCGTACCTTTGGCTGGTGCTGCTGGAACCCGACGTTGAGAGCGACGTCGCCTACGAGCTGTGCCAGATCGTCGGCCGGGCCATCCTGCCGTACCGGTCGGGCGAGGATGTCGGCACCGCGTTCTTCTTCCAGGATGGCGACGACCCGGTGGGGGAGTCGCTGCTGACGGCGGCCGACCTGGTCGGCGGGCCGGGTGGGGAGCTGGGGCTGCGGGCGAGCGTCACCGAGCCGGCCGGGGTCGCCCCGGCCGCCGTTGCCGCGGTTGAGATCGTGCCCGGCTGGTCCCGCTTCCCGGGCGACGGCGTCGCGGTGCTGCCGACCGCGGGTCTGCACCGGTACGCCGGGGACGGCGGCTGGCGCTGGCGCGTCCAGCCGGTGCCCGCGGGGATCGCCGCCGGGCCCGAGGTGGTCGCCCGCCTCACCGCCGACGCCGGTTCCGCTTTCGTGCTGGCCCACGGTGTACGCGAGGACGGGTCGCGTCCGCTGGAGGTCGCGATCGAGCGGGTGGTCCGCGACGGGGACGCCGTGCGGATCACCACCGAACTACCGGAGGGGTACGTGGGCGCCCCGGTCTTCGTCGTCCAGCCCGACGCGTCGGGGGAGCTGTCGCCGTACTGCCTGGGTCTGGTGTTGCCTGGCGTCGGCGAGCATCCGGTGGCGACCTTCGACCGGATCCGTGCGGTCCTCCCGGCGACGCCCGGCGACGTCTGAGCTGCCAGCCGCGCCGTCCTCCGGACCGGTCAGCCGGCTGTCGCCGCGCCTGCCGCTTCGGGGGCGGTGGGGCCGGCGGCGAGGAACGCGTCGGCCCAGCGGCCGACCTCGTCGAAGACCTTCTTGCGGACGGCCGGGCCGGAGAGCGTCAGGTCGTGCAGCCCGCCGTCGAAGCGGGCCACTGTGACGTGGCGGCCGAGGCGTGGCGCATACCGGACCATGTGCTCGACGTCCAGAACGGCGTCGGCGAGGGTCGCGTTGTCGTGCCACCGGGTGCCCCGGAAGGAGCGGGTTGAGCAGGCCAGCAGCACCGGAACCGGGATGTCCAGACCGGCGCGCAGCCGGCGCTGGCCCGTGCGGATCGCGTTCACCCAGCCGGCCCGGACCGGAAAGCCGGCCAGCGGCTTCCAGGCCAGGTCATAGGTCCACTCGCCGCGGTGGTCGGAGTGCAGGCTCTCGCCGTACACGGTGCCCAGCCCGAGCGGCAGGATGCGGTGCGGCGCCCTGCGGCCCAGTCGGGAGACGGCGGCCGCGAGGGGTCGGCGCACCGCCCAGGGGGCGTTCAGGTCGAAGAAGGGGCTGTTCAGGACCAGGCCGTCGACGGTGCCGGTGTCGCGGCGGGCGTCTGCCCAGAGCGGAAGGATCAGACCACCGGTGGAGTGGCCCATCGCCAGCAGGGTGTCGTGCCCGTCGTCGGAGCGGATGATCTCGGCGGCGGCGTCCAGCTCGGGGAAGTAGTCGCTGATGTCGCGGCAGAAGTTCGGGGTCTGGCCCGGGAGCAGGCTGCGCCCGTATTTGCGTAGGTCGAGCGCGTAGAAGTCCCAGCCGCGCTCGGCGAAGAAGTCGGCGAGGTGGGTCTGGAAGAAGTAGTCGACGAACCCGTGCACGTAGAGGACGGCCCGCCCGCTGGGGCGCTCGGCCCGGCGCCGGACCAGGGTCGCGACGACAGGTCCTTCGTCGTCGGTGCCCAGGTCGATCGTCTGCCGTTCGTACGGCGGCCCCAACACGTCCGGTTCCACGAACGCGACGCTACGCCGCCAACCTACCGAACGGTAGCCCTCGCCTGGCTGCCCCGTGCTCCCGCGATCTTGCACTGACTGGGGATACGACAGTGCAAGATCGCGGAGCGGAGCGGGTGAGGTCAGGCAGTCTCCGTGTCGGCGCGCTCGGGGTCCTGCTCGTCGGTGGGGTCCAGCTCGCCCTGGGGCTGCGGGATGTCGCGCAGGTGCTTGTTGTGCCGGGGCTCCTGACGGGTCTTGGCGTCGTTGAGCCGGCGGCGCAGGTCGTCGCGGACGTCGTTGAGCGCGGCGTGCAGGTCCTCTTCGGCGGAGGTGGTGACGATCTTCTGTCGGCCAGCGATCCAGCACTCCAGGGTGACCTTCTGACCACGTGCCTCCCGGTCCTTCACCGACACCTCCAGCTCGGTGGCGTCGGCGTGGAAGCTGGCCAGCCGAGCGTCGAGCGTGGCGAACTGCTCGGCGATCCAGTTGCGGTCGCCCTGCGAGAACCCGGTGCCCACCCGCAGGCACTCGGCGACGGTGGCCGGGTTCGCCGCGGCGCTCATCGCCGTGCCTCGGAAGCGATCGCGGAGCCGATTCTGGTGATCATCATGAAGCTGACCTCTCGTCGACGTGGAGCTGTCGGTGGTGCGTTGATCAAGTGCTTACCCAAAGTGGTTGGTCTCGGAAACCGCCGACGCCGGGGTGGCCGGGTCGGCCGTACCACATCAGCGCGTGATCAGGGCTTTGTCCACAGGTGGGTTCGTCGTCCACAGGTTCGGCCTGCGCGCTGGTGAGGCTCGCCCGCAGCGCCCAGGCTCGGTGTCGAGTCGACTCGCGTTCGCAGGCCCCGATCCCCCTGGAGGGACGATGTTCGACACCTACGTCACAATTGTCGGCAATGTGCTGACTGCTCCCGAATGGCGACGTACCAGCCAGAGCAACACGCTGGTGGCCAACTTCAAGGTCGCCTCCACCGCCCGCCGACTCGACCGGGACAGCGGCAGGTGGGTCGACGGCAATTCGCTGCGCGTACGCGTCAACTGCTGGCGCAAGCTCGCCGAAGGCGTGGCGGCGTCCGTGATGGTCGGCGATCCGGTGGTGGTCTGCGGGCGGCTCTACACCCGCGACTGGACCGACGACGCCGGCAACCACCGCGCCGTCTACGAGTTGGAGGCGGTTGCCGTCGGCCACGACCTGTCCCGCGGTCGAGCCCGGTTCCTGCGCAACCGACCGAGCATGACCACCAGCACCGTGGAGGACTCCGAGGCCGAGAGCCGGGTGCACGGCGAGCCCACCGAGCCGGTGCCGGCCGGGCACGAGCCCGTGCTCCCCGACGACCGCCCGCTGGATGACGACTTCGAGCTGCCCGACTACGCCGCGCTGCGAACCAGTCCGTACCTCGACGACCCGATGGACGCCGATGGTCCTCCGACCGACGATTTCTCCTCGCCCGGCGGTGTTACCCCGACCAGCGGGCAGATCGGGCCGGGCAACGTCCCGGCGGGTCTCGACGGCGAGTTGGGGCTCCCATCCGAGGCGGACAACGGCGGCGGCCATGACCCGGACGACGAGTTGGGGCCGGTGCCGGACGAGGGGCAGCCGGAGCCGCCGCCGGCCGGCCGCGGGCGGCGTGGTCGGGGAAGGATCCCGCAGCCGGCCTGACCGACCGGTTCGAGGACTGGCCTGGCACGACGGGGGCGGGGTGGCGGCGCGACCAGCGTCGTCACCCCGCGTGACGGCATCGGCGGGGTCAGCGGAGGATCGTCGGCTGCGGTCCGCCAGCAGGCGCTGGCCGCCTGGGAGCGCCCTGGGTCGGGCCGGTTTCCGGGACGCTCGTCTAGGCTGGCCGGCCTGGGAGGTGGTGCACGTGCGACGGACCGCGCCGGTGGCGAACGCGGTGGGGTTGCTGGCCGGGTACGCGCTGGACAGGCTGCTCGGTGATCCGCGCCGGTGGCACCCGGTGGCCGGTTTCGGGCAGGCCGCGGGTGCGTTGGAGCGCCGCCTCTACCGCCCGGATCGGACGGCGGGCACCGCGTTCACCGCGCTGGCCGTGGGCGGGCCGGTGCTGCTCGGGGCGGTCGCCGCCGCGGCTACCCGCCACCGGCCGGTGACCCGGGCGGCGCTGGTGGCCGCCGGCACCTGGACCGTGCTGGGTGGTCGCACGCTTCGCCACGAAGCCACCACCATGGGTCGGACGCTGCGTGACGGTGATCTGCCCGCCGCCCGGCGACGCCTCGGCCACCTCTGTGGGCGGGACCCGTCGACGTTGGGCGAGTCGGAGTTGGCCCGCGCCACCGTCGAGTCGGTCGCCGAGAACACCTCCGACGCGGTTGTCGCCCCTCTGGTCTGGGGTGCGGTCGCCGGCCTGCCCGGCCTGCTGGGCTACCGGGCGGCAAACACCCTCGACGCGATGGTCGGGCACCGGTCGGCGCGCTACGCCCGATTCGGCACACCGGCCGCGCGGTTGGACGATGTCCTCAACCTGGTGCCGTCGAGGCTGACCGGGCTGCTCACCATCGCTGTCGCGCCGGTCGCCCACGGGGATCGGCAACGGGCCTGGCGGGTATGGCGGCGTGACCGCAACGACCACCCGAGCCCCAACGCCGGCCAGTGCGAGGCGGCGATGGCCGGCGCGCTCGGCGTCCGCCTCGGTGGCCGCAACGTCTACTTCGGGCGCTCCGAGGTGCGGCCGTTCCTCGGCGACGGCCCCCGCCCGGAGGCGCGCCACCTCAAGCGGGCCGCCCGGATCTCCGGCTCGGTCGGGCTGGCCGCGGTCGGGCTGGCCGCCGTGTACCCGGTTACCTTCGGCCGTCTGGTCGGCTTCGTGAGTCGGCACGGGTTGTCCGCCGTGACTGGAGGGCGCGGGTTTTCTGCGGTGACCGGAGGGCGCGGGCTGCGAGCTGTCGGAGCGGGGAGGGGGCGGTGAGCGGCGGGCTGCTGGTCGCCGGCACGACCTCCGACGCCGGCAAGAGCGTGCTCACCGCCGGTATCTGTCGTTGGCTGCACCGGCAGGGCGTGAAGGTGGCGCCGTACAAGGCACAGAACATGTCGAACAACTCGGCGGTGGTCGTCGGGCCGGACGGGCGCGGCGGCGAGATCGGACGGGCCCAGGCCATGCAGGCCGCTGCCTGTGGGCTCGCCCCCGACCTGCGGTTCAACCCGGTCCTGCTCAAGCCGGGCAGCGACCTGGCCAGTCAGGTGGTCCTGCTCGGCGAGGCGGTCGACACGATCACCGCCGGCACGTTCCGGCACCTGCGTCCCCGGCTCGCCGAGACCGCGTACGCCGCACTCGCTGAGCTGCGCGACGCGTACGACGTGGTGATCTGCGAGGGCGCCGGCAGCCCCGCGGAGATCAACCTGCGGGCCGGTGACTACGTCAACATGGGGCTGGCCCGGCACGCCAACCTGCCCACCATCGTGGTGGGCGACATCGACCGTGGCGGCGTCTTCGCCTCGATGTTCGGCACCGTCGCCCTCCTGGACCCGGCGGACCAGGCACTGATCGCCGGCTTCGTGATCAACAAGTTCCGGGGTGACCGGGGGCTGCTCCAGCCGGGGCTGGACATGCTGCGTCACGTCACGGGTCGGCCCACGTACGGAGTGCTGCCCTGGGCACTGGACCTGTGGCTCGACGCGGAAGACTCCCTCGCCTACGGCCGGGTGCTCGGCCGCCCCGCGGCCCCGCACGGCACCGAGTGGTTGGACGTGGCGGTCGTTCGCCTACCCCGGATCAGCAACGCGACCGACGTGGAGGCCCTGGCCACCGAACCGGGCGTTCGCGTACGTCTCACCATCGAGCCGGCCGAGTTGGCCGCCGCCGACCTGGTCGTCCTGCCCGGCTCCAAGTCCACCGTCGCCGACCTGGCCTGGCTGCGCGAGACGGGTCTCGCCGACGCGGTGGTCACCCACGTGGCGGCCGGTAAGCCACTGCTCGGCCTCTGCGGCGGCTTTCAGATGCTCGGCCGCGCCATCCACGACACGGTGGAGAGCCGGCGGGGCAGCGTACCGGGGCTCGGCCTGCTGCCCATCGAGATCACCTTCGATCCCCGCAAGACCGTCCGACAGTCGGTGGGCACCGCCCACGGCGACCTCGCGGTGCGCGGTTACGAGATCCACCACGGGTACGTCTCGCACACCGACCCCACCCTGGCCCCGTTGCTGACCGGCGACGACGGTGTCGGCGAGGGAGCCGTGCTCGGCGCGGTGCACGGCACGCACTGGCACGGGGCGTTCGAGTCCGACGGGTTCCGCAGGTGGTTCCTCACCGAGGCGGCTCGCCTGGCCGGGCGCAGTGGATTCCGGGTCGCGCCGACGACCAGCTTCGCCGCCGCCCGGGAGCGTTCACTCGACCTGCTCGGTGACCTGGTCGAGGAGCACCTGGACACCGCTGCCCTCTGGCGTCTCATCGAAGCCGGCCCACCCGCCGGCCTACCCTTCATTCCACCCGGCCCGCCACCGTCCTGACCCTGTCCAATGCGGAGTGTTGGGGGACCGGGCCGCGCCCGGGGTGTTCGCGGCGCCCTCGCGAGTGGGGTGCCCTCGCGAGTGGGGTGCCCTCGCGGGTCACCGCCTCCGCATGATCGTGCACGATCCTGGTTGTAGTGGCCTCGCGGGCGACGGGAGGGGCCTGGTTCCGGGATCGAGCACGATCTTGATCTGGGCGTCGGCAGCGGGCCGGCGAGGCGGTGGGATTCAGGGGCGGATGTCGGCTGGCCGGTCGGTCGTGGGGAGACCGGCGGCGAGCCAGGCGTCCACACCGCCGATCATGTCGGTCGCCCGGCGTAGACCGAGGGTCTGCAGGCTGGCGGCGGCGAGGCTGGAACTGTAGCCCTGCCGGCACACCAGCACGATCTCCCGGTCGTAGCCGGTGGCTTCGGGGATCCGCCAGGCGCTGGCCGGATCGAGCCGCCATTCCAGCACGGTCCGGTCGATGACGACCGCACCCGGCAAGTCGCCCTGTTCGCGGCGTTGCAGGTCGGTGCGGGTGTCGACCAGCAGCGCGCCGCCGCGGACCGCCTCGACGGTCTGCTGCGGGGTCAGTCGGTGCAGCCCGGCGCGGGCCTGTTCGAGCAGGGCGTCGATGCCGGGGCTCATCACGTCTCGGAGCACCACCCGATCATGCCGATTTGGTAGCGCCCCGGACGGCGAACGGGTCGCCCGTCACCCGTCGCCGCCCCAATTCCCCCGGACGTGACGGCACTCGGCCAGGGTGGTCAGCCGGACGAGTCGGAATGGCCAACGTCGACCGCTGTTGCAGCATGATCCACTCGACCTCAGGGATATCGCGGTGTCCCGCTGTCGGGGATACCGCGACATCCGTGATCTGGAGTCGATCATCCGTGGTTGCGGCGGCATACTTCGGTCATGCAGCAGGCGAGGCTGTGCTGAGCCCCGACACCGGCCGGCCGGTGTCAGGCCGCGAAGCCCTGAACACGGCAGGACCCGCGACCGGCAGGGCTGGGGACGCCGACGAGCCGGGGGACGCCGGCAAGGCCGGGCCTGCCGACGAGTGGGTGGCCGCCGGCGGGGCCGGGGACGCCGACGAGCTGGGGGACGCCGGCAAGGCCGGGGACCGGCCGGGCGTGGTGGTTGTCGAGGCGTACGCCGAACTGGCTCGTCGGGCGCTCGCGGGCCCGGCGCGGTTGGGGCGGACCCGGCTCGTCGCGGTCGACGGGCCGAGCGGCGCGGGTAAGAGCCGGTTCGCCGCGCACCTCGCGGATGCCCTGGCGGTGCGGCTGGGCGGTGCTCGCCCGCCCGTCGTGCACACCGACGACCTGCTCGACGGTTGGGACGACCAGGTCACCTTCTGGCCACGGCTCGACGAGGAGGTGCTCGCCCCGCTGCGCGAAGGGAAACCGGGTGCCTACCGGCGCTACAGCTGGGTGCGGCAGCGCTTCCTGGCCCGGCCGGTGCCGGTGCCGGTGGCGCCGGTGCTGGTGGTGGAGGGGGTCACCGCTGCCCGCGCGGTGGTCCGGCCGGAGGCGACCCTGTCGGTGTTCGTCACCGCGCCCGCGTCGGTGCGGCTGGCCCGCGCGGTCGCTCGGGACGGGTCGGAGATCCTGCCCGAGCTGCGTCGCTGGCACGCCGGGGAGCGGGCGCACTTCGCCGCCGACGGCACGGCCGCCCGCGCCGACCTGCTCGTCGACGGCGCGCCGACGCTGCCGTCCGACGCGGACCGCTACTACGCGCGCATCCGTTGAGCGGGCAGTGGACGAGCGGCACCGGCTCCGGCACGATGCGAGAAGGACGACGCGAGCGGCACGATGCAACAAGGACGACGCGAGCAGCACGACGCGAGCACGACGACGCCAGAAGCACCACGCGAGAGCGCTCAGGGCGCGCGGCGAACGGGGGACTCATCATGTCGGCAACGGAGCCGCCCGCGCGGCGCCGGATCACGCTCACCGGGATCAGCTCGCGGGCCTGGGAGCATCCGGCCGACCGGGGCGCCCTTGTCGCGTTGCGGGAGCTGCGCGGTTTCGACGACGTGGTGCGGTCGTTCTTCGGCATGTGGAACGAGCGCGGGTTCCGGCTGTCCGTGCTGGCCTCCGGCATCCGGGTCGACCACCGGCAGTACCCGGCGGTGTGGCAGCGCTACACCGAGGCCGCGGCGGCGCTCGACGTGGCCGAGCTGCCCGAGCTGTACGTGACCCAGTCGCCCTGGTTGGGCGCCGAGGCGGTCGGGCTGGAGCGGCCGTTCATCGTGCTGAACTCCGCGTGCGTGCAGCAACTCGACGAGGACGAGCTGCGCTGCCTGCTCGGCCACGAGTTGGGGCACGTGGGCAGCGGGCACGCGGTCTACAAGACCATGCTCATGATCCTCACCCGGTGGGCGGCCAACCTGAGCTGGTTGCCGGTGGGCGCGATCGCGCTGCGGGCGATCATCGCCGCGATGCTGGAGTGGTGGCGCAAGGCGGAACTGTCCGCCGACCGAGCCGGTCTGCTCGCCGGGCAGGACCCGGCCGCCGCCCTGCGGCTGCTGATGAAGCTCGCCGGCGGCGGTGACCTGTCCCAGATCGACACGACCGCGTTCCTGGAGCAGGCCGCCGAGTACGCCGGGGGCGGGGACCTGCGCGACAGCCTGCACAAGATCCGGATGACAGCGTGGAGCACCCATCCCGCGCCGGTGGCACGGGCGGCGCAACTGCGCCAGTGGATCGACTCCGGGGCGTACGGGCGGGTGCTGGGCGGGGACTATCCGCGCCGCGACGAGGACAGCTCGACGAGCGTCTCCGAGGAGATCAAGGCGGCTGCCGACTCGTACCGGGAGGAGTTCAGCCGCTCCACCGACCCGCTGGTCGGGCTGCTGCGCCGGTTCGGCGACGGCGCGAGCGACGTCGGCGAGTGGGTCGGCGGCACCGCCGGTCGGGCCCGCTCCTGGGTGGATGCCGCCACCGAGGCGGCGGGCCGCGCGCAGCGCACCGGTCGGGCCGCCCCGGGCGCCGGCCCGGCGGACGGCGGCGACGGTACGGGCTCCGCCGGCACGACCCGGTAAGGCCGGCATACGATTCCGGTCATGACCTCACCGATCATGTCCGAGTCCGAGGTGCGGGCCGCCGTCGAGCGGGAGATGCCCGGCGTCCGTGCCGACCTGGAACGCCTCGTCCGCATCCCCGGCATCGCCTTCGAGGGTTTCGACCATTCCCACGTGGAACGCTCCGCCGAGGCGGTCGCCGAGTTGCTGCGCGGCTGCGGCCTGGACGTCGACATCGTGCGTTCCGGTGGCCAGCCGGCGGTGATCGGTCGTCGAGCCGCCCCGCCCGGCGCGCCGACCGTTCTGCTCTACGCCCACCACGACGTGCAGCCGGTCGGCGACCGGTCGCTGTGGGAGTCCGACCCGTTCGAGCCGGTGGAACGGGACGGCCGGCTCTACGCCCGGGGCGCGGCCGACGACAAGGCCGGTGTCATGGCGCACGTGGCGGCACTGCGGGCGTACGGGGACGCGCTGCCGGTCGGCGTGGTGCTCTTCATCGAGGGTGAGGAGGAGTACGGCTCCGACTCGCTGGAGCGGCTGCTCGCCGAGCACCGCGACCAGATCACCTCGGATGTCATCGTGATCGCCGACTCCAGCAACTGGGACGTGGGCGTACCGGCGTTGACCACCTCGCTGCGCGGCGTCGTCAACTGTTTCGTCGAGGTGCGCACGCTGGACCACGCGGTGCACAGCGGCATGTTCGGCGGCGCCGTCCCGGACGCGCTCACCGCGCTGGTCCGGCTGCTGGCGAGCCTGCACGACGACGCCGGTGACGTGGTGGTGGACGGGCTGGTCGGCCGGGAGGGGGCCACCGTCGACTACCCGGAGGACCGGTTCCGCGCCGAGGCCGGCCTGGCCGAGGGCGTGCAGTTCGTCGGCACCGGACAGCTCACCGACCGGCTCTGGACCAAACCCGCCGTGGCGGTGCTCGGCATCGACGCGCCGGCCACCGGCGAGGCGCCGAACGCCCTGGTGCCGGCCGCCAAGGCGAAGCTCAACGTCCGCCTCGCGCCGGGGGACGACCCGAAGCGGGCGTACGCGGCGGTGCGCGCCCACCTGGAGAAGCACGCCCCGTGGGGCGCCCAGGTGACCGTCAGCCTGGAGCACGACGGCAACCCGTGTGTGATCGACGCGTCCGGGCCGATGTTCGACGCCGCCCGCGCGGCGTTCCGGGCCGCCTGGGACGGCACCGAGCCGGTGGACATCGGCATCGGCGGTTCGATCCCGTTCATCGCCACGTTCCAGGAGATGTTCCCGAACGCGGCGATCCTGGTGACCGGTGTGGAGGATCCGCACGCCCGCGCGCACGGCCCGAACGAGAGTCTGCACCTGGGGGAGTTCGCCCGGGTCTGCCTCGCCGAGGCGCTGCTGCTGGGCAAGGTGGCCGCAGCGGGGAGGTAGGTGTCGGAACGGCAACTTCCGGTCTGATCTGGGATTTTACGGCGTGTCGGATGGCTGGCTGTTATAGCCTTTCGTACATGAGTACGAACGAGGTGATGGCCCGGTTGGGGGCCGCCGTCAGCGCACTGGGAGATGTCGACGTCTCCGCGTGGTCCGAGGACACGCTCAACGAACAGCTCGGTGAGCTCTCCGCCGCTCTGGTCGCCCTCGACTCGGTGCTCTCCCGGGTCGCTGGCGAGGTCCGTGCGCGGGGGTTGCGCATCGAGGAGCCCGTCTCCGCCTAGCCGCCTGTTTCCTGAGGCCTGGACGGCCTGCCGCAGGCCCCGAACCGTCGTCCGCGCAGGTGGGCGGCACCCCGCCGACACCGCCCGGGCACGGCAATGCCCGGGCGGTGTCGGAGGTGACTGGCAGGATGGGCGGCGTGCGGTTCCTCGATCTGGCAGCGACGTCCGCGGCCGTCGGCGCCACCAGCGGCCGACGGGCCAAGGTGGAGCTGCTCGCTGACGCGTTGCGCCGGCTCGACCCGGCCGAGGTCGAGCCCGGTGCCGGCTACCTCGCGGGTGAGCTGCGCCAACGGCAGACCGGGGTGGGCTATGCGAGCCTTCGTGACCTGCCGCCACCGGCCGCCGAGCCGACGCTGACCGTGGCCGCCGTCGACGCGGCCATCGCGCAGATCGCCGCGGTGCACGGCACCGGTTCACAGACTCGGCGTCGGGCGCTGCTCGGTGCCCTCTACGCGGCGGCGACGGCCGACGAGCAGCGTCTGCTCACCGGTCTGTTCAGTGGCGAGCTGCGGCAGGGCGCCCAGGCCGGTCTTCTCGCCGACGCGGTGGCGCGGGCCGCCGACGTGCCGGTGGCCGCGGTCCGTCGGGCGCTGCTGCTCGCCGGTGACCTGCGCGCCGTGGCGGTGGCCGCGCTGGCCGGAGGAGCTGCCGAGCTGGCCGGCTTCGGCCTGCGGGTCGGCCGACCGTTGGCGCCGATGCTCGCGCAGAGCGCCCCCTCGGTCGACGAGGCGCTCGCCGCGACGGGCACGCCGGCGGTGGTCGACGTGAAGCTCGACGGCATCCGCATCCAGGTGCACCGCTCCGGCGCGGACATCGCCGTCTTCACCCGCAGCCTCGACGAGATCACCGCCCGGGTGCCCGAGGTGGTCGCCGCGGTCCGGTCCCTGCCGGGGCGGGAGTTGGTGCTCGACGGGGAGGCGATCGGTCTCGACGAGACCGGGCGACCACTGCCGTTCCAGCAGACATCGAGCCGGGCCGCCCGCCGCACCACCCCGAGCACCACCGGGCGCACACCTGTCGCCCCGGCGGTGCTCGCGGCCGCCGCCAGCACGGGCGCGACGGTGCTCACTCCGTACTTCTTCGACCTGCTGCACCTCGACGGTCAAGATCTGATCGACCTGCCCGGCCGCGAACGGTGGGCCGCCCTCGCCGGTGCGGTGGATTCGTCGCTGCTGGTCGGGCGGATGGAGGTCGACGGCCCGGAGCAGGCCGCCGCCGCGTTCGCCGCCGCGCTCGACGCCGGGCAGGAGGGCGTGGTGGTCAAGGCGCCGGATGCCCCCTACGACGCCGGCCGGCGCGGTGCCGCCTGGGTCAAGGTCAAGCCCCGGCACACCCTCGACCTGGTGGTGCTCGCCGTCGAGTGGGGCAGCGGGCGGCGCAAGGGCTGGCTGTCCAACCTGCATCTGGGTGCGCGCGACCCGCAGACGGGTGGCTTCGTCATGCTCGGCAAGACGTTCAAGGGGCTCACCGACGAGTTGCTGCGCTGGCAGACCGAGCGTTTCCTCGACCTCGCCGTGGAGCGCGGCGACTGGGTGGTGCGGGTCCGCCCCGAGCAGGTGGTGGAGATCGCCTTCGACGGGGTGCAGACCAGCTCGCGCTATCCCGGGGGGATGGCGCTGCGGTTCGCCCGGGTCGTGCGGTACCGCGACGACAAGTCCGCCGCCGAGGCGGACACCATCGACGCGGTCCGCGCCATCCACACCGGCCGTCCCGTCGGCTGACCGGCCCGGGTCACCTTCCGGACAACGACCTCGCGTAGTTCACCTGGTTGTTGATGTGCGCCACCTGAGCCTGATCGGCGACCGGAATCCGGGCCACGTACTGCTGCGGGCCGTTGGTGACCGTCACCTGCACCGTGCCGTGGTGCCGGGTCTCCTTGACCAGCAGGAACAGCAGACTCAAGACGAACAGGCAGAAGAACCCGACGATGGCGCAGACCAGCGCCCAGGTCGCCACCTTCTCCTCGCGCTGCCAGTAGTCGGCCACGTGCCAGGTGGCACCGGCCAACGGCAGCACTCCGGTGGGCGTGCGGATGACCGGCGGGCAGACCGCGATCTCGGCGATCTGCACCGCGACCACCTCCGGCCCGCCGAACGCGAGCGCCGCCGGGTGCGCCGACACCGGCGACGGAGGGTACGGCCCGGCCGCCGGCCACGCCCCGCCGGGCGGCGTCGCGTGCTGCGCGGGCGGGCCGGAGAACGGCGTCGCGGGCGGCGACGAGAACGATGACGGCTGCGCCGGATACGGCGGCGCCGAAAACGGCGGTGTGGCCTGCGGCGGCACGCTCGGGAAGGGTGTCGTCGGCGGGGTGGTCGGCAGCGGCTCGGTCGACGACGCGGCGGTCCACGGATCGATCGGCGGTTGCGGTTGGGTCACCGGCTCCGGCTGCGCGGCCGTGGGATCCGAACTCACCGAGACCTCCAACACGGGATCGTCACGTGGCGCAGGCTACCGGCTGCCCTGTCGTCCCGCATGCCCCCGAGTGTCTGTTTGGGACGCCGACGCCGACGCCGACGCGCCGACCTCGGGCCTCGGTCAGGCGGTCGCGCTCGGCGTCGGCTCGGCGGCGCGGTCCACCGGGGCCGCGGTGACACCGATCCCGGCGGCGCGGCGGGCCTCCCGGCGCGCCACCCAGCCGTAGCCGAACAGGGACATCACCGCGAAGAGCCACCACTGCACGACGTAGCCGAAGTTCTGCCAGTTGTTGGCGTGCCCGACGGGCACCGCCTTGAACACCGGATCGGCCGCCGGGGTCTGCTCGTCGAGCAGCAGGTACGCGCCGTAGACGGGGTAGGGCAGCTCGCCAGCGAGTCGTGACACACCGATCCGGCGGATCTCCAGTCGCCCGTCGCGCCGCGCCACCGCGCCGGCGCCGCTCTCGGTCTCGTGCACCCGACCGACCACCGTCACATCGCCGGTCGGCACGGCGGGTACCGACGGCTGGGCGGTCGCCCCACCCGGCGCCGGCGGGATCCAACCCCGATCCACGAGCAGCGCCGTGCCGTCCGCGAGCACCAGTGGGGTGAGCACCTCGAAGCCGACCCGGCTGTCCACCGTCCGGCCACGGACCAGCACGGTGTTCGTCGGGTCGTAACGGCCGGTGACGGTGACCCGGCTCCAGACCCTGTCCTCGGCCGGCGCGGGGCCGACCGTCCCCGCGCCGCCGGTGGGGGCACGCAGGGCGACGGACAGCGGCGTCGGGGTCATCCGCTGACCCGCGTCGATCCGCTCGTTGACCTCGGTACGCCCCCGGTAGCGGTCCAGCTGCCAGTTGCCGAGGAACACCATCACGGCGGCGGCGACCAGGGTCAGCGCGAGAGCGCCCAGCCAGCGTGGGCTCAGCAGGAACCGGTACACAGCACGAGGCTACCCGTATGACCGGCACCACTGACCTGGACCGGGCCGCGACCGCGCCGCCGGCCCCGGTTGGCGGTGCTCGCCTCGACAACGGGGCGGGTATCGTCACGCCGACGGATCGGCCGCGGTCGTCCCCGTCGCGTACCCGCCGCCGCTCGCGAGGAGTCGATGATGACCGTCGTGCCGCGCCTGGTGCTCAGCGCGCCGTCCTCCGGGCACGGTAAGAACGCGCTGGCGATCGGGCTGCTCGCCGCCCTGGCTGAGCGTGGGGTCGACGTCGCCGGGTTCAAGCTCGGGCCGGACCACGTCGACGCCGCGTACCTCGGTCTGGCCGCCGGTCGGCCAGGTCGGGTGATCGATCCCCGGCTGGTCGGCACCGACCGGCTCGCACCGCTGGTGGCGCACGGCGCGGCCGGTGCCGGGCTCGCCGTGGTGCAGGGCAGCATGGGGCTGTACGACTCGGTCGGTGGCCGCCCCGAACAGGAGTCCACCGCCGCCGCGGCAGCCGCGCTGCGCAGCCCGGTGGTGCTCGTTGTCGATGTGGCCGCGATGGGTCAGTCGGTGGCGGCCCTGGTGCACGGTTTCCGTTCGTACGACGAGCAGTTGTGGCTCGGTGGGGTGATCCTCAACCGGGTGGCGTCGTCGCGGCACGAGGGAATGCTGCGCGAGGCGCTGGACGACGTGGGGGTGCCGGTCTACGGCGCGCTGCGTCGCCAGGACCTGCCGGCGGTGCTGCCGTCGCGGCGGCACGGGGTGGCGCCGGTGGTCGACGGGTCGGCCGACGCCGTCCGTGCGGTCAGCCGGCTGGGCGAGGCCGTCGCCGCCACGGTGGATCTGGAACGGCTTCTCGGGCTGGCCCGCTCGGCCCCGCCGCTGCCGGCACCGGCCTGGTCTCCCGAGGAGGCCCTCGGGGCGTTCCCGCCCCCGGCGAACCGGCCGCTGGTGGCGGTTGCCGGTGGGCCGGGCGGCAGCTTCAGCCACCCGGAGACCACCGAACTGCTGCGGGCTGCCGGCGCGGAGGTCGTCGTCGTCGACCCGCTGCGCGACGAGGCGCTGCCGGTCGGCACCCGCGCGCTTGTCGTCGGCGGCGCGTTGCCCGAGGCGTACGCCGAGCAGTTGTCGGCCAACCGGCGGCTCTGCATCGCGGTGGCCGAGTTGGCGCGGACCGGCCGTCCGGTGATCGCCGAGGGCGCCGGACTGCTCTGGCTGGCCCGCGAGCTGGACGGGCTGCCGATGTGTGGGGTCCTCGACGCGGTCGGTGTCAGTCGGGACGGCCTGGTGGCCGGCTACCGGGAGGCGACCGCCCAGACCGACAGCGTGGTCGCCGCCCACGGCACGGTGCTTGTCGGCCACAAGGCGCACCGGGCGGTGCTCACCCCCCGTGCTGGTCAGCGCCCGGCGTGGAGCTGGGAGGGCGGCACGCCGGAGGGCTTCGTCTGGCGCAACGTGCACGCCTCGCAGCTCACCCTGCACTGGGCCGGTCATCCGGCCACGGCCGCCCGGTTGGTCGCCGCCGCGGCGGCCGACCCGACGGCCGAGGTGGTGCCCGTGGAGTCCGGCGGGGTGCCGGCTTGACTCCTCGGGTGGCGGTGCGCCGCCGCCGTCGGGTCAGCCGACGATCGCGTCCGACGGTGGGGTGAACTGGCGGGTCGGTGTGCCCTTCAGGCCGTCGCGGAGGGTTTCCGAGACCGCCTTGATCGGGATCTGGGACTGCCCGTCACCCACGGCGTTGAACGGATTGTCCGGGTCGGAGATGAAGCTCGCCGCGGCCAGCTCCGGGGTGTAGCCGACGAACCAGGCGGACCGGGTGCTGTCGGTCGTACCGGTCTTGCCGGCCACCGGGCGTCCGACCGTGCCTCGCACGCTGTCGGCGGTGGACCAGCCGCCGCAGCTACCGCGCGCCGGGGTGTCTCCGGTCGGGCAGCGGGCGGCGTCGGTGGCCGCCCGGGCGGCGTCCGCACTCACCACCTGCCGGCAGCGTGGCTTGGCCACCTCCCGGTGGAGGCCACCCGGCGTGGCGTAGGTGGCGGGTGTGCCGTCCCGGTTCATGATCGCCTGAACCGGGATCGCCTCGCAGTAGCGGCCGTCGGCGGCGATGGCGGCGTAGGCGTTCGCCATCTCCAGCGGGGTGGCGTCGGAGACGCCCAGGGTGAACGCGCCCCACTTCTTCGCCTTCTCCGGGGACGCGTGGTCCCGGTCGACGTCGGTGCGCCACCGCAGCCCGAGCTGCTCGGCCAACCGGACCGCCCGGTCCGCGCCGACCTTCTCCTCCAGCCACACGAAGTACGTGTTCACCGATTTGCCGAAGCCGGACCACATGGTCTGCTGGCCGGTCATGGCGCCGCTGGCGTTGGAGGGCGCCCAGCCGTCGTAGACGGGCGACCGGTAGCGGTGCGGGGCGTTGAACGAGGTGGAGAGCGTCATCCCCGAGTCCAGCGCGGCCAGCATCGGGAACATCTTGAACGTCGACCCGGCCTGGTAGCCCGCCAGGTCACCGCCGCCCAGCAGCGGCGCCACCGTGTTCGGGTAGTTGGCCTTCACCTTCGGCCCGGCCTCGGGGTTGGAACTCTGCGGGTTCTCGCTGAGATCCAGCGAGTACGTCCGGTTCACCGCCATCGCCTTCACCCGGCCGGTGCCTGGCTCGGACACCACGATCCCGTTGGCGAACGGGCTACCGGTGGCCTCCTTGCTGCCGACGTTCTTCTCCGCCGCCGCCTGGACCTTCGGGTCGAGGCTGAGCACGATCCGGTAGCCGCCCCGGCGCAACTTGTCCATTCGTTCCAGCGGGTTGGCGCCGAAGGCGGGCTGCGCGCTCCACCAGTTCTTCAGGTAGTCGCAGGCGAAGCCCCAGCTGTTGTACTTCTCCGCCACCGCCGCGCAGTCGTGCGGCGGGGTGGTCAGCTTCAGCCGGATCGGCTCGGCCTTCGCGGCGGCGGCCGAGTCGGGGGAGAGGTAACCGAGCTGGCTCATCCGGTCCAGCACGTAGTCCCGCCGCCCGGTGGCCTCCTTCTGGTCGGAGTCGGCCGGGTCGTACTCGGACGGGGACTTGACCAGCCCGGCGAGGGTGGCGGCCTCCACCGGGGTGAGGTCCTTCGGGGTCTTGGAGAAGAAGATCTCGCTGGCCGCGTAGATGCCGTACGCCCGGTGCCCGAAGTACGCCGAGTTGAGGTAGCGCTCCATGATCTGTTCCTTGCTCAGCTCCTTCTCCAGGTCCATCGCCATCCGCATTTCCTTGACCTTGCGCAGGCTGGTCTGCTGGGTGGCTTCCTGGACCTCCTTGGGCGTGGTCGCGCTGTCCCGCAGTGCCATCCGGACGTACTGCATGGTCAGGGTCGACGCACCCTGGGAGCCGCCGGAGCGCGCATTGGACACGAAGGCGCGGGCCACGCCCTTCGGGTCGACACCGTGGTGCTGGTAGAAGCGCGAGTCCTCGGCGGCGATGATCGCCTGCTGGATGTTCGGCGACATGTCCGACAGCTTGGTGTACTGCCGGTACTCCTCGTAGAACATGGTCAGCACGGTCTTGCCGTCCGGGGCGTAGACGTAGGAGGTCTCGGCGGGCAGGGCGGTGGTCAGCACTCTGGTCTTCTGCTCCACGGCGTGCGCGGTGGCCTTCGCGCCGAGCCCGGTGAGGGCGACGAGTGGGTACGCGGCGGCGGCGATCACGATTCCGGCGATCAGTCCGGCGCGGAGAAGAGGAACGAGTCGACCAGCGGCAGCAAGGGGTCGGTTACTCACATGGCCAAGTTATGACATTTCCGATTCGTACCTGAGAAGAACTCTTAAACCGGCGAGTGGTGACGCGGCTTACTGTCCCACCGGCCACCTTCCCGGCAGGATCGCGGGCATGTCTGATCAGCCGAGCGGGGTGGCCGCCACCGCCGGGGTCGAGCCGGACCTCGCGCACCACGGCGACGCGGAGGTCGGCGACGGGCTGATCGACCTCGCCGTCAACGTCCGGCAGGCACCGGCTCCCGCCTGGTTGGCCGGGCCGATCGCCGCGACCCTGACCGAGTTGGCCCACTATCCGGATCCGCTGCCGGCCCGGGCGGCGGTCGCGGCCCGACACCGCCGTCACCCGAACGAGGTGCTGCTCACCGCCGGCGCCGCCGAGGGCTTCGTGCTGATCGCCCAGGCGTTGCGCGGGGTGCGCCGGCCGGTGGTGGTGCACCCCCAGTTCACCGAGCCGGAGGCGGCGCTGCGGGCCGCCGGACACCCGGTCGAGCGGGTGCTGCTGGACGCCGCCGACGACTTCCGGCTCGACCCGTCCCGGGTGCCCGCCGACGCCGACCTGGTGATGATCGGCAACCCCACGAACCCGACGTCGGTGCTGCACCCCGCGCGGACGGTGGCCGCGCTGGCCCGCCCCGGCCGGGTGCTGGTGGTCGACGAGGCGTTCGCCGACACCACCACCGCCCCCGGGCACCCCGGCGAACCGGAGTCGCTGGCCGAGCGGCGGGACCTGCCCGGCCTACTCGTCCTGCGTAGCCTCACCAAGACGTGGGGCCTGGCCGGCCTCCGGATCGGCTACCTGCTCGGGGCACCGGACCTGCTGGCCCGGCTGGCCGCCGTCCAGCCGCTCTGGGCCGTCTCCACCCCCGCGCTGGCCGCCGCCGCGGCCTGCGCCACCGACGTCGCGGTTCAGGCCGAGCGCGCGATCGCCGCCGATCTCGCCGCCGACCGCGACCACCTGGTCGCCCGCCTCGCCGACCTGCCCGGTGTACGCGTCGTCGGCCGCCCGGCCAGCGCGTTCGTCCTGCTGCACCTGCCGGGCGCGACAGCGATCCGGGCCGCCCTTCGTGAGCGCGGCTGGGCGGTGCGCCGGGGCGACACCTTCCCCGGCCTCGGCCCAGACTGGCTGCGGGTGGCGGTACGGGACCGGAACACCAGCGACGCGTTCGTCGACGTGCTGCGCGAGACCATGGAGGCATGATGCTGGAAACCACGATCGCGGCGATCCGCCCGGCGGACGACGCGGCCATGGCCGCCGCCCGCGAGCTGCACGGCCGGCTGACCAAGCCGGCGGGCTCGCTGGGCGCCCTGGAAGAGCTGTCGGTACGCCTCGCCGGCCTGGCCGGGGCCTGCCCGCCACCGCTGCCCGAGCGGGCCGCGGTAGCGATCTTCGCGGGCGACCACGGAGTGCACGCCCAGGGGGTGAGCCCCTGGCCGCAGGAGGTCACCGGCCAGATGATCGGCAACTTCCTGGCCGGCGGGGCGGTGGTCAACGCGTTCGCCCGGCAGGCCGGCGCGTCGGTCACCGTGGTCGACGTCGGGGTGGCCACCCCGCTGCCCGCCGGACCGCCCGCCGACGCTTCCGTGCTCGACCCGGCGGTGCCTCGGCTGGTTGTCGCGTCGGTCCGCCGGGGCACCCGCGATTTCACGGTGACCGCCGCACTCACCCGGGACGAGGCGCTGGCGGCGGTGCGGACCGGCATCCGGATCGCCGACGAGCTGATCGACGCCGGAGCCGACATCCTGCTCACCGGCGACATGGGCATCGGCAACACCACCCCGGCCGCCACGCTGATCGCCGCGTTCACCGGCGCCGACCCGCTCGACGCCACCGGGCGGGGCACCGGCATCGACGACCCGACCTACGCGCACAAGGTTGCCGTGGTGCGCGCCGCGCTGGCCCGGCACGCGCCCGACCCGGCCGACCCGCTGGGTGTGCTGGCCGCCGTCGGTGGCCTGGAGCACGCCGCGCTGGCCGGGCTGATCCTGGGTGCCGCCGCCCGCCGTACGCCGGTGCTGCTGGACGGCGTGATCGCGGTCTCGGCCGCACTGGCTGCCGCCGCGTTCGCCCCGGACGCGGTCTGCGCCATGGTCGCCGGGCACCGCTCGGCCGAGCCGGGTGCGACCGCGGCGCTGCGGCACCTCGGCCTCGACCCGCTGATCGACCTGGGGTTGCGCCTCGGTGAGGGCACCGGCGCGTTGCTGGCGCTGCCGGTGGTCACCGGCGCGGTTCGGGTGCTGCACGAGGTGGCCACCTTCGACTCCGCCGGGGTGGCGGAGAAGTGACAACGCGCAGCGAGCGAGCCGTCCGCCTCGGAGGTGCGGCGTGACCTCCAATCCGTACCCCCTTGGTTTGCGGCTCGACGGGCGGCGGGTGGTCGTGGTGGGTGGCGGCGCGGTCGCCACCCGGCGGGTGCCCGCGCTGCTGGACGCCGGTGCGGACGTCCTGCTGGTGGCCCCGGAGCTGACCCCGGCGTTGCGCGCCCGCGTCGACGCGGGGCGGCTGCACTGGGTGCCGCGCCGGTTCCTGCCCGAGGACCTGGACGGCGCCTGGCTGGTCCAGGTGGCGATCGACGACCCGATGGCGGCGGCCTCGGTGAGCGCCGTCGCCGCCGAGCGGCGGATCTTCTGCGTCCGGGCTGACGACCGGACGGCCGCCACCGCCTGGACCCCGGCGGTGACCCGGCACGGCCCGGTCACCGTGGCGGTGCTCGGCGGCGGTGACCCGCGCCGGGCGATGACCGTCCGCGACGCCATCCGCGACCTCCTCGCCGTCCGCCTGGCACCGGACGGAATCGCTCCGACGCAGAGCCGGCCCGACGGTGCGAGCGCTGCGACCGGTGCGACCCGTGCGGCCGGTGCAGCCGGTGCCGCCGGAGCGGCCGACGGGCGGCCAGTCGGGCGGGTGGCGCTGGTCGGGGCGGGGCCGGGGGACCCGGAGCTGATCACCGTGAAGGGTTGGCGACTGCTCACCGAGGCCGACGTGGTGGTCGCCGACCGGTTGGTGCCCGGGCTGCTCCTCGACGAGTTGCGCCCGGACGTCGAGCTGGTGGACGCCTCGAAGATCCCCTACGGACCGTCCCGGGCCCAGGAGGAGATCAACCAGATCCTGGTCGACCGCGCGCTGGCTGGTGCGATCGTGGTGCGGCTCAAGGGCGGTGACCCGTACGTCTTCGGGCGCGGCGGCGAGGAGTTGCTGGCCTGCGCGGCCGCCGGCGTGCCGGTGACCGTGGTGCCCGGGGTGACCAGCTCGATCGCCGCTCCCTCCGCGGCCGGGATTCCGGTGACCCATCGAGGGGTGGCGCACGAGTTCACAGTGGTCTCCGGGCACGTGGCGCCCGACTCACCGGCCTCGCTGGTGCGCTGGGACGCCCTGGCCGGGCTGCGCGGCACCCTGGTGATCCTGATGGGGCTGAAGAACCTGGCGGCCATCAGCGAGACCCTGATCGCCCACGGTCGACTGCCGCAGACGCCGGCCGCCGTGGTGCAGGAAGGCACGACGGGTGCCCAGCGGGTGCTGCGATCCACGCTCGGCGAGGTGGCCACCGACGCGCTCGCCGCCGATGTGCGGCCGCCGGCCGTCGTCGTGCTGGGTGATGTGGTGGGGGCCCTCGACGCCTGAGGAGGCGCACACGGTGGGTTGGGCCTGGGTGAGGTGCCACGGCAGAGGACCATGTGGTCCCTCTGCGCCCTTTGCTCTGCTTCAACCCGCGCAACACTTCGAAGCCAACTCTGGTGCGTGGACTGAAGCAGAGCAAAGGTGTTCTGCGGTGGTCGATCTGGCGGTCGGCGCGGCCCTGACCGTTGTCGCTGTTGGTTGATCCGACGCGGGGGCGGGGCTGTCGGTGGCGGTGGACACAATGTCGCTCATGCTCACCGTGAAGGACCCGCACGAGACGTGGCGTACGGACCTGCTCAACTCCGTCGCGCTGCGGTGCGCGGGTCCGGGCCTGACCACCACCTTCGAGGACCTCCCCTCACGATGGCGCGCTGCTCCGGTCCGGACGCTGCGGTGCGCGGCCGCCGACGGCTCCTGGGCCGTCCTGGTCACGGTGGTCCGTGGCTACCGCCAACAGCCGGGCGACTCGCTCGTCGGCAACGAGTTCGGCCGGGACCCGCACACCGGCTACGACCTGGACTCGCCCGGAGACCTGGTGTACGAGCTGCAGGTGACCGAGGACGACGGGTCCGACGAGCACGACCTGCTGGCCTTCCGGCTCTTCGGCGACCCGCAGGCGGCCGGGGCGGAGGTGCTGCGGTGGGCCGGGAGGAAGGCGGCGTACTCGGTCAGCCCGTCGGTCGAGCCGGCCGAGACGCGGCAGCGCCGGGACCGTCGACAGTTCGACAACCGCCAAGCCGGTGCGGCATCGCCGCAGGTCCGGATCGGTGTGGTGTCGGACGAGGCCGCCGCCGACCTCGACGCCCTCGACAGGTCCGCGTTGTGCTGGCACTTCCCGCGCGGGAACACAGGTGCCTACCTGCGGTCCGCGGTGGTCGCACTGGCCGGTTACGGCGAGCAGCGGCCGCACCTGCGGGGTCGGTGGCTCACCGCACGGGTCGAGGGCGAGGAGTTGGTCGTCGGCGTCGACGAGCTGATCCCGGCCAACCAGCGGCACCGCTGGGACAGCGCCCGCTGGCTGTGGGACCGCCGACAGGCGACCACCCCGGTGGGGCTTCGCTGGCAGGTCGATCGGGTCGAGCAGGCCGCCCCCGCGGTCGCGGCGGTCCGTCGTGGCGCGTTGCCCGAGGCGCTGACCACGGCCGGGGTGGAGACCGATCCGGAGCTCGACTCGTTGCTGGCCGGGGTGCCGTACCGGCTCTCCGACGCCGAACTCACCCCGACCTGGGTGGCGAACCTCTACCGCGGTCTCGCCGACCTCGCGCCGTGGCGGCTGGACGCGGCGTACCGAGGGTGGCGTGACGGCCGGCAGGCACTGGGGCTGCCGGTGCGGGATCCGGTTGTCCTGTTCGGCCTCGGTGGCGTCGGCGCGGCTCGTAAACCGAAGCTCGCGCTCGACCACACCGGCGACGCCCCACTGCTGTGCCTGATTCACACGGGCAGCAGCGCGGTGCTGCCGTACGCGCACTGGACGGTGCCCACCGACCTCGGCGTCCGCCTGTACGGGTGGCAACCGGCCCTGCCGTACCCGCAGTGACCGACGGGGCCGGAGCATGCGCTCCGGCCCCGTCGTCGTGCGTGCGGTCGAACTACTGCTTGAGCATGTTGTCCAGCAGCAGGGCACAGCGGATCAGTCCGAGGTGGCTGTACGCCTGCGGGTGGTTGCCCAGCCCACGCTCGGCGAGCGGGTCGTACTGCTCCGGGAGCAGCCCGGTCGGGCCGGCGGTGAGCACCATCTGTGCGAACAGCTCCTCGGCGTCGGTGCGGCGGCCGGTGCGCAGGTACGCCTCGATCAGCCACGCCGTGCAGATGTGGAAGCCGCCCTCCCGGCCGGGCAGGCCGTCGTCCCAGTGGTAGCGGTAGACGACCGGGCCGCTGCGCAGGTCCGCCTCGATGCGCAGGACGGTGGACAGGAAGCGCGGGTCGTCACCCGGGAGCAGGCCGGAGAGCCCGATCCAGAGCGACGAGGCGTCCATGTCCTCGTCCCCGTACGCGACGCTGTACGCCTCGACGTCGGAGTGCCAACCCTGCTCCAGGACGTTGGCGCCGATCCGGTCGCGCAGGTCCTTCCACTCCGGCCGGTCCTCGCCGCCGTGCTCGCGCATCACGTGCAGCGCCCGGTCGACGGTCATCCAGCACATCACCTTGGAGAACACGTGGTGCCGTGGTGGCAGCCGCGCCTCCCAGATGCCGTGGTCGGGCTCGTGCCAACGGCGACGGACCGCCTCGACCATGTTCTCCAGGACCCGCCACTCGTCCTCGCGGACCGAGCCGCGAGCGTCGGCGACGGCCGCGATCAGGTCGGCGATCGGGCCGAAGACGTCGAGTTGGAGCTGGTGGTTGGCGAGGTTGCCGACCCGGACCGGCCGGGAGCCGGCGTACCCGGGCAGCGTGTCGATGACCGCTTCGGCACCCAGCTCGTACCCGTCGATGGTGTAGAGCGGGTGCAGTCGCTCCGGGTGGCCGCCGGTGCGCTCGATGCAGCCGTCCACCCAGCGCAGCAGCGCCTCGGCCTCCTCGACGGAGCCCAGGTCGACGAGTGCGCGGGCGGTCAGCGCGGCGTCGCGCAGCCAGCAGTAGCGGTAGTCCCAGTTGCGGACGCCGCCCAGCTCCTCGGGGAGCGAGGTGGTCGCCGCGGCCAGGATCGAGCCGGTGGCCTCGTGGCAGAGCCCGCGCAGGGTGAGGGCGCTGCGCGCGACCAGGTCACGGGCGGTGGACGGCAGCCGAAGTGAGGCCACCCAGTCCTTCCACGGCTGCTCGGCCGCAGCCTGCCGCTCGTGGATCGGCACCCGGTGGTGTTCCAGGCTGTGCGTGCCGAAGCGCAACTCCAGCACGACCTGCCCACCGGCGGCGGAGAGGTCGACGATCGCCTTGGCGGTCTCGTACCCGCCGTCGTTGCCGACCTCCCACTCCACGCCGGGGGCGTAGAGCGCGACAGGTTCGTTGGAGCCGAGCACCAGCAGGCCGTCGCCGAGCGGCTGCAACTGCACGGCGACCTGACCGAACTCCGGCCTCGGCGCGAACTCCACCCGGGCCTTGCCACTGCCGGTGAGCACCCGGATCAGGGTCGAGTCGCCGGTGATGACCGCGGGGCTGTCGTTCGGAGTGGTCTCCCGGGCCGGCTTGTCCAGCCAGTCGGTGACGGTGAGCCCGGACCAGCGGGTCTCCACGGTCATCGTGCCGGAGCGGTAGCGCTGACCCAGCGGGATGCCGCCGCGTTCCGGGGCGACGCTGAAGTGACCGGCCGGGCTGCCACCGACCAGGTCGGCGAAGATCGCCGCCGAGTCCGGCTTGGGGTGGCAGAGCCAGCTGACCTTGGCTTCGGGGGTGAGCAGAGCGACGGTACGACCGTTGGCCAGCATGGAGTGCCGCTCGATCGGCACGGCCCGCTCGCCGAACAGCCAGTGTCGACGGGTCTCCAGCAGCAGCGCCAGCGCGCGGGCGGCCTCCAGCGGGTCGGCGACCCGGTAGCTGGCCTTGGTGTCCCCGGAGCCGATCTTGATGCCGAGGTCCGGACCGTGCAGGTGGCCGAACGCGTTCTCGTCGGTGATGTCGTCGCCGATGAACAGCACCGCGCTGGAGGCGAGCTGGGTCCGCAGTTGGTCGAGTGCGGTGCCCTTGTGGGTGGCCACGACGGAGAGCTCGATGACCTCCTTGCCCTGGGTCACGGTGACGCCGTCGAAGGTCGCCGGGCCGTTGCGGACCGCCTCGATGGCGGCGGCGGCGACCTCCGGGTCGACCCCCCGGGTGTGCACGGCGACGCTTGCCGGCTTGCGCTCCAGCCGGATGCCCGGGTGCGCGGAGGCGATGTCGCGCAGCGCGTTGCGTACCTGCTGGCGCACCGCGACCAGCTCGGGGGAGAGCCGCTCGACGAAGCCGATGTCGAACTCGGAGCCGTGGCTGCCGACGAGGTGCACCTCGCTGGGCAGCCGGGACAGCGCGGCCAGGTCGCGCAGCGCCCGGCCGGAGACGACCGCCACGGTCGTCTGCGGCAGCGCGGCGAGCGCGCGGACCGCGGCCACCGACTCGGGCAGTGGTACGGCGGTGCTGGGGTCCTCCACGATCGGCGCCAGTGTGCCGTCGTAGTCGCAGGCGACCAGGAGTTGGGGGACCCGGGCGATCCGGCCGATGGCGGAGCGCAGCTCGGGGTCCATCACCCCGGTGGCCGTGGCCGCTCCATCGTTGACGGTCGTGTTCACTCGGCCTCCGCCTCGGGAACTCCGAGCTCGGAGAGGAAAGACTTGGCCCAGTGGCCCACGTCGTGGGTACGCAGGTGACGTTGCATTGTCCGCATCCGGCGGCGTGCCTCGGTTTTCTCCACGTGCACTGCCCGGAGCAGGGCGTCCTTGACCGCGTCCGGGTCGTGCGGGTTACACAGGAATGCCTGACGCAGCTCCGTTGCGGCGCCGGCGAACTCACTGAGCACGAGCGCGCCACCCTGGTCGGCGCGCGACGCCACGTACTCCTTGGCCACCAGGTTCATGCCGTCGCGTAGCGGTGTCACCATCATCACGTCGGCGGCAACGTACATCGCGGCGAGTTCACTGCGACTGTACGACTGATGCAGGTAATGCACGGCCGGCACGCCGACTCGGCCGAATTCACCATTAATCCGGCCAACCTCGCGCTCGACCTTGACCCGAAGTGCCTGGTAGTGCTCGACGCGCTCGCGGCTGGGCGTGGCCACCTGCACCATAACCGCGTCGGGAACTGTCAACTTTCCGTCAGCAAGTAGCTCGCGGAAGGCCTTGAGTCGCAACTCGATGCCCTTGGTGTAATCCAGCCGGTCCACGCCCAGGATTATCGTCTTCGGATCGCCCAACTCGGCGCGGATCTGCTTGGCCCGAGCCTGGATCGCCGGGTCGGCGGCCATCCGCTCCATCTCCTGGGTGTCGATCGAGATGGGGAAGGCACCCGCCTTCACCTGCCGACCGTCGACCTGGATCATCTGCCCCTCGTAGCGCAGCCCGAGCAGGTGCCGGGCCAGCCGGACGAAGTTCTGCGCGGCCAGCCGCTGCTGGAAGCCGACCAGGTCGGCGCCGAGCAGGCCGCGCAGGATCTCGGTGCGGAACGGCATCTGCATGAACAGCTCGATCGGCGGGAACGGGATGTGCAGGAAGAACCCGATCCGCAGGTCCGGGCGCAGCTCACGGAGCATCGCCGGGACCAACTGAAGCTGGTAGTCCTGCACCCAGACCGTCGCGCCCTCGGCCGCCACCTCCGCGGCGGCCTCCGCGAACCGGGCGTTGACCAGGCGGTACGCCTCCCGCCAGCGGCGCTTGTAGGCCGGTGTCTCGACCGCGTCGTGGTAGAGCGGCCAGATCGTCGCGTTGGACTGGCCCTCGTAGTAGCGCTCCAGCTCCTCGGCGCTGAGCGGGACCGGGTGCAGCCGGATCCCCTCCAGGTCGAACGGTTCGGGGGCGGCACCGGTGCCACCGGCCCAGCCGACCCAGGTGCCCTGGTGTTCGGCGAGCACGGGGTGCAGCGCGGTGACCAGCCCGCCAGGGCTGCGTCGCCACTGTCGGCCCTCGGGAGTGCTCACCTCGTCGACCGGCAGACGGTTCGCCACTACGACAAAGGAGCTACGGACGGTCACGATCGGCCACCTCCGGGTACTGACGGGTCCACCGCGATGAGCGTACTGAGCGTAGCTGCGGCTACTTGTGCCCCGTGCCGGAGTCTCCTACCCGCCCCGTACGCGCCGAAATCCCCAGGGTGATCTTGTCGACAGCCCGTCGATCAGAGGTCGATGATCGGCGGGGGGTGATCGACTCCGGTTTCGTGAATTCGGGGTATCCAGGCGCGGGGGACGGCCCGATTTTCATAAAGTCGAGTGGATCATGGGCTGGCGGGGCTCTCGGCGTACTCCTGGGGCGGGGTGATGTGGGCGAAGCGCGGCGTACCTGTCAGGATTGACGATGGCGTGCGCGTGGCCGGCTCCCGGCCGGCGGCGGCGGGCGGATCTCTCGGCCCGCGCCGCGCCGCCGATCAGCGACAGCAACCGACGGAGGTAGCCCGCACCGTGGCCCAGTACATCTACGTCCTGGAAAAGGCCCGCAAGGCGCACGGCGACAAGGTCGTGCTCGACAACGTGACGTTGAGCTTCCTGCCGGGAGCCAAGATCGGTGTCCTCGGTCCGAACGGCGCCGGTAAGTCCAGCCTCCTCAAGATCATGGCAGGACTGGACAAGCCGAGCAACGGCGAGGCCCGGCTCATGCCCGGCTACACCGTCGGCATGCTCGCCCAGGAGCCTCCACTCAACGACGCCAAGACCGTGCTCGGCAACGTCGAGGAGGCGGTTGCCGAGACCAAGGCCAAGCTGGAGCGATTCAACAAGATCGCCGAGCAGATGGCGACCGACTACTCCGACGAGCTGATGGAGGAGATGGGCAAGCTCCAGGAGGAGCTGGACCACCTCGACGCCTGGGACATCGACTCCAAGCTCGAACTGGCCATGGACGCCCTGCGCTGCCCGCCGCCGGACGCCGACGTGACCCAGCTCTCCGGTGGTGAGCGCCGCCGGGTCGCGCTCTGCAAGCTGCTGCTGGAGGCGCCCGACCTGCTGCTGCTCGACGAGCCCACCAACCACCTGGACGCGGAGAGCGTCTCCTGGCTGGAGCAGCACCTGGCCAAGTACGCCGGCACCGTCATGGCGATCACCCACGACCGGTACTTCCTCGACAACGTGGCCGGCTGGATCCTGGAGCTGGACCGTGGCCGGGCCATCGGCTACGAGGGCAACTACTCCACCTACCTGGAGAAGAAGGCCGCCCGGCTGGCCGTCGAGGGTCGCCGCGACGCCAAGATGAAGAAGCGCCTCACCGAGGAGCTGGAGTGGGTCCGCTCCAACGCCAAGGCCCGGCAGACCAAGTCCAAGGCCCGCCTGGACCGGTACGACGAGATGGCCAACGAGGCGGAGAAGACCCGCAAGCTGGACTTCGAGGAGATCCAGATCCCGCCGGGCCCGCGTCTGGGCAGCACGGTGATCGAGGCGGTCGACCTCAGCAAGGGCTTCGGCGACCGGCTGTTGATCGACAACCTGTCGTTCTCGCTGCCGCGCAACGGCATCGTCGGCATCATCGGCCCCAACGGCGTCGGCAAGACCACGCTGTTCAAGACCATCGTCGGGCTGGAGGAGCCGACCGGCGGCCAGGTCCGGGTCGGCCCCACCGTCTCGCTGTCGTACGTCGACCAGAACCGCGAGGGCCTCAACGGTGACAAGACCGTCTGGGAGGTCGTCTCCGACGGGCTGGACTACCTGATGGTGGGCAAGGTCGAGATGCCGTCGCGGGCGTACATCGCCGCGTTCGGCTTCAAGGGACCGGACCAGCAGAAGCCGACGAAGGTGCTCTCCGGCGGTGAGCGCAACCGGCTCAACCTGGCGCTGACCCTGAAGATCGGCGGCAACGTCATCCTGCTCGACGAGCCGACGAACGACCTGGACGTGGAGACGCTGTCCAGCCTGGAGAACGCGCTGTTGGAGTTCCCCGGCTGCGCCGTGGTCATCTCGCACGACCGGATGTTCCTGGACCGGGTGGCCACGCACATCCTGGCCTGGGAGGGCGACGACCAGGACCCGTCGCGGTGGTTCTGGTTCGAGGGCAACTTCGAGGCGTACGAGAAGAACAAGATCGACCGCCTCGGCGCGGAGGCTGCCCGGCCACACCGGGTGACCTACCGCAAGCTGACCCGCGACTGACCGGCCGAGAAGGTGTCTGACCGGTTCGTCTACCACTGCACGCTGCGCTGGTCCGACCTGGACGCGTACGGCCACATCAACAACTCGCGCTTCCTCACCCTGTACGAGGAGGCGCGGGTGGCGTTGATGTTCGCCGGCGGCCGGGCCTGGGGGGTTGGCTCGTTCGCCGACGGGGTGGTGATCCGTCGGCACGAGGTCGACTACCTGCGCCCGGTCGACTACTCGCTGGGTCGGGCCACCGCGGAGGCCGCGCCCACCGTCCGCATCGAGCTGTGGGTGGAGGAGATCCGGGCCTCCCGGTTCACCGTCGCCTACGAGCTGTACGACGGTGAGGTGCTGGCCAGCCGGGCGCGCTCGGTGCTGGTGCCGTTCGACCTGACCCGCCAGGTGCCCCGCCGGATCACCACCGAGGAGCGGGACTTCCTGCTCACCTACGCACCGCAGGGCGGCCTGGTGTGAACGGGTCGGGCACGGGCCGGGCGGCGGCCACCCCGACACACGGTGTGGCCGGGGTGGCCGACGCGGGTGCCTTCCTGGCCCGGCTGGTGCGGCTGGATCGGGCCGCGCCGGTCCGGTTGCGGCCGGCCGGTGTGCCCGGTCGGGTCGCCCTCTGGGCCCGTCTGCCGTGGCAGGTTCTGGTGGTCCGGACGGTGGCTGCTGAGCCGGCCGACGGCAGCGTCGAGGACGTCACGGTGGCTGGCGCGGAGCTGCTCGCCGAGCTGGAACGCGGTGGTACGTCCCGGCCGGTCCGCCGGGACGCGCAGTGGCGGTGGCCGCTGCCCCCGGCGCGCAGCCGGACGGTGGAGGCGCTGCCCGTCGCCGAGCTGCGGCGGATCGCGGACGCCGCGGCGGGCACGCTGCGCACGGCGAGCGAGCAGGGCGTGGCCGGCCGCGCGGTGGGCCAGCGGGCGCTGCGGGACGCGCTGCTCGACCACGTGGCGGTGCTGGTCACGCCGGACGGGCCGCCCGCCGCGCCGGTCGAGGTGTCGCAGCGCCTGGTGCAGGGGGTGGTCCGGATGGGCTTCCTCGGTGCCGCCGACGGTCCGGCCACGGGCCACGACGAGGCGGCCGTTCAGGTCCGGGTGGCGGGACGGTGGGTTGGTCTGGCGGGACCATACGGAGCGGCATGGTTGCAGACGGCCACGGATCTTGCGGTGAAACCCCTCGGTGCTCCTCCGAACGGATGACCCCTGCTCATTCTTCTGGGCCGGGGCGGTCGTTGGGGGGGTGCTTCAACTCGGCTGTCCGGGTACCGTCCATCCTCGGATCCAACGCACCGTAGGCGACTGGATCCGCTGGGGAGTGAGGTGCGCGAGCGATGCCGTGGTGGTCATGGCGCCCCGGTCCCGCCGACGGCGGCGATCCGGAAACCCGAAGCGGGATCACAGTGGAGAGCGCGGTCCGGGTCGGACCGCCCAATCCTCGCCAACCGGGAGACGACTGCCCGGCCAGCGAGCGGCCAGTGCTGACGGAGATGCTGGCCACCGTCGAGCCGGTGAGTCTGCGCCGCGTCTGCGACGCACTCGACCTGCTCGACGTGCGCTACCTGGCCGACGGCGACGGCAACCTGCTGGCCATGTGGGAGCGGCACGCCGTGCTGGTGACCCTCGAAGGGCCAGAGGACGAGATCCTGGTCATGCGGGCACGCCCGCACGCCACGGTCCCGCCGGACTGGGCCGACCGGGCCTATCGGGTGGTCAACGAGTGGAACCACACCCGTCGGTTCTGCAAGGCGTACATCGGCGACCCGACGGAGCGCGGGCAGCTGCCGATCTACGCCGAGCTTCAGGTGCCGCTCGGCGCTGGGACCCACGACGCGCTGCTGGTCGAGATGCTCGACTGCGGCGCGGCGGTCGCCACCAGCTTCGTGGACTGGCTCCACGACGAGGGCGCGCTGCTCTGACGCTGCCTCGGCCCGGCGGTCAGCCGCCGACGGCCGGGTCCTCCTCGGCGTTGACCATGAAGTACGCGGCCCGCTCCAGGTAGTCCCAGAGCGTGGTGGCGATCTCCGGTTCGAGGTCGAGCCGGTCCACGGCCCGGCGCATGTTCCGTAGCCAGGCGTCCCGTTCGGCCGCGCCGATCCGGAACGGCGCGTGCCGCATCCGCAGCCGCGGGTGACCACGCTGGGCGGAGTACGTGTTCGGTCCACCCCAGTACTGCATCAGGAACAGGGTCATCCGATCCGCGGCCGGCCCCAGGTCCCCCTCCGGGTACATGGGCCGCAGCAGCGGATCGTTGGCGATGCCGGCATAGAACTCGTCGACCAGCTTGCGGAAGGTGGGCTCGCCGCCGACCGCTTCGAAGAGGGTCGTCGAAGCACCGGGACGCTCGGATTCACCTGCGGGGTTCACCGTTCCATCCTGCCAGGTGCACCGAGTGCCGGACGGACCCGCGCACCGTGCGTCGGATCACGCCGGGCCGATGCCCCGCGTCCGGCCCGCTCCGGGTCCGGGCGGGCGGGACGGGTCAGGTGACCGCGTGCCGGCGGTGGCCGTCGCCGGCACGCGGCTCGGCAGGGCCGGCCGCCGTGTCGCCGGTGGCGGGGTCGTCCGGGTCGGGCGGCTCGGCGTTGGCCGCCGTGGCTGCCGTGATCGCGTCGCTGAACGCCTGCCGATCCGGCCAGCGCAGCGCGGCCACCGCCATCAGCACCACGCCGGCCGTGCTCCACAGCCCCACCACAAGGGGGATGTTGTCGAAGCGGTCCGCGATCAAACCGGTGACCAGCACGGCGAAGCCCTGGATGACCTGGACGCCGGTCGCCATCACTCCGAAGGCGCGGGCCCGGAAGCCGTTGGGCAGTGCCTGGACGAAGAGCCCGTTGGCCATCGGCAGCATGCCGGCGACCGCGAAACCGCAGAGAGCGGCGAGCAGAGCCACCGTCAGCGCGGGCGGATCGAACAACGTCGGCACCAACGCCAGTGGGGCGAGCACCGCGAGCGGCCGCATCAGCTTCAGCCGGCGTGCCGGCCCGAAGAGGCGGCTCACCAGCAACCCGCCGAGGATGAAACCGACCGGGCTGGCCACCATGATCACCGCTTGGGCCGTGCTCGCGTTCAGGTCGCCACCGCCCTCCTCGTTGGCCCAGCCGACGGCCAGCCCCTCGGGGAGGATCGAGAAGAGCATCGCGCTGAACACCAGCAGCGCGATCGCCCGCAGCACCGGTGTGCCGAACACGATGGTGAAGCCCTGGCGGGTCTCCTGTAGCAGGTGGCTGCGCTGCGCCGGGTTCGGCACCGCCGATCGGTCTCGCACGCCGAGGCGGACCAGCAGCGCCGAGGCGCCGAACGTGGCCGCGTTGAACAGCAACGCGACCTGCGGGTTGACCGAGGCCGCGGCGGCGGAGCCGATCACGTACCCGACGATCTGCGCCGCCTGGCCCACGCTGGCGTTCAGCGACAGCCCCAGCACCAGCCGGTCCCCGGCGAGCATCTGCGGCATCAGCGCGGACTTCGCCGCCTGGCTCGGTGGGTTGGCCAGCGTCGCGGCGAAGATGAGTACCAGCACCGCCTGGTACGGCAGTTGCGGGATGGCGATGAGCAGCATCAACGCCATCCGGATGAGGTCACACGCCACCATCACCCGCCGGTACGGGTACCGCTCCGCCAGTGCGGCGAGCACCGGACCACCGAGCAGCCAGGGCAGGAAACTGACCGCGAAGGCAGCCGCGGAGAGCCCTACCGAGTCGGTCTTCTGATAGACGAGCAGGGTGACGGCGGCCTTCGCTACGTAATCGCCGACCCAGGAGAGAGCGCTTGCCATGAACACGGCGCGGAACTCGTGCTGGGCGAACACTTCGCGAAAAGTGGCTGGGCCTTCCGCGGAAGGTCGCTCGTCGGGCACCGTCGCCTCCATCGGCCTCCGGGTCGGCCGCTCGTGGCAGCCCGGCCGGAGGCGCTCGTCAGATCACGGATCAGCGAGGTTGTGATCACGCTTTGGCGGGAACGCGTGCTCCGGATTCTGCCCGATCGTCTGACAACTATCTAGGTCGAACGGATCGTTCGTCGCTTCCCCGACTGAACGAACGGACGATACCTGAGGGGCCGGGCGGCTCGCGACCCCTGAATTCGAGGACAATGGCGGGTGGGTCAGGTGGCACCACCCTGGCCTGTTTCACCGTCGGGCAGTGGGCGGGGGGGCAGCCCGGGAAAGATGCGGGCCGCCGCGATCTGCGCGGTGATGCCCGAGTTCTCCAGCGCCTCCGCCAGCCGCCGACGCAGCTCCCGGCCCACCGCGAACTGCCCGTCCGCTGTCGTCTTCACCACCGTCCGGATGACCGCACCGTCCACCGTCACCTGCTCGACACCCAACACCTCCGGCGCCTCGACGATCTCCGGTGACAGCTCCGGGTCCACCGCCACCGAGGCGGCCGCGGTCCGCAGGACGGCGGTGGCCTCCTCGGTGCTGTTGAACCCGATCGGCAGGTCCACCACCACGAGCGCCCAGCCCTGGCTCTTGTTGCCCACCCGGATGATCTCGCCGTTGCGGATGTACCAGAGCACGCCGCGACCGTCGCGCACAGTGGTCACCCGGAGCCCGACCGCCTCGACCACGCCCATCGCCTCGCCCAGGTCGACGTTGTCGCCCACGCCGTACTGATCCTCGATCAGCATGAACAGGCCGGCGATCAGGTCTTTGACCAGGCTCTGTGCGCCGAAGCCCAGCGCCACGCCGGCGATCCCCGCGCTGGCCAGCAGCGGCGCCAGGTCGAAGCTGAACTCACGCAGGATCATCAGCAGCGCGATGCCGAAGACGAACGCGGTGGTCAGGCTGCGCAACACCGAGCCGATCGCCTCGGCCCGCTGCCGTCGCCGCTCGGGTACGAACTCGGTCGGGTCGACCGCCGCGCTGGGCACCCGCTCGCGCAGCGGCCGCAGCATCGTCGGCACCGCGCCGTCGGTCGTCGTACGGACCAACCGGTTGATCGTGCGGTGCACCGCCCAGCGGGCCACCATCGCCAGCGCCAGGATCAGCAGCACCCGCAGCGGCTTGAGCAGGATCCAGTAACTGCCCTCGGCGAACCAGGCCGACCTGGTCAGCTCGTACAGGAATTGGCAGGAGGAACTGCCCTGGCAGTTCACCGACCCGGCGGTGGACAGGGCAAGGGGCATCACGCTTGCGGCACTCACCCTGTCTTCGTACCGCAAGGAGCCCGCGCGGCCACCGCCGACCCACCGGCCGGGTGACCTGCCGCCGAGGGCAGGGCCGGATCGGGGCGAACCGGCCATCGTGACAGGTGCGGGAGAGAGCTTCGTACCCGGCCCCGGATTAGTACGTGCAATCCGGGGTCCGATCAGGGACTATTGGCGCAACGGACGTCGGTGATCGGCCGGCGTCGACCGTGTGGGTGGTCATGCCCGGACCTCGGTCGACGGCGGTACGCAGCAGCCGCTGAACCGGGAGGGTGATCGCGATGCCTGACATACGACCCACGGTGGGCTCCGGCGCGTTGGTCCTCAACGCCACCTACGAGCCGCTGTGTGTCGTGTCGGTGCGCCGTGCCGCGATCCTCGTTCTCTCTGCCAAGGCCGTCTGCGTCGCCGACGGCGATGGCATTCTGCACAGCGCCCGCGACGCGCTCCCGGTGCCGTCCGTGGTCCGGCTGACCCGCTTCGTCCGGGTGCCGTACCGGACGCACGTCGGGTTGTCCCGGCGGGCGATCTTCGCCCGGGACGGGTGGCGGTGCGCCTACTGTCGGGGTCCGGCCGAGACCATCGACCATGTCTTTCCCCGCAGCCGGGGTGGCCGGCACGCCTGGGAGAACGTGGTCGCCGCGTGTGCCCGGTGCAACCACACCAAGGGCGACAAGACGCCGGCGGAGATGGGGTGGCGGTTGCATGCGCTGCCCGCGGCACCGAAGGGCACCGCCTGGCGGGTGCTCGGGCATCGCGCCCCCGACCCCCGCTGGGCCGACTGGCTGGACCTGCGGGAGCCGGAAGCCGCCGCCTGACTCCGAACGGTGCCGTCAGGCTCCGGGTTGCTGGTCCGCTGCCCGGCGCGCGGCTCGCTCGTTGCGGTCGACTGCTCGACCGTGCGCGACCGTCAACAGCCGGTCGATCTCGGGTAGCAGGTGCGGGCCGGGCATGACGATGCTGGCGAACCCGTGCAGCGCGTAGCCCGGGTGCGGTGTGAGGGTGTCCAGTCGGGCGAAGTCGAACTCGTCCCGGTGGTCCTCGAACGCCTTGGGCGGGAAGCCGAAGCGTCGCTCGAATTCGCTCCGGCCCAGGTCCAGGTTGAGGCGGAAGACACCGGGGCGGTCGAGCTGTCCGGCCTCGTCGAAGCCGGGCACGTCGTGCTCGACGACTGTGGCGAACGGCTGCCGGCGGTCCGGGCCGACGAAGAAGAACCGGTCACCCCAGGCTGCCTCGGGTGATCCGTTGTCCTCGCTCGCCACGACCTGCTCGACGCCGGGCAGCGCGACGATCCGATCGGCCAGCACGGCCGCGTTGACACCGGTCGGGATGTGCAGGACCGCGTCGGCGTGTTCGATGGTGGCCCGGTCCAGCGGGACGTACCGGTAGTCGTGCGTCCGCTGCTCGGCCGGCCCGATGTCGGCCGCCGGCACGTACCGGGGAATGTCGGTCTCCTGCTGGAGCCTGCCCTCGTAGGTCGACGCGGCCGGTGCCTCGATGCCGAGCGCCGGGCTCGCCCCCAGACTGCCGACGATCACCGCGTAGCGGTCGCCCAGCAGCGACGCGACGATCGCGCCGGCACCGGCCCACGACACCTCCGCGCCGGCAAGCGTCATCGTGCCCGCCTGACGCTGGAGGTGCGTGTTGTGCGCGAAGACGAGCGTGGGCCCGCGGTGGGCCTCGGCGGATCGGATCGCGAGCAGGTTCTCGGCCATCAGCGCGTCCCGCACCGCGGCCAGGCGGGCGAAGCGTTCCTCCTGCGCCAGTGGGGCGGCGGCCGCGGCGTGGTAGCGCAGCACCGCGACCGCGGACGTCGCCTGCACGAACGCCGCCGGCCAGCCCGCGGCCTTCCCGGGTGCCCGCAGGTACAACTCGGTCAGGAGGTCGTCGGCGAGCACCCGCAGTCTTTCGGCGTCGGTCGAGCGCCCCACCGACCGGCCCGGCTCCCAGATCGCGGCCGGGTCACTCCACCGCGCCTCGTCGCCGACCAGGTCGTCGATCTCGGCGGATCGGTCGAGGCCCAGGAAGTCACAGACCCGGATGAGGTGGCGTCGCGGGCTCGGTGCGTTCGCGAGTTCCAGGGGGGCGTCGAAGCCGTAGAACGTCAGGCGTTCGGCGACCGGGCGTCCCGCGTTCCACTCGCGCATCCGCAGCAGGAGGTCGCGGTTGGCCGGGGCGGTGCCGAACCCGTGGCTGAACCCTTCGGAGAGCGCCCGTTCGAGCGGTACGGCAGCGCCCTGCACGAACTCGTCGGCGATCAGCCCGGCCGCCCGGTCGCTCTCCACCGCGATCGACAGGTAGCCGTGCTCCGCCAGCGACAGGAAGGCGTCATTGCGGAGTTGGAGGAAGGCGGACTCGCCGTGCGTCGGCTCACCGAGCGCGAGCAGGTCCGGGGACACCGCGAGCAGGTCGAGAAGAGATGGCATTCCATAAACCGTATCGTTGAACCTGCGGTTGAGACTCAGGAGCGATGGAGCACGGGTGACACCCACAAAACCCTCAAACCCCGGAGTACGCCCGGTGGACCTCGCGCGCGCCCACGGTCTCTCCGCGCAGGCCGTGCGCAACTACGAACGGGACGGCGTCCTGCCGCCGGCCCAGCGCACGCCGAACGGCTACCGCCGGTTCACCGAGACGCACGCGAGGGCGTTGAGTGCCTACCTCGCGCTGATCGTGGGCCACGGCTACGCGGCCAGCGGCGAGATCATGCGGGCCGTCAACCGGGGTGAGGTCGACGAGGCGTTGCGCACCGTCGACGAGGGGCATGCCCTGCTCCAACGCGACCGGGAGACCCTGGACGCGGTCGAGTCGGCGGTGGCGGCTCTCACCGGAACGAGACCGCAACCGCGGAGCCAGACAGCCGTGCCGATCAGCGTGCTGGCCCATCGGCTCGGTCTACAGCCGGCCACGCTGCGCAAGTGGGAGCGGGCCGGAGTCCTGCGGCCGGTGCGCGATCCGGTGACCCACTACCGGGTCTACCTCCCGGACGACGTCCGCGACGCCGAGTTGGCGCACCTGTTGCGCCGTGGTGGATACCGGCTCGACCACATCGCCGCAGTGCTGGATCAGGTGCGCGGCGCGGGCGGCACCGAACCGCTCGCCGCGTCGCTGGGCCGGTGGCGCGAACGGCTCACCGAGCGCGGCCGGGCCATGCTCACCGGGGCCGCCCGGCTGGCCGACTACCTCGACGCTGGTCCAGCTACCTGTCGCCGTAGTGGTACCGACAGGCGATGATCTCGACGTCGCCCTTGCTGACCCGGTACACCAACCGATGTTCGCGGTCGATCCGGCGGGACCAGAAGCCGGACAGCTCGCCCCGGAGGGGCTCTGGCTTGCCGATACCCTCGTATTCGTTGCGCATTACGTCGGCGATGAGGTCATTGATGCGCTTGACCAACTTGCGGTCGGTGTGGCTGAGGTACTGGTTCCATGCCGTCGCGGTGAAGACCAGCCTCACGCGACGTCCCGGACGGTGCTCGGGTCGACCAGGTCGCGCTCGGCCGTGTCACCGGCCTCCAGTTCGGCGACCGAGCGGCGCAGGGCTGCGGCGTTACTCGGGTTGCGCAGGAGATACTCGGTCTCCTTCATCGCCTCGTACTCTGCGAGCGGCACGATGACCACCGGGTCGTGGCCTGATCGGGTCACCACCACCTCCTCCGCATCGTTGATGACGCTGTCGAGTTCGGCGGCCAGGTTCTGTCGAAGCTGGGTGAAGTTCACGGTGCGCATGGTCACCTCCACGTAAGTACAGAAAACTGTACCTGAGACCGGTGAGGTGGCCACCGTCGAAACACTGGCCGCCACTTTCCATACGTGACGGGCAGGTTCGCGCAGCTGTAGAACATTTGGTTCTACACTGGGTCCATGGAGCGTATCGGGGTCCGGGAGCTGAACCAGAACACGAGTCAGGTGCTCGCTCGGGTGAGTGGCGGCGAGACGGTGGAGATCACCGATCGCGGGCATCCGATCGCCCGACTGATCCCGGTCGGTGACGACAGATCTGTGCTGGCCAAGCTGGTAGTGGCCGGACGGGCCGTCGCGCCAACCGGGAGCGGCCCTGTCCCGCTTCCGCCAAAGCTCGGCGCCGAGGACGTGGACGTGGCTGCCGCTCTCGCCGAGATGCGCGACGAGGAGCGCTGGTGATCTATCTCGACTCCGCCGCCGTCGTGAAGTTGGTTCGCCAGGAGGCGTGCAGCGCTGACCTCGTCTCCTGGCTCAACGCGCAGGGCGACGTCCCGCTGGTCTCCTCCGCTCTCGTCGAGGTTGAGGTGCCCAGGGCGTTGCGCCGGTCAGCACCGCAAGCGTTGATCGGAGTGCCGGTAGCTGTCGGACGGCTCTTTCGGCTGGAGATCGATGGCACTATCCGCGCCACCGCCGCCGCCTTTGCGGAGCCGACGCTACGCAGTCTCGACGCCATACACCTTGCCACGGCTCAGGTCCTGACGAACGAGTCCGGAACCGCGCTCATCGCATTCGTCAGCTACGACCGGCGGCTGCTCGACTGCGCCAAGGCCGCCGGGTTACCTGTGGCAAGCCCAGGCCAGAACTGACCGGTAATTTCGATTCGCCCGTCCTCAACGCGCCTTGACCAACGAGGCGAATACCACCACGTTGTCGGAATAGCCGGTCTCGCCGCCGACCCACTGGCCACCGCAGGTGATCAATCTGAGGCTCGGGCGGCTGAAGTCGCCGTACACCTCGTCCACCGGCAGTTGGCCCTTGTCGAACTTCTCCACCGAGTTCACCTCGAAGACCGCCACCCTGCGGTCGGTGCGGGTGACCTCGATCTGGTCGCCGTCGCGCAGTTCACGGAGTTGGTGGAAGACCGCCGGCCCGCTCGTGGTGTCGACGTGCCCGACGATCACCGCCGGACCGTACTGGCCGGGGGTCGGCCCCTGGTCGTACCAGCCGGCCTCCTGGGCGCGGGCCGCGTCCGGCACCGCGATGGTGCCGTCCGAAGCGATACCCACGTCGTGCACGGGCGCCCGCAGGTCGATCTTCTCGATGGCGAGGCTGGTCGGACGGCTGGCCGTCAGCACCGGGAACTTCTTCGGCGGCGGCCGGAATCCAGCGCTGAGCCGGTCCGGTAGCAGGCTCATCCCGGTCACCTGTTCGACGCCGAGCATCGCGACGATCAGCACCATCACCGCGGCGATGGCCAGCACCGGCAGCCCCGGTCCCGTACCGAAACGGGGCCGGAACGACCGCGATCCGGCCGGGCCGCGCGGCGGCAGCGGAGCGACGGTCGGATCCGGGGTGGCGAGACTGGCCGACCCGGCCTGCCCGGCGACCCGACCCAGCCGGCCGGAGGCGCGGGCCACCAGCCGGCCGGAGGCGCGCAGCAGCGGCCCGGCCTGGAAGCGGGCGCGGCGGTCCGGCCGCGCGCGCGCGGATCTGCGGGTCATGGGTCACCCGGCTCAGGAGCCGGCTCCGGTCCGACGTCGGCCGCCCGCCATCCCGAGCGCGACCGCGGTGGCGACAAGCGCCACGCCGCCGAGCACCAGCAACGAGCCGGTGCCGCGGCCGCCGGCTGTCCCGCCGCCACCGGTCGCCGGTCCCTTGCTGGGGGAGGCCATGTTCAGCACGGTGAGCGTGGTCGAGGCCGTCTGGCCGTTCTCGCAGCGCAGGTCGACCGGGTAGTCACCGGCCGGCTTGTCGCGGATGATGGTGGCCTGCGCGGTCAGGAAGCCCTTGTCCGGTTTGAGGGTCACGTGCCCGAACGCGTCGGAGTGCACGCTGGACTGGCGGTTGTTGTTGGCGTTGTCGCAGCCCGCCTTGATGTTGACCCGGCTACCGGCCTGGGCGCTGTTCGGCATGACCTCGACGAAGACGTTCTCGCCGGCGCGCGCCGGTACGGCCGACATCAGGACGAACGCACCGACCAGCGCTACCAGTGTCAGTGCGGACGAGAGCGCGCGGTTGATCGTGCGGATTCCCTGCATGATTTCCCCCCAACCGGCGACGACCGCCGGAACCTCCGCCCCTCATTCCGCCTCCGCGCCGAAGGCGGCACTCCGGACGGAGGAAGGGCGTCCCCTGGGCACGGCGCTGCTTTCCCGCTGGCTCGGGGCCAAACCCAGGTCAGCCGCGGCGGGGGGAGGGGAGGGCGGTGATCGGTCGCCAGTCGAGCGGGGAGGAAAGCACCATCGTGCTCGACGGTTGGCCGTACGGGGCGAGCCGGTCGATGACCGCCTCGAAGTCGCCGATCGAGCCGGCGGCCACCTTGAGCATGCTGCACGCGTCACCGGTGATCCGGTGGATCTCCAGGATCTCCGGCCAGCCGGCCACCGCCGGGTCGTGCAGGATGCAGCGCGCGCCGTAGCAGGACATCCGGATCAGCGCGACCACGGTACGGCCGGCCCGGGTCAGGTCGACATGGGCGTGGTAGCCGGTGACGACCCCGGCCTCCTCCAGCCGGCGAACCCGCTCCGCGACGGCCGGTGGAGACAGGTGCACCCGCCGGGACAGCTCGCTGAAGGAGAGCCGCGCGTCGGCCTGCAACTCGCGCAGCAGCGCCCAGTCCATGTCGTCCACGCTCAGACCTTACTTTCGTGAACCGAATTCGCCTACTTGCCTTCGGTTCGTCAAGACAACACGGCGAGAGCCGTTGATCCGGCATTCCGCAGGCCGATCCGACCGCGAGATCATGACGTCGACAGGTCCGGGGGAGGGAGACGACTGGTGGATCAGACGGAGCGGCGGGCGCCGAACCGCCCCGCCTCGGTGCGGCCGGTGACCCCGCGACAGCGGGCCGCCCGTGCCGCACGCAACGGCGGGGAGCCGACCCTGGAGTTCGCCGACCTGGTGCCCTACGACGCGTACGTGCGGGCCAGCGCCCTGCACCAGTTGCAGCAGCCCCTCAGCGACGACCCCGGCGAGATGTCCTTCCTGATGGTCAGCCAGATCATGGAGCTGTACTTCGGGCTGACCTGCCACGAGCTACGGGAGACCCAGCGCCTGCTGCGCGCCGACCGGGTCTGGGATGCGCTGGCCCCGCTGCGCCGCGCCACCCTGCACCTGGAGGGGCTCAACGCCGCCTGGCAGGGCCTGCGCTGGATGACGCCTGCCGACTTCAACAGGTTCCGCAACCTGCTCGGCGAGGGCTCCGGCTTCCAGTCGGCGATGTACCGCCACCTGGAATTTTTGCTCGGCCTGCGCGACCCGGCGCTGATCAGGCCCTTCCGTCGGCAGACCGAGGTGCACGGCGCCCTGAGCGCCGCGCTGACCACCCCGAGCCTCTGGGACGACGTGGTCGCGCTGCTCGCCCGGCGTGGCTTCGACCTCCCCGCCGACCTGCTCGACCGCGATGTGGCGGTGGAGCACGATCCGCAGTCGTCGGTCGAGGCGGCCTGGGTACGGATCTACGGCGACACCGGCCCGGACAACCATCTGCGCCTGCTCGGCGAGGCGCTCAGCGGCGTCGCCGAGGAGTTCGGCGACTGGCGCTGGAACCACGTCAAGGCGGTGCAGCGGACGATGGGCGCCAAGGTCGGCAGCGGCGGCTCCGCCGGTCTGGCGTGGTTGCAGCGCAGCATGTCCCGGGTGGTCTTCCCGGAGCTGTGGTCGGCCCGTACCGCGATGTGACCGGAGAGCGAGACATGCACACCCCTGAACAAGAAGCGCACCGCCTCGACGAGGCCGACCCGGGCCACCGGCACCTGTTCCACGTGCCGCCGGCCGACGGCGGCGACCACCCCGAGTCGGCGTACCTGGCCGGCAACTCGCTCGGCCTGCAACCCCGGGCCACCCGCGACGAACTGCTGGCCGATCTGGACGCCTGGGGCCGGCTCGGCGTGGAGGGGCACCTGGAGGCGGAGCGCGCCTGGCTGCCGTACCACGAGCTGTTGACCGCACCGGCCGCCCGACTGGTCGGCGGCCGGCCCGCGGAGACCGTGGTGATGAACTCGCTCACGGTCAACCTGCACCTGCTGATGGTGAGTTTCTACCGCCCGGCCGGCGCCCGCACCCGCATCGTCATCGAGGACGCCGCGTTCCCCTCGGACAGCTACGCGGTGCGCAGCCAGGCCCGCTTCCACGGCCTCGACCCGGACGACGCAGTGGTCCGGTTACGCCCGCGCCCCGGCGAGGACGCGCTGCGCACCGAGGACGTGACCGCCTACCTGGCCGCCGAGGGCGACCGGGTGGCGCTGGTGCTGCTCGGCGGCGTCAACTACCTGACCGGCGAGTTGTTGGACATCCCGGCGATCACGGCCGCCGGCCGGGCCGCCGGCGCGGTGGTCGGCTGGGACCTGGCCCACGCGGTCGGCAACGTGCCGCTGGCCCTGCACGACTGGGACGTCGACTTCGCGGCCTGGTGCTCCTACAAGTACCTGAACTCCGGCCCGGGTGCCCTGGCCGGCGTCTTCGTGCACGAGCGGCACCTCGGCGACGAGAGCCTGCCCCGCTTCGAGGGCTGGTGGAGCACCGCGGCGGCCACCCGGTTCGAGATGACCCCGGTGTCCCGGCCGCCGGCCACTGTGGAGGCCTGGCAGATCTCCAACCCGCCGATCTTCGCGATGGGTCCGGTGCGCACCTCGCTGGAGCTGTTCGACGCGGTCGGGATGACCGCGCTGCGCGCCCGCAGCCTTCGCCTCACCGGCTGGCTGGAGACCCTGCTGGACGAGGTCGTCGCCGACCGGCCGCTGCGCGTGATCACCCCGCGCGACCCGGCCCGGCGAGGTAGCCAACTCTCGGTCCGCATCGGCGCCGGCAGCGCCGCCGAGCTGACCAAACGCCTGCGGTACGAGCACGGCGTCATCGCCGACGCCCGGGAGCCGGACGTCGTCCGGTTCGCCCCGGTGCCGCTCTACTCGACGTACCACGACTGCTGGCGGGCCGCCGCCGCGCTGGCGGCGACGGTGGGGGAGGTCAACCCATGACCGCACGACGGGACGAGATCGCGGTCATCGGTGCCGGGCTGGCCGGCTGCCTGGCCGCCTGCTTCCTGGCCCGGCGCGGCTACCCGGTGGCTCTCTACGAGCGCCGCTCCGACCCGCGGGCCGGTACGGCCGAGCGCGGTCGCTCGATCAACCTGGCGCTCTCCGAGCGTGGGCTGGACGCGTTGCGCCGGATCGGGCTGGCCGAGCAGGTGCTGACCGACGCGCTGCCGATGCGCGGCCGGATGATCCACCCGGTCGAGGGTGAGCAGCAGTTCCAGTCGTACAGCGCGGCCGGGGACCGGGCGATCAACTCGATCAGCCGGGGTGCGCTGAACAACGCTCTGCTGGACGAGGCCGCCGCGCTGCCCGGGGTGCGGGTCGTCTTCGACCACCGGCTGGTCGCGCTCGACCCGATCGACGGAACCCTGAGCTTCGACACCCCGCAGGGCACGGTCGCCGCGAAGGCGTCGGTCGTGCTGGGCGCCGACGGCGCCGGCTCCGCGGTACGCGGGCAACTGCTCAGCCACGGGCTGCTGGACGAGAGCGTGGACTTCCTCGACTACGGCTACAAGGAGCTGACGATCCCGCCGCTGGGCGGGGACTTCGCGCTCGATCCGGACGCGCTGCACATCTGGCCGCGCGGCACCTCGATGATGATCGCGCTGCCCAACCCGGACCGCTCCTTCACCTGCACGCTGTTCTGGCCCAACGAGGGCGACGGGAGCTTCGCGGCGCTGGACAGTCCGGCGTCGATCGAGGAGCACTTCGCCACGCACTACCCGGATGTCATCCCGTTGGCGCCGAACCTCATCGACGACTACCAGCACAACCCGGTGGGCGTGCTCGGCACGGTCCGCTGCGCCCCGTGGCAGGTCTTCGGCAAGGTGGGACTGCTCGGTGACGCGGCGCACGCGATCGTGCCGTTCTACGGTCAGGGCGCCAACTGCGCGTTCGAGGACGTGGTCGAGTTGGACCGCTGCCTGGACGAGTGCGCCGACGACTGGTTGGCGGCGCTGCCGCTGTTCCAGCGACGCCGCCAGGAGAACGCCGAGGCCATCGCCACGATGGCGCTCACCAACTTCGTGGAGATGCGGGACCGGGTTGCCTCCCCGGTCTTCCAGCTCCGCCGCAGGATCGAGCACGCCCTGGAACGGGCCCTGCCCGGCCGGTACGTTTCCCAGTACGAGCTGGTGTCCTTCTCCACCACCCCGTACGCGGAGGTGCGCCGCCGGGTGCGCCGGCAGCATCGGGTGCTCGGCGCGGTCGTCGGCGGGGCCGCGTTGCTGCTGCTCGGCGCGACACTCGGTCGAGGGAGGCGCGGATGACCGCCAACTGGGATGCACGACTGATGGCCGGCCACCCGCCGGCCGGGCCGCAGCGGTTGCGTAACTTCGTCGGCGGCGAGTTCGTCGACGGCGGGTCGACGTTCGCCAAGGCCAGCCCGGTGACCGGGGAGCCGGTCTTCGAGGTGGACGAGGCGTCGCGGTCCACGGTGGACGACGCGGTGGCCGCCGCCCGCGCGGCGCTGCGCGGGCCGTGGGGTCGGATGGGCGAACGGGAACGCGCCGAGGTGCTTCGCCGGGTCGCCGACGAGTTGGAGCGCCGCTTCGACGATCTGGTCACCGCCGAGGTCGCCGACACCGGCAAGTCCATCGCCCAGGCCCGCACGCTGGACATTCCGCGCGGCGCGGCGAACTTCCGGGCGTTCGCGGAGATCGTGGCGACCGCGCCCACCGAGTCGTTCACCACGGTCACCCCGACCGGTGGCCGGGCGCTCAACTACGCGCTGCGCAAGCCGGTCGGCGTGGTCGCGGTCATCGTGCCGTGGAACCTGCCGCTGCTGCTGCTCACCTGGAAGGTCGCCCCGGCGCTGGCCTGTGGCAACGCCGTGGTGGTCAAGCCCAGCGAGGAGACGCCCGCCTCGGCGACGGTGCTCGCCGAGGTGATGGCCGCCGCGGGCGTACCGGCCGGGGTGTTCAACCTGGTGCACGGCTTCGGACCGGACTCGGCCGGCGAGTTCCTCACCCGGCATCCGGGCGTCGACGCCATCACCTTCACCGGCGAGTCGGCCACCGGCGGCGCGATCATGCGGGCCGCCGCCGACGGCGTGAAGGCGGTCAGCTTCGAGCTGGGCGGCAAGAACGCCGGCCTGGTCTTCGCGGACGCCGACCTGGACGCCGCCGTGGCCGGCTCGGTGCGGTCCAGCTTCACCAACGGCGGGCAGGTGTGCCTCTGCACCGAACGCATCTACGTGCAGCGCCCGGTCTTCGAGGAGTTCACCGCGCGGCTGGCGAAGCGGGCCGGCGAGCTGGCGTACGGGTGGCCGACCGACGAGGCCACCGCCACCATGCCGCTGATCTCCCACCAGCACCGGGCGAAGGTGCTCGGCGCGTACGAGCTGGCCCGCTCCGAGGGCGCCGAGGTGCTCACCGGTGGCGGTACGCCCACCTTCGGTGACGCCCGTGACGGCGGGTCGTACGTGCAACCGACGGTGCTCGCCGGCCTCGGCCCGGACGCCCGCACCAACCGGGAGGAGATCTTCGGGCCGGTGGTGCACGTCGCGCCGTTCGACACCGAGGACGAGGCGTATGCGCTCGCCAACGGCACCGAGTACGGCCTGGCGGCGACCGTGTGGACCCGGGACGTGGGCGTCGCGCACCGGGCCGGCGCCCGGCTGGACGCCGGCATCGTCTGGGTCAACACCTGGTTCCTGCGTGATCTGCGAACCCCGTTCGGCGGGGTGAAGGCCTCCGGCATCGGCCGGGAGGGTGGCGTGCACTCGTTGAACTTCTACTCCGAACTGACGAACGTCTGCGTGGACCTGTCGTGAGCCAAGGCGAGGGAGCGGGCATGGAAGCTGACATCGAGGCCGCCAACCGGGAGCTGGCCGAGGCGCGCAGCACCGGCAAGCCCTGCCCACCGCTGCGCGGGCGGCTGCTGCCGGAGGGCGACGTCGAGTCCGCGTACCGGGTGCAGCAGCTCCACACGCGGGCCTGGCAGGGCCGTGGCGAACGCCGGGTCGGCGCCAAGATCGGGCTGACCTCCCGGGCGGTGCAGGAGACCTTCGGGGTGTTCCAGCCGGACTTCGGCCTGCTGACCGACGCGATGGCGGTCGGCGACGGCGTCGAGGTGCCGATCGACCGGCTGCTCCAGCCCCGGGTCGAGGCGGAGATCGCGTTTGTGCTCGACAAGGATCTCGCCGACCCGCAGATCACCACCGTCGACCTGATCCGCGCGGTGGACCACGTGCTGCCGGCCATCGAGATCGTCGACTCGCGGATCGCCGGCTGGGACATCTCCATCGTGGACACCGTCGCGGACAACGCTTCCAGCGGGCTGTTCGTGCTCGGCACCACGCCCCGCCGACTCGCCGACGTCGACCTGCGGCTGTGCGGAATGGTGCTGGAACACGCCGGCGAGCCGGTCTCGGTCGGCGCCGGCGCGGCCTGCCTGGGCAACCCACTGCACGCCCTGCACTGGTTGGCCAGCACGCTCGCTCGCGCCGGTGACCCGCTGCGCGCCGGGGACGTGGTGCTCTCCGGGGCGCTCGGCCCCATGGTGCCGGTCACCCCGGGAGCCGCGTACGAGGCGCGGATCTCCGGGCTCGGCTCGGTGCGGACCTGTTTCAGCCGAGGGGAGTCAGCGTGAGCGTCGGTGTGGCGGTGCTCGGTTCCGGCAACATCGGCACCGACCTGATGATCAAGGTTCTCCGGCTGAGTGACAGCCTGCGGATGGTGGCGATGGCCGGCATCGACCCGGCCTCCGACGGGCTGGCGCGCGCCCGCCGGCTCGGCGTGGCCACCACCGCCGACGGTGTGGACGGGCTCGTGGCGATGCCCGAGTTCGCCGACGTCGAGCTGGTGTTCGACGCCACCTCGGCCGGCGCGCACCGACGCCACGACGAGGTGCTGCGCGCACACGGCCGCACCGTGGTGGACCTGACCCCGGCCGCGCTCGGCCCGTACGTGGTGCCGCCGGTCAACCTCGACGAGCACCTGCACGAGTCGAACGTCAACATGGTGACCTGCGGCGGGCAGGCGACAGTGCCGATCGTCGCCGCGGTGCGCCGGGTCACCCCGGTGGCGTACGGGGAGATCGTCGCCTCGATCGCGTCGAAGTCGGCCGGTCCGGGCACCCGGGCCAACATCGACGAGTTCACCGAGACCACGGCCCGGGCCATCGAGGTGGTGGGCGGGGCCGAGCGGGGCAAGGCGATCATCGTGCTGAACCCGGCGGACCCGCCGTTGCTGATGCGCGACACCGTCTACTGCCTCTGCCCGGACGCTGACGCCGACACCGCCGCCATCGCCGCCTCGGTCGCGGACATGGTGACGGCCGTGCAGGAGTACGTTCCCGGCTACCGGCTCAAGCAGGACGTGCAGTTCGACCGGGTGCGGGCGTACGTGCCGACGCTCGGGCGGCAGCTGACCGCGTTGCAGGTGTCGGTCTTCCTGGAGGTCTCCGGAGCCGGGCACTACCTACCGGCGTACGCCGGCAACCTGGACATCATGACCTCCGCCGCGCTGCGTACCGCGGAACGGCTGGTCGCCCTGCGATCGTCGGAGGTGGCCGCGCGATGACCGACCTGTACATCCAGGACGTGACGCTGCGCGACGGCATGCACGCCATCGCCCACCAGTACACCGTCGATCAGGTACGCACCATCGCCGCCGCGCTGGACGCCGCCGGGGTGGACGCCATCGAGGTGGCACACGGTGACGGGCTCGCCGGCTCCAGCGTCAACTACGGCCACGGCGCGGCCAGCGACGCCGAGTGGATCTCCGCGGCCGCCGAGGTGCTGACCACGGCGAAGCTGACCACCCTGCTGCTGCCGGGCATCGGCACGATCGCCGACCTGAAGGCCGCGAAGGCGCTCGGGGTGACAAGCGTCCGGATCGCCACCCACTGCACCGAGGCGGACATCTCCGCCCAGCACATCTCCTGGGCCCGGGAGAACGGCATGGACGTCGCCGGGTTCCTGATGATGTCGCACATGTTCGATGCGGCCGGGCTCGCCGGGCAGGCCAAGCTCATGGAGTCGTACGGGGCGCACTGCGTCTACGTCACCGACTCCGGCGGTCGGCTGCTGATGTCCGACGTGGCGCAACGCGTCGACGCGTACCGGCAGGTCCTGGCACCGGAGACGCAGATCGGCATCCACGCGCACCACAATCTCTCGCTCGGAGTGGCCAACAGCGTGCTCGCCGTCGAGCACGGCCGGGTCACCGGCTCCGGGCCGGCCGGCCCGGACGCGCCGCACGGCCGGACCGTCCGCGTCGACGCCTCCCTGGCCGGCATGGGCGCGGGTGCCGGCAACGCGCCGCTGGAGGTGTTCGTGGCGGTCGCCGAACTGCACGGCTGGAAGCACGGCTGCGACGTGTTCGCGCTGATGGACGCCGCCGACGACATCGTGCGCCCGCTCCAGGACCGGCCGGTCCAGGTGGACCGCGAGACGCTCTCCCTGGGGTACGCGGGGGTGTATTCCAGCTTCCTGCGGCACGCCGAACGGGCCTCCGCCAAGTACGGCGTGGACGTCCGCTCGATCCTGGTCGAGCTGGGCCGGCGTCGGATGGTCGGCGGCCAGGAGGACATGATCGTCGACGTCGCACTCGACCTGGCCGGCACGGAAGGTGGCGCAGCATGATCGGCGTAGACATCACGGGGATCGCCGAGAAGCTGGGCGTGGCAGCGGCCACGGCCACCGCGATCCCGCAGCTCGCCGCCGAGACCGGCCTCGACGTGGACACCGCGTACGGCGTGCAGGCCGCGCTGCTCCAACGCCGGCTGGACGCCGGTGAGCGGCTGGTCGGGCTGAAGATGGGGCTGACCAGCAGGGCGAAGATGGCTCAGGTCGGCGTGGACGAGGTGATCTGGGGACGGCTCACCAACGCGATGCGGGTGCCCGACGGCGGTGCCGTGGACCCGTCCGCGTACATCCATCCCCGGGTCGAGCCGGAGGTGGCGTTCCTGCTGGACCGGCTGCCCGAGCCGGGCGAGCCGGTCGGCGACTTCGCCACTGCCGTCCGCGCGGTCGCGCCGGCCATCGAGCTGATCGACTCCCGGTACGCGGACTTCCGCTTCGCACTCCCGGACGTGATCGCCGACAACACCTCGGCCGCCGCGTTCGTGATCGGGCCTTGGTCGCCGGTGCCGGCGGGTCTGGACAACCTGGGCGTGCTGCTGGAGATCGACGGGCGGGTGGCGCAGGTCGGTTCGACGGCGGCGATCCTCGGCGATCCGCGCCGGGCGCTCGACGAGGGCATCCGGCTTGCCGGCCGGCACGGTGTGCGGCTGGAGTCCGGGTGGGTGTTCCTGGCCGGTGCCGCGACCGCTGCCGTGCCGCTGCGTCCCGGCGCCCACGTCCGCGCCGTCGTGGAGAAGCTCGGCACGGCGTCTTTGCGGGTGTCCTCGTGAGTGCGGCCGTGGGGGTTCCGGGCAGCCCGACCGGCTCCCCGGGGGGGGGGGGGAGGCCGGGGCCCGGGGCGGGGGGCCGGGCCACG